>NZ_JAIDKI010000239.1 GCF_029051885.1 Muribaculum sp.
TTTTTGTTTGATTTTTCCTCAATGAGGAAGGAGTGTAGCGAGCTACATGACTGACGAAGAGAGGGAAAAGCGGCAAAAAGGCTCCGCCTGAAATATAAAGTTTTAAAAGTATTCATATACGTAATAATTTTTACGACTTACTTAATGAGTGTTACCTGCCGGATAACAAAACTCGCCGTACCGGAAATATCCGATACGGCGAGTAAGTATATTCATAAGAGCCGTTGAAATCTACACCGGCTCCACGCCAATCAGTCGACGAGCCAGCGCGGGTCGCCAGCCTCGTTGATGAATATCAGCGACGAGTGGTCCTTCACGGTAAGGTCGCCGCCGTCGGGATTCACAAACAGGTCGGCTGCAGCCGCTCCTACGCTTGTGGCACGAATCTGAGAGCCACCAAGGCGGTAGTCGGTAGTAGCGTAGTTGTTGGAGAATGTAGTGCGTGTGCCGGAGCCAAGCGAGAGCAGCTCACCCATGTCGGAGGCAATCACAGTATTGCGCACAGTGACTGTGGAGCGCTCGGTGTTGGTAATGTCGATAAGACGCTGGTTGATGCAGAAGTCGTAGAATGTGACATTCTCTATGATGAGATTTATCGGATGGGACGACTGAGAGTGATTGACAAGATTGCCCCAGCCGAAGCGTGTATCCTGCTTGTAGCCGCCACGCGAGAATGTGGTGTTGCGTATGGTCAGATTGTCAATCTGGTCGTAGGTGCCGATCTCACCCTTGTTGCCTGAGCCGAATGCGAATGTACCGTAAGTACCGCTCTGCCATCCGCACTGGTCAAACCAGCAGTTGTCGATTTCGATATTAGAAATGTGCTTGGTACTTGCACCCTGATGACGCCAGAAGCCACGACGTATATAACGGAAGACACAGTTGGTAAACGATGCAGTCTCCAGCTCGTAGGGATTTCCGGAGTTGAAGAAGTACTGGTTGTCGGCCTGATTGCGGAGTTCAACGTTCTCAAACGAGAATGAAGCGATGTTGGCGTTGGCGGCAGTACTCCATGTGCCGTTCATGACGATTACCGGGCGGTCGCCGGTAGCAGGGCCATGCAGCACGAAGCCCTTCTTGATGGCAAAGGGAGTGATGGTATATGTAGTACCGGCGAGGAGATCGTATACGGTGCCTTCGGGAGTCTCGGGATCGTCGTTGGCGGCAATCAGCATGGCCGAGAGGTCGTCGGTAGGCTCTACCTCTACAGTGGCAGGGGCAGGACCGGTGGTACGGAGCGATACGGCATTGTAGGGCTTGTCGTATTTACGCGGCTTGGAGGTGTCATATACATTGACTGTATACAGAGTGGAGGGTGTAAGGCCGGTAACGTGTATCTCGCCTGTCTGCTTCTCCTCGGATGTGACGTAACGGGTTACGGAAGGTATATCGGATGAAATGGCCGGAACTACCGAGAAACTGTCGACGGGATTGGCAGCGTCGACACGCCAGCGGATTATAGCGTCGTTGTCGCCGATTTCAGTTTTTGACACACCCATAAGAATCTGCTCGTAGTCGGGACGCGCTTCGGTAGAGAAGTTGCAACGGGCCCACTGGGAATTGTTGGCAGGGTTGGCCGCATTGGAGCGCACTCTCACATAGAATGTGGTCGAGTAAGGTATATCCTCGATTGTCACATATGGGTCGGTGGTCTCCAGCTCCATGAACAGGCGCTGATAGTAGCTGTCTTCGAAAAGCTGTACGGTATAGCCGACAGCGGCGTTGACCTTGTACCATACAAGCGTCATATCGTTGTGGTTCTTGACGGTGACTTCGGGGCTTGTGGCGAAGCGGGGCTGGAACAGGTCGCCTCGCGAGGTAAACTTGTCATCGTCGTCGCAGGCAGTGAAAGCGAGCGCAATCGCCGCCATGGCTGCAAAACGGAATATATTGAATTTCATAAGTCTGAGCATGAAAGGTGAAAATTAACGATAACCGTACTGCTGCTGTATGCTTCCCTTGTGGGTAGTGATGATACGGCTGGGATAAGGACAAAGATAACGTACAGGGATATCGGCAGTGACTCCTGAGGCATTATTATAATTAATGTATCCGCGGAAACTCCACTTCACATCGGCATGCAACTCATAGTCGCCGGTCTCGGCATTGCGGGTCCACCAGTTCTTGGCATAGTCCTGCTGGTCGCGCCATCCCTCTGATGCGGGGTGATCAACATCCTCTCCGTACTCCTTGAAGCCACGGAACTCAAGGGTTGTGCGTCCGGCATCGTCGGTGCTCTTGCGCATGTAGATTACGTCGCGCACATCGTCGCGTGTACCGATACCGTTGGCACGCTTGCCCCAGTCGGTGAGCTTATTATAAAGGTATATCAGAGTTTCGGAATATTTGTTCCAGCGTGCGAGGTCATACTTGCGGATGCCTTCACCGCCGAATTCCCATGCGCGCTCGTCCATGATGGCCTTGAAGAATGCGTCGCGGCCGGCAAGACCCTCGACATATGTCTCGACCATCTCGCCATAGAGCGAGCTGTCGAAAGCACGGCGGCGCACCTTCTTGAGCGCCTCCTTGGCGTCAGCAGTGGGGCCGTTGAGTTCATTCTCAACCTCGGCATACATCAGGAGCACGTCGGCATAACGCATACGCACGGCGTTGATGCCGGTAGAACCGGCTATACCCGACATCATATTGTCAAGGTCCATCTTCATCTTATTCCACTTGCCGATATTCCAGCCCGACACACAGCTCTTGCCGAAGTCGGCCTCCTGGTTGAGGTCCTCGTCGTACTTGTAGGGAACGCAGGTGACATCGAGACGCAGGTCGCGCTGATCGAAGGTGAAGGGATAGAGACCACAGAAGTTGATACGGTTGGTAGCCTGTCCGAACTGATGGCCGGGACGATCCTCGTTGTAGCCGATAGTCACACCTACGTTGTAGCCGTAAGAACCATTGCCGTCCTTCATCATCGGCACCTCAAATATGATATCACCGTCGCGGAGCACCTGCCAGCGGCATTCGCGTGCCCACATCTCGGCAAAGCTCTCGCGGTCGAGCGAATGGCGGTTTTCAGAAATCACCTTGCCGAGATATGTCTTTGCCGTACGGTAGTAGTCGAGATAATCGTCGGCGCGGGTCATGACACCTGTCGAGCCGCCGGGGCGCAGGGCATATCCGCCGCGATAGAGGCAGAGCTGACCGATAAGCGCCTGGCAATACTCACGAGAGGCGCGTTCCACACCTTCGGTAATGTCGGCTGCGGGGAGCATAAGATTCTCCACACCGATAAGGTCGTTGATGAGATTGGTAAGAATCACATTGCGGTCGGTGACACCCTCTCCGTAGAAGTCGATACCCACCTTGGTCGACTCAGTGCGGTAAGGGACATCGCCCCATGTGCGGATAAGGTCGAGATAGAGCATTGCGCGCAGACACTTGACCTCGCCATACATCTGCTGCATCATCGAAGGAGTGCCGTTGACCTCGGCCGAGAAGAGCGGCGACTGCTCCATGTTCTCCACAAAGTCGTTGCAGTAGTTGACGGCCTCATAGGCTGCATTCCATGTCTTTTCGAGCGAACCCCAGAGGGCGCGCATGTCAAAGCAGTTTACTTCGTCACCGTTGCCCGAGGTGGAGTTCTGGTTGCCGTTTGCCTTCATCTCGACATCGGTGTTGGTGTTGAAAGTGTAGGGCCAGGCAAGACCGTAGAGGTCGTTGGCGGTGAGCTTTGTGTAGATGGTGTTGAGCATCGCCTTTGTCTCGTCCTCCGATGAGAATATGTCCTCGTTGGTAATCGACGAGTCGGGACTTACATCGAGGAAGTCCTCGCAGGCTGAGAGCGACACGGCTATCGCGCCGAGAGCTATATAGCGGAATATATTGAGTTTCATGACTGTGAATTAGATGAGATTAGAATGCGAGCTGCACACCGAATGTGTAGGTACGCGAACGGGGATACATGTTGTAGTCGATGTTAGGCGAAGTGCCCTGGCCGATATTTACCTCAGGATCATAGCCGGAGTAATTGGTGATGGTGAAGAGGTTGTAGCCGGTGGCATAGAAACGGCACTTCGACATGTGCAGATGGCGCAGCAGCGACTTGGGGAGCGAGTATCCGAGAGTAAGAGTCTGGAGACGCATGAACGAACCATCCTCAACGCCATAGGTCGAGATGAACGACTTGGTCATGTTGGCGGGATTCCACATAGTGGCGTTGCGGTTGTAGTAGGCCATCAGCTCGGGGTTGCGGTACATATCGTTGCCCATCTCGTCGTAGCGGTGCCACATGCCCGAGAATTCAGCCGAGAGGTTGCGGTAGGCACCTGTGCTCGACGGCATGAGGCTCATGTTGATTTTGTTGAGGTTGATTACGTCGAACCCTGTCATGAAGTTGAAGAACGCAGCGAGGTCAAATCCCTTGAAAGTGGCGTTGAGACCGAATCCGCCCGAAATCTTCGGAGATGTGTTGCCGATAAACTGGCGGTCGTCGGCGGTAAGCACATTGGCATTGGGGTCGTCGGGATCGACTTTGGCAGTCTTCTTGAATTTGGGCGAACCGGGAGCAAGGTTGCCGGCGAGCAGCGAGCAGTCGATAACACCGGGCTTGAGGGTATAGGTGTTGGCCTCGGAGTCGAAGGTGAAATCATCAACGGTATAGAAGCCGTCGTTGACATAGCCGTAAATCTGGCCCATCTTCTGGCCTACACGATACCAGAACACGTCGTCGTTGACATCGACTTTGGGAGCGGTGGTATAGAATGACTCCTCGCCTTCCGAAAGTTTGTCAATCTTACCATTGTTGAAGCCGATGTTGAAGCTGGCGCTAAGAGAGTAGTCGCGTCCCTCGAGAATGAATCCGTTGAGGTTGAGCTCGACACCGCGGTTGGATGTCTGGCCGATGTTGGTCATCATCTGAGTGAAGCCTGTATCGCCGGGAATCTGTGTGGCGAGCAGGAGGTCCTTGGTAGTATTCCAGTAGACATCTACAGTACCGTCGAGACGTCCGTTGAACATACCGAAGTCAAGACCGACGTTGCGGGTGATTGTAGTCTCCCACTTTACGTTGGGGTTGACGGGGTATTTGCTCTGGAATTCGTAATATTTTCCGGAAGGGAGAAGGCCTGAAGCCTTTGATGCGTCGCCCTCCTTATAGAGCTTGATGTAGAGGTCGGAGTCGATACGGTCGTTACCCGACATACCGAACGACAGACGCAGCTTGAGATTGGAGAGCCACTGGTAGTTTTTGAGGAAGCGCTCGTTGGAGAGACGCCATGCGAGAGCCGCAGCGGGGAAGAAGCCCCAGCGGTTGCCGCGGGCAAACTTTGAGGAACCGTCGGCACGGAGAGTTACGGTGGCGAGGTAACGGTCGTCGTAAGAGTAGTTGACTCGACCGAACCAAGAGAGAATCCTGATGTCGGACGGATGAGTCCAGGTGTGGCTCAGGAGCTCACCGAGATGACGGTTGGCAAAAGCGATGTTGGCGTTGACCTCCTCGTCGGTGGCAAGTCCGAACAGAGCGCCGCGCAGGTAGCCTACATAATCCTTGTTGGTATTCTCTTGCTGGCTCTTCATTTCCTGTCCGGCCATGAGCTGGAAGTCATTGGCGCCAAGGTCGAAGTTCCAGTTGAGCACGTTGGTCATCTGCCATTTGTGGCGACCCTTAAGCTGGTCGGTAAGGTTGGGACCTACAGTCTTTGAGTTGCTGTTGGAGTTGGCGGCGTTGAACTGGCGGTCGCTTTCGCGGAAATATTCGTAGTAGAATTCATTGCGCAGGGTAAGGCCCTTCTTGAATGTCCAGGTAAGTGCACCGCCGAGGTTGATGAGGCGCGACTTGCGGCGACGGTAGTAACGGCGGTTTGTCTCGAGGGGATCGTAATGGAAGTATTCAACGAAAGTATCGTCATCGACGATTTCCGAGTTGTCGGGTACGGATGTATAGTCCTGGAGTCCGTTGGTAGGCTGCTCCTGGAGAGCTGTAAGGAGTGATATACCCTCGGTGCCGCGGCCCGAGAGTGTCTTGTCCATATAGCGTGTGCGCCACTCGATACCGAGCCACTTGAAAGGCTTGTAGTTGAGGTTGAGGTTGGCGTTGTTCTGCACGAGGCCGTTATCGGGCATCACCGACGGCTGGTCCTGATGCATGTAGGATAGTTTGTACTTGAACTTGTCATTACCGCCGTTGATGCTGGCGTCGAGCGACCACGACACGGGATGTGTGCCGAAGATGATGTCCTGCCAGTCATAGCCTTCCTCGCCCTGGTAGATATACATTTCATAGGGCTGGCCGAAGTTGGCTGCATAGCCGTTGCCGGCACTTGCGCCTTTGGGGCGGATGCGCTCGTAGTTGGCCCATACGAAGTCGTAGGGTTTTAGCACGTCGATTTTGTTGGAGAGTTCAGCAGTCTTCACATATGCGTTTACCGACACCTGTACCTTGCCTTTGTTGGCTTTCTTGGTGGTGACGAGCACAACGCCGTTGGCGCCTCGCGCACCATAGATAGCTGTCGATGCGGCATCCTTAAGCACCTGGATGTCCTCGACATCGGTAGCGGGCACATCATTGAGCGAGCCTTCGAAACCGTCGATAAGCACGAGGGGCTCGTTGCTCTGGGTAAGCGAGCCGCCGCCACGCACACGCACGGTAATCTCGGCGTCGGGCGAACCGTCGGCGGTAGTAACCTGCACACCGGGCATACGGCCTACGATAGCCTCGCCGACGTTGGCTACCGGCATGCGCTCGATGGCCTTGGCATCGACCGAAGCCATGGAGCCGGTAAGGTTGCCTCGCTTCTGGGTACCGTAACCGATTACCACAACCTCGTCCATAAGGGTCGAGTTGGTCTCAAGGAGGATATCTATGCCGGTGGTGCGCCCTTTAAGAGCAACCTCTTTGGGGTTGTAGCCTACCGAGCGTACTTCCAGCACCGCTTTTTCGGGATTTACTCCCGAGAGAGTGAAGTTGCCGTCGAAGTCGGTGGCTGTAGCTATGGTTGTGCCTTTTACCTGCACGGTAGCACCGATTACAGGGCCGTCGGGGTCGTTGACAGTACCGGTGACGGTGGCAGTCTGAGCCCATGCTCCGGCCGTGCAGGCCAGGAGCATGAGAAGTGTAAGGATTATCTTGTTCTTCATAACTGTGTTTCCTATGGGGGGGTTAGAGGTTAAGGCTCGAGATGATTTCGTCGAATGTCATTGCGGCTTCGTCGGGCTCGGGGGTAAAGCCATAGGCTTTCATAGTATAGCCCTTGGCGCGGGTATTGCCTGAAGCATTGACGGTAGCGTTGGAGTTGGTTACCATCCATGTGCCTGCACCGTTCTTCGAGCTGCCGACAAGACAGTCGGTAATGGTGACGGTAGCGGTAGTCGTGCCGGGCGATACATTGCACAGGGTAAAGTTGCCGCCGCGAGTGTCAAGGAACTTACATCCGTCGAACTTCATTGTCACAGGTCCGTCGGTCTTGTCGAGACCCTTCATGAAGAATATCGAGCTGCCGAAATTGCCATGGAACAGACAGTCGGTGAACTCCCAGTTGTAGATTGGTTCGACACGTGCCGCCGGGAGATTGAAGAGCGGATTGCTTCCGGCCACAAAGTTGGTGATGGTACACCTTTCCATACGGAATTTATGTACAATCTGGCTGCGGTCGGTAGCGGCTACCTGATTCCATATGATACCCTGGTTCCAGCGGTTGGGGAATCGGCAGTTGACCAGAGATACCTCCTGCAGGGTAAATGTATTGCGGTTGATATTGAACAGACGGGCCGAGAGTCCGGAGAATTCGATATTCTCGAAATGAACACGGTCGAATGTGCCGCTCATTGTGAACGAGTTGACCGTAACGACTGCCTCCGACTGACCGTAACCGGGAGTCTGACCGAGAATCGAAATCGACTTGGTAAGGGTGTTGGTCGATGTGCCGCCAATCTTATATGAAGCCGATGCTTTCAGGAATATGCGTATCTCGTCGACTGAAGGGTCGGCAGCCTGGGCCTTGATTACATCGTCGATTGACTCGCCGGGAGCAACATATGTGTAGCCCTCGGGCACCTTAACCTCTGTCGAGGGATAGAGGGTAGACTCTGTCCAGCGGTTGGGGCCAAGCACGATGTTGTAATTGATGGTGACGCGCTCGTCGGGGTTGTTGAGCATGAACTCGACTACCGTAGTATCGTTGGGTGCCACCTTGATGGGATCGACACCCTCGAGAGTGCGGGTCTTCACAACCTCGCCGGCATTGTCGAGATAGTCGAGGCGTATGTCAAGCGGCTGATCGGAGCCGAGAATCATTGCATCCTCGGTAAATCCGACACCACCCGATGAAGTGTCCTTCTCACGCACGAGTTCGTAGGACTCTCCGAGCACAACCTCGGCGCGTCCTACATGGTAGGCTGTGACAGGAGTAGTGATGACCGTGCGTATGGCGGCATAGCTCTTGTCGGACTTCACGTCGGTAGAGCGCAGACGCAGCATACCTGTACGGGTCTTCAGCTCAAGTGTCATCGGACTGCCTGCGCTATACACTACCGGAGCGGAAACGGCAAATGTCTTGCGAGTCTCCGGGTCCTGCTCTATTACCTGATCGTTGAGCGAAGTCGGCGGATTGAGATATGTCGACTGGTTGGTGGCGAGCACGAGGTACTCTCCGCTCTCAAGCGAGAAGCGGTAGGACGACTGCATGTTGCGATAGTAAGAGCCGTCGGTGAGATATACGAATATAGGGCGGTTGTTGTTGGTCGGGTCGACTTTGTTGTCGGTACCGTAGTAAGGACTCCACGGCTCACCGTCAAGAGTCATCTGCAAGTCGCGCATCACCGCCGTGTCGTAGGCTTCCTCCTTGCTGCATGATACAGTCACGGAAGCGGCGGCTATCGCCAGCATGGCTATGCCGCAGTTGATATATCGTTTCATATCGATGGTGTCGGTTGATTAAAGGTCTGAAATAGTGACGGTAAGCGGCGACATCGCAGAGCGTGCCCACTCGTCAGCCATATAGTTGATGTCGGTCACCGGTACTTTCAATGTGTATGCCGCTCCGGATGTGTAGGGAGAGTTTACATCGAGGTCGCTCGCAGAGGTGTTGACCTGCACGCCGGCCTTCATATAGCTGAGGCTCAACGCACCGTTGACACCGGTATTGCGGGTCTCGAAGGTGTATATGGTAGCACCATACTTCGATGCTGCGTCGACCGACACAGTCACCTCTGAAAGCTGTGCCTGCATCTTGCTTACCAGATACGCGTCAGCCACATTCTTGAATGTAACGTCGATGCGGTCGAAGTCGGTCTGCGAGGCAAGGAGCGCCTCACCTTCGGGGGTGTCGTTTTCGGCGGCGGCGAATATCAGCTTCGACACCACACGTCGCATTTCAAGAGATACCTCAGCCACCGATTTGTCGGTGGAGAAGCGTACCGGACTTGTCAGCCATACATCGCTTCCGCCCTTCGGGTCGAGATGTATCATGGCTGTCTCGCAGGCTTCCTTGTCGGTAACACCGCTCGCATTGGCCACCGCAAAAGTCTGGTAGGTTTCTCCCAGAGGGAATTCGAAGTCGACACGCGGATTGCTGACATCAAACTCCTTCTCCATAAAGAGTGTTGACCCACGACGCTCTACCTTGTAGACATAGACCGTAAACTTCTGAATCCCGGCCTGGATAAACTCAGACGCGGCGGCACGTGAAAGCGCCATTGTCACTGTGGCTCCCTGGCCGGGCACAGACGCATCGCCCAGACCGAGGTCAGAGGCTGCATCATCAACACCCTGCGAGCACGCCGTAAGAGTTACGGCACACCCAATCATGAGCTTTGAGAGTGATTTGATCATGATATTATTGGTTTATTTGGTTTAGATTACTTTTTATGGATATTTGCACACTTAAGCCAAGGTATCAGCCATGACTCAGGCAACATAAGTCAATGCCGCAGAATCGGGCAGAGGCTTAAATCACCTGTGCAAAATTCCGAAATAAAAAAGTAAGTCGGGGTGAATTTTTGACGTATTGGGCGTAAATTTAATATATTCTCCCGACAGAAGACACTCCCGGGCAGTGTTTTAACTTTTTAACATAATATATGCTTTAATTACCGACAAATACCATAATGAGTGTGAATAAGGCTATCATAAGAGCTTGTGAAATAATCATCAAGGTAGAAATATTGACACCGCCGGCCTCTCACCCCCTTTATAATGTATTTATTTTTATTTAGTGATATTTGCAAATCATCAGCCGATTTTGTTACTTTGCAATTAGTATTTTACGAATTGCAGGGCTAATAATTTATTCACATCTTTTACGCAGCCATGAACATAGCAGTGACAGAAAAAGACACATACATATGCCGGGCACAACGCTCGATTGCCACAGCAATAATGCTCATAGCCGCAGCGATACTGTATATTAATGTATCAGCGCAACCTTATTGCAGAGTGCGCACCTATCGCACGTCCGACGGGTTGCCGTCGCACAATGTATCCCGTATCGCGCAAGATTCCAGCGACCTCATTTGGGTGTCGACATGGGGCGGACTGTCTAATTTCGACGGCAAGAATTTCATAAGCTATCGTTCGGGTGAACGCAACGGCACTCTCCCCACCAACCGCATCACCGCCATATGGCCCGACACCCACGGGCGCCTGTGGATGCATCTGTATGGCGAGCTCCCCTACTACCTCGACATCGCATCCGGAAAATTTGTAGCAGTGAGCGACGATATCGCCATGAAGACAGGCGGCGAATATCATTGCAGGGCCATATCAGTAGCGCCCGAGGGGATATGGATGATAGGCTCGAGAGGCAAGCCGACAATCAGACTTAACGCCAAAGCGCCATCCGACACGGCCTTGATGGAGATATGGGACACAACCCATATGGCCTCTATCGGCGCACACCACATAACAACGGTGAAAAGCACCCCGTCGGGGCTTGAATGGATATTCACCGACACCGGTATCAGCCTATATGGCACCGACATCCATGCCGACGGTGTATTCATGGAGCCGGTCGAACTCGGCGGAAAAGATTATTTCCTTACCACCGACGGTCGGGCATACGTATACAATGCCGGGAAGCTCACAGCAATCGCTGCCGTGCCGGGGCGTCCCGGAGTAAGCGCCGGACGACGGCTTGACGACAACCGCATAATGGCGGCAACATCATCGGGGATAGCCATTTACGACATCCCCGCCAACCGATGGAGCATAATTGCATCGCCGGGAGGTGAGAAAATCACCGACCTGTACGTCGACACAAAGTCGCGCATATGGGCATTTGCAGAAGGTGGAAAGATACTGCTCACCGAGCCGGGGAGCAGCACCGCAAGATATATCGACACCGAAGAGAGCATGACACCAGTAACGGTGTCGCGCAGACCATTGTGGCTTGAAGACCCTACCGGCACGGTTTGGCTCGCACCTCGCAACCGCCCCTTCGGATATTTCAGCGAATACAGCGGCAAGGTAAAGCCACTGCCACTGGTATCGCCACAGCTCAACTACTCGGCCATCCCATCAATCGAGCGATACTTCATCGACAACCAGTCGAACCTCTGGCTCAGTGGCGCGCACGACCTTACCTGTGTGACATTCGGACGCCGAAGCATCAACACAATCCCGCTTGAACGCAACGAGGAGGTAAGGGCACTTACCGTAAATGATGACGGGACATTGCTCGCCGGAACAGCCACAGGCATAATAGGATGGTTCGACCACGACGGAAAGCTCAAAGGATATCTGACACAGACAACAGCCCCCGACGGCACTCCAAAAGCAAAGATATCGCAATCGCCACAGCCTTTCGCCTACCGCATATATTCGATACTTACCGACTCAAAGGGCACTACATGGATAGGCACCAAAGGCAACGGCTTATACACAATCGACCCGCAAGGAAAAATCACAAACTACCAACGCACCGCCGACCCCTATTCGGTAGGCTGCGACAGCATATACCAGGTGGTGGAGGACAGCCGCGGAAGGATATGGCTGGCCACATATGGAGCCGGTGTGCACATGGTGAGACGCGACTCCACAGGAGGATACCGGTTTATCCACCGGGGCAATGATATGAACGGATATCCCGCCGACGGATTCAACCGTGTGAGACGCGTGGAGGAAGGCCCCGACGGGGTTATGTTTCTTTCGACTACCGAAGGCTTCCTTACAGTCGACGGAAATAGCGACGACGCGCCCTCGATGCAGTTTTTCCGCACTATCCACTCGGAAACCGACCCGTCGTCGCTGCTCACGCCCAATGTGATGCAGATTCTTTCTGCCAAGAAAGGCCGTATATATGTAGCAACAATGGAGGGGGTACAGATTGTAGCGGAAAAAACTCTGCTTAAAGACAATCTGAAGCTCAAACCTATAGCAATGCCCGCCACATCGTCGTGCATCAACAATGTGCTTGCACTCGGCGAGACTCCCGACGGGCGTATATACATAGTACGCGAGTCCGACATCGTGGCATACAATCCGTCGACCGGAGCCGACCGCACACTCAGCCACACCGACAACGCAGAGTTTACCGAAGCGCTTCCGGTATATGACGGACAGAATCTGTGGACCGGAGCGCTGAACGGACCGGCATTCTTCTCCCCCGACAAGAAGATACCCGGCTTAGAGACTCCAACGATAATAGTCACACGTGTGCTCCACGGCACTGACGTCGGAACCGAACTAAACCCCTCGGAAATAACCGTAGCAGGCAACGAACGTAATATTACCGTGGAGTTTGCCGCGCTTGACTATGCCGATACCGGAAGCCTGCGCTATGCCTACAGGCTCGACGGCGACACATTATGGCACAATCTCGGCAGCGAAGGTAAATTAAAATTCAACCGCCTCTCCCCGGGTCATCACACCCTGTATCTGCGTAGCACAAACAGCTCGGGACACTGGGTGAACAATACACGCAAAATCAGCCTGAACGTCGAGCCGTCATTCTGGGAATCGTGGCGTGGCACCGTAGTGATACTGCTTATAATCCTCGCCGTGGCCGCAGCGGCCGTACTCGTATACATGCAGCGGCGCGACAATGTGCGCATGTCGGAAATCAATGAGCAGCAGCGGCGCACTCTCGAGGAAATAACCCGCGTGATGCACGAACAGGCAGTGAGGGCACAGGCCGCACGCGAAGCCGAGGAGGCACGCGCCAGAAATCCGCAAGAGCCTCCGGCGCCGGCACCACAGGCACCTGACTACAGGCTCGAATCTCCCACCATCATCGACGAAGACCAGGAGATGATGCAGCGCCTGCTGAAATTCCTCGACACACGCATCGGCGACGAAAATCTCAAGATAGAGGAGCTGGCCGAGGCTGTCAACATGGGCCGCACCGTATTCTACGGTAAGATAAAGGCCCTTGTAGGCATGTCGCCGAGCGATTTCCTGCGCCGTCTTCGACTGCAGCGAGCCCAGGAGCTTATCGCCAACAGCCGCATGAGCTTCTCTCAGATTGCATTTGCTGTCGGATTCTCCGACCCTAAGTATTTCACAAAATGCTTCAAAAAAGAGACCGGCATGACTCCGTCGGAATTCCGCAGCCAGAACCAGTCGGCCGACAACAAGGCATAACACATCTCCATACCCCAGTATAAATCAAGGCCATCATAGAGCATGAAACGCTATGATGGCCTTGATTTATACTGCATAAGTAAGTCGTAAAAATTATCTTATATTTCCGGCGAGAGGATTTTTGTTTGATTTTTCCTCAATGAGGAAGGAGTGTAGCGAGCTACATGACTGACGAAGAGAGGGAAAAGCGGCAAAAAGACTCCGCCTGAAATATAAAGTTTTAAAAGTATTCATATACGTAATAATTTTTACGGCTTACTTATCCTGACGGATACATTACCGCCGGATGAATCGCCGTGGGATTACAACCCGAAAGCCGCACGCATGTCGTCGACGCGGTCGAGTTTCTCCCAGGTAAAGAGTTCTACCTCGCGTGTGAGGGCAGGATTGCATTTGCTGTGCCAGGTGACAGTCTCCGGGCGGCGTCCTACATGGCCGTAGGCAGCTGTCATCTGATATATCGGGTTGCGTAGCTTGAGACGCTGCTCGATAGCATGCGGACGCATATCGAAAAGTGAGCTTACTTTCGCAGAAATCTCCGCGTCGCTCATGGCTACATTGGCAGTGCCGCGTGTATTTACATACAGACTTACCGGCTGCGCCACGCCGATAGCATACGCCACCTGCACAAGCGCCTCGCGCGCCACGCCGGCGGCCACGAGATTCTTTGCGATGTGGCGTGCGGCATATGCGGCCGAACGGTCGACCTTGGAGGGGTCTTTGCCGGAGAATGCGCCGCCGCCATGTGCGCCACGGCCGCCATAGGTGTCAACCACAATCTTGCGTCCGGTAAGACCGGTGTCGCCATGCGGGCCTCCGATTACAAACTTGCCGGTCGGATTGACATGGAGTATAAGAGTTTCGTCAAAAAGCGCACGGATACTCTCGGGAAGCACGGCCTTCACGCGCGGCAGAAGTATATCGCGCACATCGGTGCGTATCTTGTCGAGCATCAGTCGGTCGGCCTCGGCCTGCGAGGCAGTATCTTCGGCGGGAATAAACTCATCGTGCTGCGTCGACACCACAATAGTGTGGATACGCACAGGCTGATTCTGAGTGTCATACTCGACAGTCACCTGGCTCTTGGCGTCAGGACGCAGATAGGTCATCTCGCGCCCTTCGCGACGTATTTTAGCCAGCTCTACAAGGAGAATATGGCTGAGGTACAGCGGCAGAGGCATATAGTCGGGAGTCTCGTCAATAGCGAAGCCAAACATCATGCCCTGGTCGCCGGCACCCTGGTCTTCCTTTATCTCGCGGTCTACTCCGCGGTTGATGTCGGCGCTCTGCTCATGGAGAGCCGACAGGATGCCGCACGCGTTGCCGTCGAAGCGGAGTTCGCTGCGGTCGTAGCCTATATCGGTAATCACCTTGCGGGCTACTGCCTGCAGGTCGATGTAAGCCTCGGAATTGACTTCTCCGGCTATTACCACCTGGCCCGTGGTGACAAGAGTCTCACATGCCACTTTCGACTCAGGGTCCTGGGCAAGGAATTCGTCGAGAACGGCGTCGCTGATCTGGTCGGCAACCTTGTCGGGATGACCCTCGGACACCGATTCGGATGTGAAGAGATAATGATTAATGTCCATATATTCAGAAAATATGTTGATTTGCAAAAATACGACGGAAGGGTAAAAAAAATCTCCGTCACCGGCGTAGGATTCAAGCCGGAGCGGAGTGAAATATGCATTAACAACCTCTGTCGTAACATTCATGCAACTTTCCTGCATGAGTACAAGCGGTTTTAGCATTTTTTTCGGTGGTTGCAAGCAGCCAAATTTGTCCACCCGGATTGATATCGTGGCGCAAAGTTACATCTTTTATTCATAATTACAGTCATCCGGAACAATAATTTTATTGAGAGAGACCAACAAAATGACATTTTAAACAACTCATATAACATATTATGAGAAAAAAACGCTATATTTGCACGCTGAAAAATAGCGTTAAATTTCAAGTTTTGAAAAAGCGGGAAATCTGACGGCGTTTTTTCGCAGACACTCTGCGTGCCACCCGGATGCATCACACATCATGCCGGCGTTCAGATAAAAGCGGAATCATATTAACTACTTTAATCATATCATCTTAACCAACACATGCAAAGCAAAGGTACGACCGGAAGCGCCATTTCCGGTGTAATAGCAATCTTCCTCGTGCTCGTGTGTCTGTTCTATCTCTCATTTACGTGGGTCACAAACCGCTATGAGAAGAAAGGCCAGGAGTACGCGCTGGCAATCGCCAATGGCGATGCCAATTCCGAGGCTTACACAAAGGCTTACAAGAACTACATCGACTCAATCGGAAAAGAGAAGGTGTATCCGGTATTCGGCTATACATTCAATCAGGTACAGAAGATGGGCGTAGGCCTTGGCCTCGACCTGAAAGGAGGTATGAACGTAATCCTCCAGGTAAGCGTGCCCGACATTCTGCGCTCTATCGCCAATGCCGACGACAACAAGACATTCAACCGCGTACTTGCCGCCACCGACTCGGTAGTGAAGCGCACCAAGACCAGCGACTATGTTGCTGCATTCTTCAAGCAGTACAAGGAGATGGAGCCGGGCGCCGACATGGCCGTAGTATTCAAGAACGTGGCAAAGCGCGGTGAAAGCGCCGACCAGGTGGAAGCTACCGTAAAGCAGGAGGTAAAGGACCGCGTGAATTCCTCTACCAACGTGCTCCGCAACCGTATCGACCAGTTTGGCGTGGTTGCCCCCAACATCCAGGAACTTGAAAAGGACGGTCAGATTCTCCTTGAACTTCCGGGCGTAAAGGAGCATGACCGCGTACGCGACCTGCTTAAGGCATCGGCCAATCTCGAGTTCTACGAAGTATACAACCTCGAGGACATACAGAGCCAGCTTATGGCCCTCGAGAATGCCCTCCGCGCCGACAGCACAGGCGTAGCCAAAACATTCTTCGGCTACTTTGACGGTCAGGGCTATGCAGGCACACCCTACATCGGTATGGCCACACAGGCCCACCGCGAGGTTATCGACTCGATTCTCGCTACAGCCACCGCTGCCCGCATCCTCCCCTCCAACCTGAAACTCCGCTGGGAGGTGAAGCCCCAGGAGGTGACATATACCGACACCGTAACCAACACTACACGCAAGGCTGACATCTACCAGCTCATCGCTCTCAAGAGCAATAACGGCAAGCCTGCCCTTGGCGGAGACGTAGTGACCAACGCCACAAGCGACTTCGACAACATGCAGGGCAACTACGTAAGCATGGAGATGAACAGCGAGGGCGCAAAGCAGTGGGCACGCGTCACACAGAACAACCTCGGCAAGCCCGTGGCTATCGTGCTCGACGAAGCCGTATACTCTGCTCCGCGCATCAACAGCGTAATCGAGGGCGGACGCTCTCAGATTACCGGCAACTTCTCTGTCGACGACGCAAAGGACCTTGCCAACGTGCTCAAGTCGGGTAAAATGGCAGCTAAGGTTGATATCGTAAGCGACACCGTTATCGGCCCGTCACTCGGCAAGCAGGCAATCCACGACGGATTCCTCTCGTTTGCAATAGCCCTCGTGCTCCTCATGGTGTTCATGATGGCATTCTACGGTGTAATCCCCGGCCTCATCGCCAACATCGGCCTTATCTGCAACCTCTTCTTTACATTCGGCATCCTCGCCTCGTTCCAGGCTGTGCTTACCCTCTCCGGTATCGCCGGTATCGTGCTCGCCCTGGGTATGGCTGTTGACGCCAACGTGCTTATCTTCGAGCGTGCCAAGGAAGAGCTCCGCGCCGGAAAGAACATCCATCAGGCTATCGCCGACGGTTATGCCAACGCATTCTCCGCCATCTTCGACTCCAACCTCACTTCGATTATCACAGCTGTAATCCTGCTCCTCTACGGTACAGGTCCCATCAAGGGCTTCGCCACCACACTTATCATCGGTATCGTCTGCTCATTCTTCACAGCAGTGTTCCTTACCCGTCTGGTATTCGTGGCATTCGGCAAGACCAAGCCTTTCCTCAACCTTACCTTCACCACTCCCCTCTCGCGAGGCAAACTTGAAAATGTAAACTTCAACTTCCTCGGCGGACGCAAGGTATCGTTCATGGTAGCGCTTGCATTCATTGTAATCGTTGTAATATCGCTCTTCGCCCGCGGACTCAACCAGGGTATCGACTTCTCTGGCGGACGCAACTATATCGTACAGTTTGACCATCCTGTCAAGACTACCGATCTTCAGCAGAAGCTCGCCCCCATGTTCCCCGATGCATCGCTGTCGGTAATCACCATCGACAACGACACAAAGGTGCGTATCTCAACCAACTACAAAATCAACGAGGAGACTGACGGCGTAGACAAGGAGATTACCGATATTCTCTACAAAGGCCTGCAGAGCGAACTCGGCGGCATGACCCTCGAGGACTTCTCTACAACCAACGAGAACATAGGTATACAGCAGTCGCAGAAGGTAGGTCCTACCATCGCAGCCGACATGAAGAAGAACGCCTACATTGCCGTAGTGCTCTCGCTCATCGCGATGTTCCTCTACATCCTGCTCCGATTCCACAATGTGGCCTTCTCGGTAGGCGCCCTTGCAGCCGTTGCATTCACCGCATTCACTGTAATCGGATTCTACACCCTCTTCTGGGGCGTACTTCCCTTCTCAATGGAAATCGACCAGTCGTTCATAGCCGCTATTCTTACCGTAATCGGATATCAGATCAACGATACCGTGGTGGTATTTGACCGTGTGCGCGAGAACGTAGGTCTCTATCCCAAGCAGGACTTCTTCACCACCATCAACAAGTCGCTCAACTCGACTCTCGGACGTACAATCATGACATCGGCTTCAACCGTACTCGTGCTCCTTTGTATCTTCATCCTCGGTGGCGAGGCTATCCGCAGCTTCACATTCGCAATGCTCTTCGGTGTGATTACCGGTACGCTGTCGACAATCTACATCGCAGCTCCCGTAGCTTATCTCACCGACAAGCGTCGTGCAGCCAAGAAGTAAATCTGCAAACACAGCCATAATTAAATAGAATCGCCCCGGCCGTTTCGGTCGGGGCGATTTGTATATAGGATTTTATATATTAGTCATTTAAGAAGCGACATGATCGTACATCCCGACGGCCGGGAATAGCATCCTGCCGTTAAGAAACTGTTTAAATTCAAGTTTCTAAGGCCATCACGCCTTGCCGGTGATTATCGAACGGATATCATGCAGCTTGTTGAGAGCCGCCATCGGGGTCAGGTTGTTGATATCAAGAGTGAGTATTTCATCGCGTATCTGCGACAGCACAGGGTCGTCGAGCTGGAAAAACGACAGCTGCATGCCACCCTCCACGGCAGGAGCTGTAATATCCTTGCCGATATCGTCGCGCCGGTTGGAGGCCTCAAGCTGATGAAGCACCTGCGTGGCACGCTCTACTATCGACTTAGGCATGCCGGCCAGACGTGCCACATGGATGCCGAAACTGTGTTCGGAACCGCCGCGCTGGAGTTTTCGCAGAAACACGACCTTACCGCCTATATCCTTTACCGATACATTATAATTTGCGATACGGGCATACAATGCCTCCATGTCGTTGAGTTCGTGATAGTGTGTGGCGAAAAGCGTCTTGGGGCGCATACCCGCATACTCATGTATATGCTCTACAATAGCCCAAGCTATAGATATACCGTCATAAGTGGAGGTACCGCGGCCGAGCTCGTCAAACAGTATCAGCGAACGCTCGCTCATGTTGTTGAGTATCGAGGCTGCCTCGTTCATCTCCACCATGAATGTCGACTCGCCAAGCGATATATTGTCGCTCGCTCCCACGCGGGTGAATACCTTGTCGACAAGCCCAATACGTGCTGACTCCGCGGCCACAAAACATCCGGTCTGTGCCATTATCACATTCAGTGCTGTCTGGCGCAACAGCGCCGACTTACCCGACATGTTGGGACCGGTAATCATCATTATCTGCGTAGCGTCATTCGACAGGTTTACGCTGTTGGATATATATGGTTCATCAGCCGGAAGCTGCTTCTCGATGACGGGATGGCGCGCTTCGTTGAGCTCTATCACAAGCGAGTCGTCGACCACAGGCCTGTTATAATGGTTTTCGAGAGCCACACGGGTAAACGCGGCAAGCACATCGAGCCGCGCCAGCATATGTGCGTCAAGCTGTATGGCCGGTATATACTCGGCCACAGCCGCCACAAGATCGGTAAAGATACGTGTCTCGATGATGGCTATACGGTCCTGTGCCCCGAGTATCTTCTCCTCATAGTCCTTCAGTTCCTGAGTTATATAGCGCTCAGCGTTTACGAGCGTCTGCTTTCTTATCCACTCCTGAGGCACCTTTGCCTTATGGGTGTTTGTGACCTCGATATAATAGCCGAACACATTATTGTATCCAATCTTAAGGCTCGGTATGCCTGTGGCTTCGATTTCGCGCTGCTGCACCTTCATCAGGTAATCCTTACCCTGATAGGCTATCTCGCGCAGCTCGTCGAGCTCGGCATCGACGCCGGGGCGCACCACCACACCGCGATTGAGAGCGGCGGGAGCGTCATCGACAATCTCACGGGCGATACGGTCGCGGATACACTCACACGGGTTGAGCTGCTCGCCTATCGAGCGCAGCGCGGTAGTGGCCGACTGCATGCACATGGCCTTAATCGGTGCCACGGCACGCAATGCGTCGCGAAGCTGCACCAGTTCGCGGGGAGATACCCTGCCTACAGCAACTTTGGAAATCACACGCTCCATATCTCCCGCCTGCTCCAGACCCTCTTTCAGGAGAGAGCGCTCGTCGGGATAACGCATGAAGCCCTCCACCATATCCAGACGCGCGTTGATAGCCTTGACATCGGTAAGGGGGAAGAGCAGCCAGCGACGCATCAGGCGGGCACCCATCGGAGTGACTGTGCGGTCAAGCACCTGCAGCAGACTGCGGCCATCCTCGCACAGTGGCTCAACAAGTTCGAGATTACGCACGGTAAACTTGTCAAGCCTCACATATGTACCCTCCTCTACCCGGATAAGTTTGGTAATATGCCCTGTCTGGGTATGATTGGTGATGTCGAGATAATGGAGTATGGCCCCGGCAGCCACTATAGCCGCATGCATACCGTGCACGCCAAATCCTTTCAGCGAGGATGTGGCAAATTGCTTAAGGAGACGATCGCCGGCGGCATCATCGGTAAATATCCAGTCGTCAAGCTCAAAGCTGAGCAACTTGCCTGAGAATTTCTCTTCAAGCATACGCCGGTTGCCGCGCTCGACAAGAACCTCTTTCGGAGCGAAGTTATTAATCAGTTTGTCGACATAGTCGGCATCGCCCTCTGCGGCGAAGAACTCGCCGGTAGATATATCGAGAAACGCCACACCGATTGCTGCCGAACGTGTGAAATGTACGGCTGCAACGAAATTATTCTCCCGGTGGTTGAGCACAGTATCGCTCACAGCCACACCCGGAGTCACCAGCTCGGTAATGCCGCGTTTTACAAGTTTCTTTGTCAGTTTCGGGTCCTCAAGCTGCTCGCATATCGCCACACGCTTTCCGGCGCGGACGAGTTTAGGCAGATAGCTGTCAAGAGCATGGTGGGGAAATCCCGCAAGCTCCACATACTGGGCGGTACCGTTGGCTCGGCGTGTCAGCGTAATGCCGAGAATCTCGGATGCAACTATTGCATCGTCGGAAAATGTCTCATAGAAGTCACCAACCCTGAAGAGCAGTATCGCATCGGGATGCTTACCTTTCATCTCGACATACTGCCTCATAAGGGGCGTTTCAACTATTTTTTTAGCCATTTATTTTCATCTGTTTATTATGTAAAGTTACGATTTTAGCGCCGTACGTGCAAATTCAGAGAAAAAACAGTAAATTTGCCATTATGCGAATTTTTCAATCATTAGAAGGCACAGTCCTGATTGGACTGTGCGCCACAGCCCTACCGGTATGGGCACAGAAAAACGAAACTCCGACCTCCGACAAGCCTAATATCATATACATAATGTGTGATGACATGGGATATGGCGACTTAGGCTGCTATGGCCAGAAATACATACGCACGCCTCATATCGACAATATGGCATCCGAAGGCATGCGCTTCACACAGGCCTATGCCGGAAGTCCGGTAAGCGCTCCGTCGCGCGCCTCGTTCATGACCGGACAGCACTCCGGCCACTGTGAGGTCAGGGGCAACAAGGAATACTGGCGCGATGTGCCGATGATGAAATACGGCGACAACGATGAATACACTGTTGTAGGACAACATCCGTATGACCCCGGACACATTATCCTGCCCGAAATAATGAAGGACAACGGCTATACGACCGGCATGTTCGGCAAGTGGGCAGGCGGATACGAAGGCTCCGTGTCAACTCCCGACAAACGAGGCATCGATGAATTCTACGGCTACATCTGCCAGTTTCAGGCCCATCTGTACTATCCCAATTTCCTCAACCGCTATAACCCCGCCAAGGGCGACACTGCGGTCGTGCGCGTAACGATGGAAGAGAATATCCCCTACCCCATGTATGGCGACGATTATTTCAAGCGTACACAATACTCTGCCGACATGATACACCGTGAGGCCATGGACTGGCTCGACCGTCAGGAAGCCGGCCGGCCATTCTTCGGCATACTTACCTACACACTGCCCCACGCCGAACTGGCACAGCCCGGCGACTCCATACTCATCGACTATCAGCGTCAGTTTTTCGAAGACAAGACCTGGGGCGGACAGGAAGGCTCTCGATACAACCCGTCGGTACATACCCACGCACAGTTTGCCGGAATGATTACACGCCTCGACCATTACGTAGGCGAGGTGCTCGCAAAACTCAAAGAGAAAGGCTTTGACGATAACACTCTTGTAATATTCACAAGCGACAACGGACCCCATGAGGAGGGTGGAGCCGACCCGGAATTCTTTGGCCGCGACGGACAGTTGCGCGGACTCAAGCGCCAGTGTTACGAAGGTGGCATACGCGTACCGTTCATCGCACGCTGGCCCGGTAAGATACAGGCCGGAAGCACCACCGACCATCAATGCGCGTTCTACGATATAATGCCCACATTCTGCGACCTCATCGGCATTGAAAATTATACTGAAAGATATGCCAACAAAGAAAAAAGCACCGACTATTTCGACGGCATATCATTCGCGCCCACATTAATGGGTCTCGACGGACAGGCTGACCATGAATTCCTGTACTGGGAATTTGACGAGACCGACCAGATAGGCCTCCGTATGGGCAACTGGAAGATGGTTGTAAAGAAAGGAGAACCTTATCTCTATGACCTTGCCACTGATATCCATGAGGACAATGATGTCGCGGCCCAACATCCCGACATAGTAGACCGCATGACAGAGATAATCCGTGCGCAGCATACTCCCAACCCCCATTTCTCCGTCACCATCCCTTGACCTACTGCCTGAGAAAAATGCATAATCCCGGGGAGAATTCAGTATCGCATCTGAAAAACCTGCTTATTTCAACAAACAATCACAAAAAAAACAGCGCCAAGTCTTGCAAATAATAAAATAATATTTTACCTTTGCATCGCAAAAGCGCATCGGGGTATTAGCTCATCTGGCTAGAGCGCGACACTGGCAGTGTCGAGGTGAGCGGTTCGAGTCCGCTATACTCCACGAAAGCGAATTCAGAGTAAAATCTGAGTTCGCTTTTTTTATTACACATGCCCATAAATCGCATATGATGGAGATAGAGTAATTCGGGCGCATGGTAAAAAATTCGATTAAAAAATTCAAGATACAGTATATGACACACAAGCAATGCATTACTATTCCGCAGAATCGGCAGGACAGAGAGCTGACAATCTGCGGAATAGTGACATTAGCTATTAATAACCGGTTTTAAATTTACTTTATTTTTGAGAGGAGTTTGTATCATATATAAATTCAACCAGGTTTGAGGGTCGACCGAAAAATTTATTGGGATTAATCGGAGGGCTTCAGTATGGTGGCGAGACGCGCTACGCCCTGTGTGGCCGGCAACGGAAGGACTGTGACACCTGCCGGAACCGATGCGGGATGCGGGTCGATATAGTACACCGGGGTGCCGGGACGCACGTAATTGAGGAGACCGGCCGCAGGATAGACGTTGAGCGACGTGCCTATCACGACAAACACATCAGCCTCGCCCACGAGCCGTATGGCCGGTTCGATGTTGGGCACAGCTTCCTGAAAAAATACAATGTGGGGTCGCACATGGTGCCCGTCGATGATGGTATCGGGAGTAGTATCGAGCGCCTCAGGATGAAGGGTATATACTTTTGTCTCATCATCAATGGCGCGCACCTTCATAAGCTCGCCGTGGAGATGAAGCACATTTTTGCTTCCGGCGCGCTCGTGGAGGTCGTCGACATTCTGAGTGATGACATAAACATCGTACCACTGCTCGAGATCTACCAGCCCGAGATGCCCGACGTTGGGCTCAGCCTTGAGCAAATCATGGCGACGCTGATTGTAAAATTCATGTACAAGAGCAGGATTTGCGGCGTAGCCGTCGGCGCTCGCCACCTGCATTACGGGATATTTCTCCCAAAGACCGCCGGCATCGCGGAAGGTGGAGATTCCACTCTCGGCACTCATGCCGGCACCGGTCGATATGACAAGTTTTGGCTTCATGATATTTGACATTTCCGTATTGTTGCAATCAAAAAAAGCAGTCGAGGCCAACAAGGCCGATACGTTGTATCTATCGCGCTTGTCGGCCTCAACCGTGTATATTAGAGCAGTAATCAGTGGCAACCACCGCAGCTGCCGTCGTTGCAGCCACACTCGCCGCCTTCGTCGGAACCGCAGCCTGAGCAGCCTCCGCAACCACCATGGGCCGGGTGGAGCTCTTCAGGAGTAGCCTCGCGCACTTCGGCAATAGTGCCCTGGAAGCGCACATCCTTGCCGGCGAGGGGATGGTTGAAGTCCATCACCACCTCTTTATCGGTGATTTCAAGCACTTTTCCGTTGATACGGTATCCCTCGGCAGTCATCATAGGGATATAGTTGCCTACGATTACATATTCATCGTCAAATTTTCCCTCGACCTCAAAAATCGACTTGTCAAGATGGGCCACCTGCTCAGGATCGTGAGGACCGAAGCCTTCGGCCGCACTTACCTTCACATCAAATGTATCGCCTTTCTTAAGACCTTCGATTGCCTTTTCGAGGGGAACGATTACGCCCTTGGTTACTCCGAACACGATGCGCTCGGGGCTGTCGGGCTCTACTTTGTGTACAAGTTCTTCACCTTCGGGTGTAACTACAGAGAGGTCATATACCATCTCCACGTATTTTCCGGGTTCGATTTTTTCCATAATTATATTTTGTTGAATATTGATTTATCGGGTAATTAAGAGCTTGTTTAATAATAAATGTTACCGTCAGGGCGGTCATTCGTCGAGCAGATTTTCGCTTGTGATGAGGGAGTTATGGGGTTCCATAACGACCGAAGAGCAGGCGGAAAGATGCCGGCGATTGACCGACTGGAGGTAATTTGTTTAACATCGTTGATATATTTTTGCATTTATTTCAAATTCAGCAAGAGATTGAGGAATTATAAAATTACCGGTTGT
>NZ_JAIDKI010000024.1 GCF_029051885.1 Muribaculum sp.
TATCCCTCAAACAAATAACATCTATACTTTCACTTTTGTTTACATTTCGACTTCCCTTATATAATAATGTGTACTATAATCTACTCAAAATAGGCCATCCCCCACACCGAAAACAAATCATAAATAAATAACCCCTGAAATTTATTTAGACACTTGATATCTTAAAAAAAATATGTGTTTCAGGCTTGGTCTTCTCTCAGTTTCTCCCTCCATCAGTAAGTCATATCGCCCTATACAACCACTCTTAATCAAGAAAAAAATATCTCAAAAAAATTAGAGCAGGAAATATAACCTAATTTTTACGCCCCACTAAGTGCCGCCCTTTTTACACTACACATAAATTTTAACTATCCATGACGCTAAAACATTCAACGCAATCTGCCAAAATCTTCGTAACTTTGGGGAGCACTTTCCATAGAAATAAATGTCACCATTCATACATCTCCACGTACATACTCAGTATTCCGTTCTCGACGGCCAGGCGTCAGTCACAGCATTAGTCGACAAGGCTATCTCCGACGGAATGCCCGGAATAGCCATCACCGACCATGGCAACATGTTCGGCATAAAGGAATTTTACAATTATGTAAAAAAGAAGAATGGCAAAGTAAACGACCAGATAAAAGAGGCAAAAAAATCGCTCGAGGAAGCTAACGAACGAAACGACCAAGAGTCGATAGAAAAACTCGAAAAAGAAATTGAAGATCTTAACTCCAAGATTTTCAAACCCATATTTGGGTGCGAGATGTATGTAGCCAAAGAATCGCTGCATACCCATGTCGACAAGAAAGATACGGGACGCCATCTTGTAGTTCTGGCAAAAAACGAAACAGGCTATCACAATCTGGTAAAAATAGTATCGCAGGCATGGACTGAAGGATTCTATTCCCATCCGAGAACCGACAAGAAAGCCCTTGCAGAGCATCACGAAGGGCTTATTGTATGCTCCGCATGCCTTGGCGGAGAAATACCCCGCCTTATTCAAGCCGGAGACATCGAAGAGGCCGAAAAGCAGGTCAAATGGTTTAAAGACACATTCGGCGACGATTACTATATCGAGATTCAGCGCCACAAAACCAACCTCCCCGGGGCGAATACCGAAGTATTTGAGCGACAGCAGGAAGTAAACCCCGAGCTAATACGCATCGCGCGCAAATTTGACATCAAAATTGTAGCCACCAACGATGTCCACTTTGTAAACGAAGATGACGCCGACGCACACGACCGCCTAATTTGCGTAAGCACCAACAAGGCCGTCGACGACCCCATGCGAATGCGCTATACCAAACAGGAATGGCTGAAATCGCAGTCGGAGATGAACGAAATATTTGCCGACATACCGGAGGCAATAGAAAATACGCTGGAAATTCTCAACAAAGTATCGACCTATTCTATTGACCACAAGCCTATTCTCCCCAATTTCCCCCTGCCCGACGGCTTCACCGACAATGACGACTATCTACGTTATCTTACATACGAAGGAGCAAAACGACGCTGGGGCACACCTTCAAAAGAACAGTGCGAACGTCTCGACTTCGAATTGGAGACTATCAAAAACATGGGCTTCCCCGGCTACTTCCTCATCGTACAGGATTTCATACAGGCCGGACGCGAAAGAGGCGTGTCAATCGGTCCCGGACGTGGTTCGGCAGCCGGCTCTGCAGTTGCATACTGCCTCGGCATCACACAGCTCGACCCATTGAAGTACGACCTCCTTTTCGAACGCTTCCTTAACCCCGACCGAATATCACTCCCTGATATCGATATCGACTTTGACGATGACGGCCGAGCCGACGTATTGAAATACGTTACCGACAAATATGGCGCCGACAAGGTAGCCCATATCATCACCTACGGCACCATGGCGGCAAAAATGGCGTTAAAAGATGTGGCTCGTGTGCAGCAGCTACCCGTGGCCGAAGGCAACCGACTCACAAAACTGATTCCCAAGCACATGCCGGAGGTCAACGGTAAGGAACTCAAGCCGACACTCAAAAACTGCTATGAATATGTCGAAGAATTCAAGACCGAACTAAACAGTCCCAGCGCACAGATACGCGAAACACTGAAATTCGCGCGCCAGCTTGAAGGCAATGTGCGAGGCACCGGTGTACATGCCTGCGGAGTCATCATCGGCCGTGATCCAATCACCGACTGGGTGCCGGTAAGCACCGCAACCGATAAAGACGGGTCGAAACTGCTTGTGACGCAATACGAAGGTTGCGTCATCGAGGAGACGGGCCTTATCAAAATGGACTTCCTTGGCCTCAAGACTCTGTCAATCATAAAAGAAGCGGTAAACAACATCCGTCTCACCAACGGCATAGAAATCGACATCGACACCATACCCATTGACGACCCCAAGACCTATCAGCTATACTGCGAAGGACGCACCACCGGAACATTCCAGTTTGAGTCGCCCGGCATGCAGAAATACCTCCGCGAGCTACAGCCCTCGGTATTTGAGGATCTCATCGCCATGAACGCCCTCTACCGCCCGGGACCAATGGCCTATATTCCCGACTTCATCGACCGAAAACATGGCAAACAGCCAATCGTCTACGACATTCCGGTGATGGAGAAATACCTCAAGGATACATATGGCGTGACTGTATACCAGGAGCAGGTCATGCTCCTTTCCCGACTGCTCGCCAACTTCACACGAGGCGAAAGCGACACCCTGCGAAAAGCCATGGGCAAGAAGCTCATCGACAAGATGAACCACCTCAAAGGCAAATTCCTCGAAGGCGGTCAGGCAAACGGCCACAAGACTGATGTACTTGAAAAAATATGGGCCGACTGGGAGAAATTTGCATCCTATGCTTTCAACAAGAGCCACGCCACATGCTACTCCTGGGTAGCATACCAGACAGCCTATCTCAAGGCCAATTATCCGGCCGAATACATGGCAGCCGTGCTCAGCCGCAACCTCACCGACATCACTAAGCTCACCAACTTCATGGATGAGTGCAAGTCGATGCACATCAACGTAAAAGGCCCTGACGTAAATGAATCGTTCAGTGCATTCGGTGTAAACAAGAAAGGCGACATACGCTTCGGCCTTGCGGCAATAAAGGGCATCGGAGCCAACGTCGTCAACGCCATAATCGGAGCACGAGACAAGGAGGGTCAATTCCAGTCAATATACGATTTCGTAGAACGCGTCGACAAGGCCGCACTCAACCGACGCACCCTCGAAGGACTTGCACTCTCCGGAGCATTCGACTGCTTCAGCGAAGTCAACAGAGAGGATTTCTTCTTTGCCAACAACAAAGGAGAAACTCTTGCAGAACTTCTCGCAAGATACGGCCAGAATTACCAGAACGCGAAAGGGAGCCAGGAGAATTCGCTGTTCGGCGATTTCGACGAATCATTGAACACAGCCGGTCGACCACCGATAAAACCGGCTCCACGCTGGAACGATATAGAGCGACTCGACCGCGAACGCGACCTCGTGGGCATGTACCTGTCAGGCCACCCGCTTGACCCATATTTTGTAGAATTAAGATACGGATGCTCCCAGAACCTCAAAGAATTCAACGAAGAAGGTCCCGTAGAAGACCGCGAGCTGACTCTCGCCGGACTTGTTTGTGACTACCAGATAAAACAGGGGCGCAAGGGACCGTTCGGAATCCTTAAAATCGAAGATTATTCCGCAAGCGCGGAGTTTGCTCTCTTCGGCCAGGACTATATCGACTACGGCAAATTCGGCATCAAGGGCACTCCTATTATAATACGCGGACGCTATGCTCGCCGATTCGCAAATTCCGATGTCCGGTTCCAGATAGCATCAATCACTTTGCTCGAGCAGCAAAAAGGCAAACTCGTGTCGGGAATCACACTGAATCTCGATACCGAACAAATCAATGAAAACCTGCACGGAGTGCTGAACGACATAATGAAGTCATCCACCGACAACCGCACACCGCTATACCTGCGCATACATGACCCCGAACTCAACAGATCTATCCGGTTGTCAACAGCTGTTAAGATTCCGGTAACAAGGCATTCCCTTACCACGCTTGAAGAAATGGCCATAGACTTCGACATCGTTCATTCATAGACTGCCGTCTGACAGTATTCAATCTGAAACTCAACCATTAACCCCCAAAAATAAAAAATCATGGCAATACAATTTACCGACGAAAACGTCAACGATTACATCGCCTCATCACGTCCTACCCTTATTGACTGCTGGGCCACATGGTGTGGTCCGTGCGTACGCATGTCTCCTATCATCGATGAAGTTGCAGCCGAATTTGGCGACAAAGCCAACATCGGAAAATACAACGTCGACGAAGAGTCTGACCTCTCACAGCAGTTCCGTATCATGTCAATACCAACCCTCCTCTTTTTCAAAGATGGTCAACTTGTTGACCGCCTTGCCGGTTCCCAGTCAAAAGCCACACTTGTCGACAAGCTCAACTCCATGCTTTAACACCCGTTAAAAACAACATTATAAACAAGCCGGATACATGCACCGACAAATCACGTGCATGTATCCGGCTTTATTTTATACAGCTGCGAAAGTCACTTAACATCATAATTCAGCTTCTTACTCGCGTTGCGCATACGCTCCTTACGGCTCCACACTGCTTTAAAGAGCCTTCCCACAGTACCACGCCTTCTGTGATAACTATCGTAGGTATCATTATCAAGATTGATTGCCGATAGTACAGTCGTAGTTGTCTTTCAGAGGCGACAGATCAAAATCACTCCACTCTGTTCGGCCCATATCCTGTACAGGACGCAACTGTACAATGTCAAGCTCAAGGCCTCTCCACAGCTTCCAGAAACAATCATCCTGCAAATCATACATATTCAATGAATTCACAGTGTAATTTATTCTGATTTTGAAGCCGGGAAATTCATTCTTAGCCTCAATCATGCAATCAATAAGACTCGACAAGCGCTCAAATGTAGCTCCTGGCATCATCTCCTCATAAATCTCCTTGCTCGTCCCATGTATCGAGAGGGTTATCTCGTCAAGTCCGGCCCTCACGAGCTCTATAAGCGACACATTGCCGGAGGCAATCAGCTGGCCGTTGGTAGTAAGCGATATATACGGGATGCCGTAATCATGGCCCTGCCTTACAATACCGACAAGATCGCCATATAATGTAGGTTCGGCACCACATCCTATCTGTAGCTTCAACGCCCGTGAATATAGCGCACGCGCTACTGCATTAAGGCGACTACGTGACATCACTCCGTGCATCGACCGCCTTTTATCCGCATCACTGAAATAACACATCTTACACCGCAGATTACACGAAAGCACCGGGTCAATAAATATCCCAATCGTACGCCGTCCGGTAAGGTGCATCATGCATAACCCAAGCAGTTTAACCGATGCCGGAACTCTTTTTGACGCAACGAAATGCAGTATTCTGTATATATTCATGGCTGATATCCGATTTCCGGTTTCAAATCACCCGCGGCCACACGGAGATACAACTCCACCATCAATAATACTCTCATATGCAATAGTCATGCCTATGAGCTCCACCCGGTTCAGCAGTTAAGGTAAAATACAAAAGGCGCGGAGCCCGATTTTGCCCGCATCCTTTTATTCTACGTATCGCCAAACACGTTAATCGAAAGGACCGGAGAAAATACACGCACCCCACGCCGTTATCGTGTATGACGACAGAGCAGCCGATACCGGATGCTCACAACATATACGAATACAGCAAAGGGGCATTCCTCACTTCCAGTTCTTCGATTAATTCTTAAATTGGCGATTTTAGAATAAAGAACCAAGCTAAATGCCTCTTGCAGTCAACAGATTTCTCCCTGCCGACTACACAAAGATAGCAAAAATTTGTGAGAGAATGCCACGGCAGACGCATCTTAAATAAACTTAACGGCTGTTGACCAATATAAATCGGTTGACAGCCGTTAATTCTGTATG
>NZ_JAIDKI010000240.1 GCF_029051885.1 Muribaculum sp.
GGCGATTCATTTGTATCTATAACATTATTCCATCCGCTTAATTTTCAATTACTTCCGCGATTTTTACCGAATCATTGTAATAACATATCTGTGGAAATCAAGAAAAATAACAAAGGGCCAGTCATCGCGACTCGCCCTTTGTTATTAACCTTAAATCTAATACCATGAAAAACACAGTGCAAATATAGTAATTATACCTACAAAACACAGGGCATAGTGAATAGTTCACCACACAATCCGATTTAACATTCTTTAGCACTTGCAACAATTTTAATTCATTACCTTTGTAAAAACAAAATCGAAACCAGACACTCTCATGACAATAAAGATTCTTATCGTCGACGATGAAGAGCCCATCTGCGAAATCCTGAAATACAACCTTGAGCTTGAAGGTTACGAAGCCGACTACGCTTTGTCGGCCGAAGAAGCCATGAATCTTGACCTGTCAAGCTACGCCCTGTTTATCCTTGACATAATGATGGATCAGATATCGGGCTTCGACTTCGCCAAGCAGTTGCGCAACAATATCAAGACCGAGAACACCCCAATTATCTTCTGTTCGGCCCTCGACGGAGAGGACGACACCGTAATGGGCCTCAATATCGGAGGCGATGACTATATCACCAAGCCTTTCGTAATCAGCGAAGTGCTTGCCAGAGTGCGTGCCGTATTACGCCGCTCGCAGGCATCACAGCAGTATGCCTACAATATATCCCAGGCCCTTACCGAGCCCGATATCGTCTTCAAGACTCTACGCATCGACCGCAACGAAAAAGCATGTTACCTCGACGGACAGCCCGTGGCGCTCACAAAGACCGAATTTGAGATATTGCTCTTCTTCCTCACCCACCGCAACAGAATATACTCACGCGAGGAGATAATACGCGAGGTATGGCCCGACGATGTGGTAGTGAGCAACCGCACTATAGACACCAACATAACACGCCTGCGCAAGAAGATAGATCCCTATGGCAACTATATAATAACACGCCTGGGATTCGGATACGGCTTCAAAGAGACAATCTGATTAGCCTGAATATCCCGCAGATACCTCACCGACCTACATACACATGTCACTGATAAAAAAACACAAGCTCAACTATGGCTGGCGTCTGTTTCTGCCGCTCGTCGGCATGCTTTGGCTTGTAATCGTCGCAGTGGCCATATACCAGTATAAGAACGAGTCGAATCTGCGCGAGGAGATTGTCAACGACGAGATACGACTGCTCAACTCGCGCATAATCGCAGCCTACGAGCAGGATCTCGACCTGACGCCAGTAATACAGTTTGCGGCAAAATATTACGAAAACTCCGCGCTCAACGGTATCCGCATCTCAGTCTACGACATACATGGCAATCTGCTGTACTGCACCGGCACACCCATACCCTCGTCGGTCAACGGTAAGACACCGCCAGAACTCATCGCGGCCAACGAGACCGGCCACGGCACCTCGCTGCGCCGAAGCGACGTAGACCCGACACAGGCCTACTACTACTTCGGAGTGCGCACATCGGCCGACGGTAAGATTTACGTACACACGGCCATGCCATATACAAGTGCCCTGTCGCGCGAACTGTCGGTCGACAAAAGCATGTGGGTGCTGATACTCCTCATGGCAATAGGCACCACCATTTTCGCCTATTTCACTACGCGCATACTCAGCCGCAACGTAATCATACTCCACGACTTCGCCACCAAAGCAGCCGCCGGGGAACCGTTGCCTCGTATCGACAACTTCCCCCACAACGAACTCGGCGACATCTCACGACAGATATACAAACTGTATACCGAGAAGGATGCCGCAATCAACCGGTCGGAACGCGAACACTCCATAGCCATAAAGGCCACCGAGGACAAGATACACATGACCCGCGAGCTCTCCAACAATATCAACCATGAGCTGAAGACTCCGGTCGGAGTAATACGCGGATATCTCGACACCATAGCCACACATCCGGAAATGGCGCCGGAGATGAAACAGAAATTCATCGAAAACGCCCGCAACGCCATGGACCGACTGTGCAACCTGCTCAACGACCTCTCGTCAATAACCCGCCTGGAGGAGGGTGCCAACTCGATATCCAACGAAGCCGTCGACCTCAACGACCTGCTGTTCAATATCAGTACCGAGCTGGAGTCAATCAACATGACCAACAACATCCATTTCTCCTACGATATACCCGACGGCTGCATAGTGACAGGCAACTACAATCTCCTCTACGGAATGATGATGAATCTCATACGCAACGCCGACTTCCATTCCCGTGGCGAGAATTGCGGTGTCAGACTTCTCAGCCAGAACTCCAGGGAATATACTTTTGCATTCGCCGACGACGGTGTGGGCGTAGGCGAGCAGCATCTGAGCCACCTCTTCGACCGGTTCTACCGTATCGACAAGGGACGTTCACGAAAAGTCGGAGGCACAGGCCTCGGACTCCCTATCGTAAAAAATACAGTAACGGTATTCGGAGGCACGATATTCGCCCGCAACCGACAGCCTCATGGCCTGGAATTCGTATTTACCCTCATGAAAGCCCAACAGGAGGCATCGCCCGGGGCATAAATAAGGATGTCAAATCGGGCAAAAACAAATAAATAAACGTCTTTTTGCAATTTTATCAGCATTGACACCCCGGTGTAATCGGTTTGTCACATCGATATATTACCTTTGCTCCATCGTCAGACGACATAAAGATGTCAAACTGACTGAAAAAAGATATTATGCCAAAATAAGCATAGCTTGCAAAGAAATAGTAATTTTTGAATTATGATAGCAGGCCTTGTAAGACGCCTTTCCTGAAAGCGAGGCACCCGAATCCGGGCATAGGTTAGGGAAATATAGCGGACAAGTCGAGACGACCCCCACCTCCCACTGCCATCCAAATAATAGATACATTAGAGCAAGATTGAGCCACCTCACCACAAGGTGGCTTTCTTGTATATATACACCTGTACAATGCGCAAGATACGGACTTACGGCTTACGTTCAGTTATACCGAAATAGGATTGACAGAAACCGGCGCCGTATGGATGGCTAATGCCCATACGACGCCGATTACTTCTCATACCTTAGAAAATTAACCAAAAACCAATCTTTTAACCCTATCCGACACGCATGCTCCTCCCGAAGAGTGCGGCGGCATGATTATTGGAATGTCTGTCATACCTTATCAATGTCTGAAGACCCTCTGAGAGTCTCCCGACCAGAACCTACTGTCATCGCGACATCAAGCTCCGCATAAGTGAATAAATAAGCAGTTATAATTGATGTGAGTGGTTGATGAATACTTATTTTTCTTTTCTCTGTCGCAAAGTTAAGCCCACCCGCTTAACACTCCGGTTACATATCGCTAACTCCACAATAAAAAACAGCTACAACGCCTCCCGACATCCGCGCCACAGCCATAAGCGCCTGTATTTCAACACCTTTATCATTTTATGTTTTAAAACACAATTTCAAGTTTTAATTACAAATTAATTTTAAATGTAATTGAAAGAATCGTGAGTTTCCACATATAGCTAAAGTATGGCCCAAAATTTAGCGATTATTTATTTCTTTGAATGAAGTCAATTTATTAATTTTGTATCATTAACATTTTGTTTCGAAACAGAATACCATAGAAATATGATGCCGATATGTACATTAGCGATGCTGTGCGTCATCGATGATATCGGTATCAACCATGAACAGGCCTCTGAATCCACTTCATGCCCCGCATATGTGCAATAAGAAACCGTTATGATTGATGTGGCATAAACTGACAAAATTGCTAAGTCTGATAATAATGCTCATTATGGGCACTGCCGTAAACGCTATGAACTACGGCCTGAAGTTCAACTCCAACGACTCTCCCGTCGCTGAGCGTACATCATTGACTCTTAACAACGGCAAACCGCTGCCGGTATACCAGCGATTCACACTCTCGTTTGAGATTGAGACACGCCCCGAGATGTCGATGTTCGGATGTGTGGTAGGCCTTACAGGAAATGACGGCACCGACATATCGGTGGTCTACTCGCCCGAAGGGAGTCTCTTCTACCCTACCCTTGTTGTAAATGACAGGATATTTCCATGTGTCAACCCGGTAAGCACATCGCCGGTTGAGGCACAACTTCTTATCGACAAAAAAGACGGCCTGTTGCGCCTTATCTATTCCACCGACACCGTAGCGGCAAAGCTCGACATGAAGACTCTCAGCGAGGTGACAATCACATTCGGCGCCCGGGTGGAATACGAGACTCCGCCAATCAATGTAGCCAACATCAGGATTCACGACGGCGACCGCCTGCGCTATCACTGGGAGCTTTCCCACCACGACGACAAAATCTGCTACGACCAGATAAGCCGGATACCGGCAAAGGCCGACAATCCCCACTGGATGCTCGACGACCACAAGATAACGCGCCGTGTCTACTCCTTGAAGACTCCCGACAAGATACAGACAGCATTCGATCCGCTCACAGCATCGCTATTCATCGTCAGCGACAGTGTGGTTAACATCGTGAATCTGTCTGACAGCACCTCGCGCACAATCCCCGTAAAAGGCGGCTACCGCGAGATGACCATGTCAAACAATCTCGTCTACCGTCCATCGACAGGCGAGTTGGTGTCGTTTGACCTCAACCGCGGCACAATCACCACGTTCGATTTCTCGACAGCCATGTGGTCCAATCCGGAATCGCACTCCGAACTTGAGCCTGTACATGCCAACCATTCCTGGGCCCTACAGGGCGATTCGGTCTACTACTCATTTGGCGGATACGGATTCTTCCGATTCTCCAACGATATGTACCGCCTGGACCTCAACAGCAACACGATGGAGCAGATACAGCTGCGTCCGCGTCCTGCACCACGCAACGGTGCAGCATCGGCCATCGTAGGCGACAAACTCTACATATTCGGCGGTAAAGGCAATGAGACCGGCCGCCAGGAGCTCCCCACCCGCTATTACTACGACCTCTACGAGTACGACCTCGCAACCATGCAGGGGCGCAAGGTGTGGGAGATGGACACCGTGAGCAGCATCTTCCTCAACGCCTCGACAATGTACTACGACGAGGAGACAAGGAGCTTTCTTGTGGCCACAACCCAGTTCGGGCGCAGTGTGGCGCGCATATATCTCGACCGTCCGGCCTACAGCACAGTCGTGAAGCCGCTGCATCTCGACATGGGCTACCGCGACTGTGTCTACGATTTCTTCTACGCGCCGGAATCGCGCACATACTATCTGCTTGTCGACCGCCTGCTCACCGACAAGACCCACGACCTGAATGTATACGCCGTAGAGGGCCCGCTCGCTCTCGACAACAACACCGGACAGCACTTCGACACCCGCGCAGGCTCCCGTACGTGGCTGTGGTGGATTATCGGCGGCATAGCCATTCTTGGCGCCGGTGGTGGTGCCGCAGTTGCATTGCGCCGTCGCCGCAAACGGCCGACAGAGACTCATACATCTATGGATGATTATATGTTGTGTGGCGCCGCCACACAACATAATCGGGCTGCGCAGCCCGATGCCGGTGAACCCGAACCAAACGTTTGCGACGTCACCGTACCAGACTCCACAACAGAGCCACTACAGCCCTCTAATACCGACCCGGTCGACACAATAACCGAGCCTATCGCCGACACCACCGATGCCGAGGCCTACGACGAGGAGGCTCTGTCGGAGCTGACGACAAAGGCCGACATACCGGCCTACTACGACCGCTCGAAGAATACCATATCGCTGCTTGGCAACTTCAATGTCACCGACCGCGAGGGCAAAAACATAACCACCTCATTCTCCTCGCGCACAAAAAAACTGCTCCTGCTTCTGCTGCTTGTCAACAAGAAGAGCAAAAACGGTGTGCCGATGCACCTTATCGACGAAACGATATGGGGCGACAAAGACGAAGTGTCGGCGCGCAACAACCGCAATGTGTACATGCGACGCCTGCGACTGCTCCTTGAGAAAGTCGGCGACATCACCATCACATTCGACAACGGCTACTTCAAGCTCGATGCCGGCGATGTGTTTATCGACTATTACGAGGCAATCGAGCGCATGCAGCAGCTCGACCAGCCGGGCGGAGATGAAGAGACCATCGAGCGCACACTCGAACTGCTTTTGTACGGCCCGCTGCTACCCAACACTGTGTATGAATGGCTCGACCAGTACAAGGGCGACTACTCCCACCGCTGTCTGGTATGCCTCAACCAGCTGCTTGCCGATAAGGCAGGTAATGCCGACGATTCGGATACGGCCTACCGTATCGCACAGACTATTATGAGACACGACACTCTCTCAGAGGAAGCTCTGCGTGTACAGTGCAGCATACTCCACCGCCGCCATATGACGGGTCTGGCCAAGGCGCTTTACAACAATTTCTGCAAGGAGTACCGCCTGGTGATGGGCGACGATTTCGCCACTTCATTCCAAAGCCTCATCGACTGATTCTCACCCTTATTATACGAGAGGAGGGTGCCATGTGCGGCACCCTCCTCTCGTATAGTAAGGGATTTATAAGTAAGTCGGCTCCATACATCGAGCGCGCAATCAGAACGGATATCCGATGGCAAGGTGGAAGGCAAGACTGTTGCCGAAGCTCTTCATATTGTAATATCCGCCATAGCCGGTATAGTAAGGAGCATGTATGCCGATGCCGAGGTCGCCTCGTATTACCATCATGCCGATATCAAACCGCAGCCCGACACCGGTGCCTAATGCCACCTCCTTCCAGAATGTCGATGCCTCGAGTTTTCCGCCGGGGCGCTGAGGGTCGTCCTTGAGCAGCCACACATTGCCGGCGTCGACAAACAGGGCTCCATGGAGCGGACCATAAATCGGGAAGCGGTATTCGACATTGAACTCCAGCTTGAAGGTACCGGTCTGGTCGAAGTTGGAGTTGACCGAACCCTCCTCGGGATGGTATGAGCCGGGGCCTATGCTGCGTACGGTAAACGCACGTATGGAGTTGGCGCCGCCTACATAGAACTGCTCGCTGTAGGGCACCTCCTTGCCGTTGCCATAGGCGTGGGCGGCCCCCACAAGGAAACGCGACACGAGCCAGCTGTCGCCGGTGCCGATGCGTCGGCTGTATACCACCTGGGCGGTACCTTTCACAAACTGGGAGAAAGGCATACCGAAAAGTTTCTTCTCGCCTTTTACGCCCGCCGCACGCCACAGTAGCCAGGAGATATTGCCGGCCTCCTGGAATGTGGTGTTGACGCTTATCACATTGTCGCGGTCCATGGGATGCTCGTAGTTCATGCTCCATAGCATCTGGGGGATGAACTGGTCGCGGAAGCTCAGAGCCACGGCACGGTTGCGCGCCATTATGGAGTCGAACACCGAGGTGGTATGCATCAGCTTGACATAAGTAAGTTTGAGCGGGGTAAACGAGTAGGAGAAGTACTTGCGGGTCTGCCAGTCGTAGGTCATCGAGGCTGTAAACTGAGCCATGTTGAAGTAGTGCGGACGGTTGAGCAGGTCGGCGTTGAGTTGAAACCGTGTCCAGTTGATATTCTTGCGCGACAGTCTTACGAAGTGCGGCATGAGCAGGCGCGGTATGGCCAGCGAGGTGTTGATACCTATCTCGTAGCTGTTGAACATCGAACTGCGGTCGTGGCCTGTCTGCCACTCGTAGCTGCCGGTGAGGCCCACTCTGAGCTGTTCGCCGCCGCCCCACAGATTGCGGTTGGTGACAGAGAATGTGGCTCCCGGGCCGATATAGCTGTTCGACTTGGAGGAGACATTAGCTTCTATGCTGGCTTCGAGTGGAGCGTCAAACGTACAGTCGATTGCCACATCGAGCGTAGGCTCGGCGGCTGTGGTGTCGGGAAATGCCTCTATGTTTATACTGTTGAATATGCCCAGGCGCGACAGATAGGTCTGCGTGCTGTTCATGTCGCGCACGGAGAATGTGCGCCCTTTTCGGAATGTGACACACTCCGGTATGAGGGCATGGCGCAGCTTGGAGGGCATCATCTGTATTATCGTGGCTCGGCGTGTGGGTATGGTGTCGGGCGTGCCTCCCCCTTCGTTGCGGTTGACGTAGACCGTGACATTGCCGGTAGTGAAACGCTTGAGGGCGAATTTCGGAACATTGCGCGCGATAGTCATACGCAGGGCAATACGCTGCGCCTCTATGGTACTGTCGGCGAGATACTCTATGTATTCGGGCCGGAAGAAATAGTACCCCGAATTGCGCAGGGCATTGGCTATTCGTATGCGTTCGGCCGATAGTGAGTCGGTCGAATAGCGCTGTCCGGCCACCATGTATGTGCTGCGGCGTGCCAGGGAGTCGATTTTGTGGCACAGTAGCGTAGAGTCGGGGAGCAGTTCGATGGTGTCGAGCAGATATGCGGGGCCGGTATTTACGTTGTAGAGTATCTTGGCCTTGCGGCTGTTGCGCTTGGAGGGGATAAGCTCGTAGGAGGCGGTGCCCTGGAAATATCCAGAGTTGTCGAGCACCGATTCGATCATGGTGGTGCGCAGATTTGGGCGCACGTCGCTCACCGTCACGGGCTCCTGCACGAGCTTGCGGTACATCCACCCCTTCAGTCCGTGGCTGTCGGGATTCCAGTTGTTGTAAACCCACAGCCCCACGGGGATGGGCACCGGAAATCCCATTACCTTAAACTGGTTGGGCTTCACGTCAACGGCAGTCTTTACCTTGTCGGCCACTCCGCCGGGCACCTTCGCGCCGTCGGGAGCCGATATTTCCACCTTCTTGACTCCGGTGTACAGGGTCTCCCCCTTTGGCAGGCGCCGTGTGGTGGAACATGACGACAGCGCCGCGGCTACAGCCAATACGAGCATGACCACCGGCATGCGCCACCGGCATGCGAGGGATATAGCGTGGTTATTGTTGTTTCTTCTGGTCATCGGTTGAGGGTGTTGCTGTGGGTTGTGTTGTGATGGCGGGAGTGTCGGCGGGCTGAGGGTCGGGCTTGCTACGGCGGAATGGGAAGAGGTCGCGCAGTGAGCGCAGCTTGCGCTTGTACACGAAGCCCACGCCGGTCTGTGTCACCTCGCCCTCGAGTATATCCTCGTATCCTACGTGGCGGAACAGTCGCAGATACATCGTGCCGGTACGGTTGAGCATATACTCGAAGGATATGTCGTTGATGAGATTCTGCGAGAAGTTCTCGTCGGTGTCGGCGTCGGTGGAGTAGTTGCCGCCTACCACTATCTTGACTCTGTCGTTGAATAGCGTCTTGCTCACCTTGTAGCTGTAGCTTGTGGTGGTCGATGTGGCTCCGTCGAGAGTGCGGTCATACTGGTCGATGCCGAATGATATGTCGACGCCGTGGATTGTATTGGCCGCCCATGTGTTGAGCCTTGCCGTCAGGAATGAGAAGAGCGGGTTGCCTCCGAGGTTGGAGTTGGCCTTTGTGCCAGGACCGGTGTACACATTGTACAGGAGCATGTTCATTGCCTGGTTGGCACGCTGGCTCTGGCTCATCGACTGTAGCTCGTTGGATATGGTGATATCGTCGTCGGTCGACAGGTCAAACGCCACGTCCATGTCCTCGAGGGTGCCGGTGACACCGAGCGACACTATGAAGTTGACCAGACGGGAGTTCTGTCCCTCCTCAGTCACGTTGGCTTTCACCACATCGTCGGCATGGATATTGAGTATGGGATTCATCATGTCGCCGTTGAAGGCCACATAGCTGCCGCTGCGGAAGTCAAACAGTTTCTCGGTCATCAGCGGAGGAGTGTATCTCACAAATCCCTTCTCGATGGTATACCGTCCGGATAGACGCATGTCGCTGAATGGGTTCATGTTGAAGTTGAGCGTACCCGAGCCTTGTATCTGGGCGCGGTTGGCACCGTCGGGCGATATGTCGACACCTATGGTTGTGCCGTCGTCAATCACGAGCTTCGCCTCGAGCAGCATTGACATGCCTGTGTTGGCGATGGTATCGGCCATGGCCACGGCGGCTGTGTCGCTGAACTGCACAAATCTCACCATATCGTCGTCGGTGGGACCGAGGGCCGACATGTCGTTGCCGGCAATGCCCATCACGTAGGTCACATTGCTGCCGGGCAGGAGAGTTAGCGTGGTGTTGACGCGCATTATGTCGAGATTGCCCCTCACGCGGGCGTCGACATCGACAAACGCCTTGCCGTATACGTCGCTGCCCGAGGAGCGCTGCGAGGCTATGGCCTGCATGTTGCGTGCGTTGAGCGTCAGGTCTATTGCAGGAGAGGTGAGCGAGCGCATGTCGACGGTGCCGTCGACGTAGAGCGGATTGTCGTTCTTCCCCTTTATGGCGTAATGGTCAAATCTCACCACATTGCTGTCGACGGGTATCTTCTCCTCGGAGAATGTAAACTCGGTGCCTATCATGTCGACCATCACGGCGGTGGAGTCAAAGTCGAGGTATCCGTCAAACACCGGCTCAGTAAGTGTGCCGGTAATACTCATCGTGCCGTTGAGAGTGCCTCTTATCGAGGCCATGTCGGGCGGGAGGAATGGATTGACTATGCGCAGAGGCAGATGTATCATCGAGAAGTCGAGGTCGAAGGGGTTGAGGCGTGTGCTGTCATTGAGGGCGCCTACCGCAGTGATTACCTTCACGCTGTCAATCATCAGCGACGTGGAGGCATGGATTACGCCTGCGGTATTGGTGGTGACTCCGACATCGAAGAGGAATGAGCCCACAGGCTCTCCGCCATAGGAAAGCGAGTCGAGCGACACATTGCCCTGCCCTGTGAGTGAGCGCGATGCGGCGTCCCAGTCGATGGCGATGTCGGCTCCGGCCACACCTTTTACCGGCGGGGCGAACGGTGAGAGCGACAGCCAGTCGGCAAGCTCTATGCCTGAGGCGCTGAGTATCACCTTCTCCTGCTCATGACCCGAGGCGAGGGAGTCGTGGCGGGTGAATATATTGAGGTGGCTGCCTGAGGCTCCGGATAGACGGAGGTCGGCGTCGAGATGCTTCTGCGGGAAGTTGAATGTAATGAAGTTGTCGTTATTGAGAGTCCAGTCCTTGTAGCCGATTACCGGGTTGAGCGGTGTGAGGCGCAGGGTCATGGTAGTGTCGGTCTGTGAGACTGTGGCTCCGAGCTTGAATCCTGTCTTACCCTGTATATTCTTCTGGTCGAAGAAAGCCGACAGGCCGTTGTAGCCGATATAGCCCGAGAGGTCGACATGGGCGAAGTCGTCAAACGTGCCGGGACGGTTGTTCATGGCCGCGCGGTATATGAGAAACTCGCCGTGCTGCATTGCGCTCAACGATACCGTGTCGATACGTGTGCTTCCGGCCGATATTCCCGTGGCAGCGGCGCTGAGGGTGATTATCGAGTCGTTGGCCATGGCGAGCGACAGATTGCGGATATCGGTGTCGGATGATTTGAGTACGTTTGTCAGCAGATTCTCACCGGCTCCTGCGCTGACATCGAGTCTGAACGGCGGGAGCGCCCTCTGGAGCGTATCGACAGCGATGCGGCGCGATGTCATCATCGACGATGCGAGAGTGGCGGCGTCCGACAGGCGTGCTATGAGCGAGTCGAGTGCGCAGCGTGCGGCGACATCGGCCTTTAGATCCATGTTGGTGAGCGACATCACCGTAGTCGAGTCGTCAGCTTTGAGCAATAGGTCGATGGCGGGAGTGTACAGGTCGAGGCCCGGCATTGTCCATGACAGACCGCTCACACTCATTGTGGCATCGTATATGGCGCTGTCAGGCACTATTCGGGCGGTGCCGTCGAGGCCGAATGTGCCGCGACACTCGTCGGGGGTCATCCCAAGAGCCTTGAGGTCGAGATTGTGTACGTCGCCCTCGAAGTCCACATCGTACACACCGCCGGCCACTGTGCCAGAGAGGTCGAGATCGAAGGCGGCGTCGTGGTTGAGCGACAGCAGACCGCCCTTCACCTCACCGTCGGCGAGCGAAGCCCATGCCTTTAGGTCGGTATATGTCTTCTTGTTGAACACGACTGAGGTCACATCGGCGTCGGCCTTCAGGCGTGTGCGTGTTGAGGTGATGTCAAGTCCGTGGCCTTCGGCCGACAGCGACGCGGTGACGTCGCCTATGCCGAGCGACGGCATTATCGAGGCTACAGGGAAGCGGTCGAGCGACAGAGCCACATCGTAGTCGGTGGCTCGTCCGTTCCACATGGCTTTGAGCAGCATGTCGCCTGTGCGGTCGACCGTAGCCGCCAGGTCGCCGCTGATTACCCCGCGCTTCATGTCGACAGAGCCGTCGAGACTCAGCGGCGGTATGTTTACCTCCTTGGCCAGGGCCGGGGTAAGGGCTATGTTGCGGGCAAACTGCACGTTGGGTAGCGAGCCGTCGATGTCGACATGGCCCGAGAGGTTGTCGGGATTCATGGCGTCGGCCACATGGCCCGAAGCCTCTACGATGAAATAGTCGCGCATGGCGGCTGACAGACGGTCGACCGAGAGGCGTCCAACAGTACCGTCCATGTCGGCCTCAAGCTCTATGTCGCGCGACTGCGGCAGCGCGTCGAGCATAGCGCGCATGACGGGGAAAGCCATCGCGAGGTCAGGCAGTCCGATGGCTGCTTTAGCGCGCAGACTGAGCGGCAACGATGGGTCAGAAGCAAGGTCACCCATCCCCATCATGGCGTCGAAACCGAGCGAAGAGTAGATAGTCGACAGAGAGAATCCCGAGGCACGCATGGCGGTCGAGTCCATGGCGAATGTGCCCGAGGCATCGAGCTTCAGCCCGCAGCGCTCGGTGGCGCTTAGGCGTCGCAGGGGCACCGTAATGGCTGCTCCACGGTTGTAGAGCGAATCGACGCGCAGATCTACGTCGGATACGGCGATATAGTTCATGTCGAGTCCGGGAGCGGGCACGGCGCCACGCATGGCGTAGAGAGCGTCGTGCGCGGTGAGGCGCAGGGAGTCGCCGGTGATGGTCCACATCAGAGAGTCGGACGCGGAGGCGGAATCGGAGTCGACGATGGTAGAGTCGGCGGGATGGGCTGCAATGTATTCAGCCGACGGCGTGAGATATGTGGCGCTCACGGAGTCGATGCTCAGCGAGCGGGCATTGATGGTGCGGGAGAGCATGTCAAGATGTCCGTCGGCCAGTGTGGCCACAGGCACCGTCACATCGAGACTGTCGATTACGGGGAGCATCGCCATACGGTAGCGCACATTGCGCAGCGACAGCAGTGAGGCGTCGATGGTCAGCGCTGTGGCGGCTGCGGTGTCGGGGGGAGTGGCCGTGGTGTCAGGACTGTTGAACAGGAGCAGCACGTCGGCTCCGTCGAGCTCGGCGCGGCTGATGGAGATATGTCCGTTGCGAAGGTTGTAGCCCGAGGGGAGTAGCCGGAAACGGTCGACTACAGCCTGGAGATACATGGCGGAGTCGGGAGTGCCGAGACGGTAGCGTATGCCGTCGAGGTCGCCCTCGGCCCTTATGTCAAGTCCAAGCAGCGGGAGAGGCTCTACCTCCATGCGGGCATCGCGGGCCACGACCATGGTATCGCCGGGCGACGCCACAATCATCACTCCCGAGGCTGTGACCCTCAGCGGCCACTGAAGCCGCAGCCTGTCGGCTGTAATCTCCATGCCTGTCATACCGGATACCTTGCGTAGCGCAAACGGGAACACGGCATCCTGAATAAAAGGCACATACAGCAGCAGCGGTAACGCCAGTACGACGACCACCACCCACATAAGCGTCTTGAGAACACGACGCAGCACCGTATTTTTTATCCAATGATGTCCCACAAATAAATAGTCTTTTGCTATTTAAAACATAAAATTACACTAAATGTTTTACCCTGCAAAAAACTCACCCGGGACATTAGCTGCCTCTACCTCCTACAACATGCATTAACCGGAAGTAAAAACATGTATTTACCTCTTAGACCCCGTTCCCCAATATTTGTTAACGCTGGGGTCGCATATCTCTGAGTGATTTTTGTCTTGTGATGATGGAGC
>NZ_JAIDKI010000241.1 GCF_029051885.1 Muribaculum sp.
TATTATGTAAGATTAAGATTTGTTGATTTTGATTCACATGAAAAGAGACAATAATAATTATTATAATGCAACAGATAGCGTGTTGGTACATGAAATAAAACTATGCTAATATTCCCGTTTTCATATAAATGGATGCTAAAGTGATTTTTTGGGTTTTAAGTTTATTTAACTATTGTTGGCTGTTTTGTACAAGTTTGAAGCATTCTGCGCGACTTCATTTGAAAAAATATCAGTATATTTGCAGAGATTTTAGGAGAAAGCAATTCGCTAATTGTCAACCTTAAAGTTTATTCCTTGAAATTCAGCGCGTTGTGCGTGCTACTCAGTGCATATGTCGTGCCGCGCTAATAATTCTACCTTTACCGTATCATTCCGTGGTCGTTCAGGCGCGGTGTTTATGCGGCCTTGGCAAAAAGATATATTTTGAATCATTATATGGTATCATTAATTTTTGGTATTCAGAACTCTACTCTCGCCGTGGTGGGCGCCCTGACTGGCGTTGCTCTCGTGGCGTTGGCGCTCGTGCTTGCGGGGCTTATCTCGCCGCGCAGCTTCAATCCTCAGAAGGGCGAGGCCTATGAGTGCGGTATTCCTACGCGTGGCGAGAGCATGGCGCAGTTCCACATCGGCTACTATCTCTATGCCATCCTGTTTTTGATGTTCGACGTAGAGACCGTGTTTCTCTACCCCTGGGCTGTCAACATGAGAGCCCTCGGTACCGACGGTCTGCTTTGCATCGCTGTATTTTTCGGAATTTTAGTGCTGGGCCTCGTATATGCCTGGCGGAAAGGAGCTCTTGAATGGAAGTAACTGCACAGGGCATGCCTTATGCCGAGTTTAAGGATAATGAATATATAGAATCGCTCGTCAGCGAGCTGCGCGCCAACGGCACAAATGTCGTGGTCGGTTCGCTTGACAAGCTCATCAACTGGGGGCGCAGTAACTCTATCTGGCCGCTCACATTCGCCACCAGTTGCTGCGGTATCGAATTTATCGCGCTTGGAGCGGCGCGCTTTGATATGGCGCGCTTCGGCTGGGAAGTCGCTCGCGCCTCGCCCCGTCAGGCCGACTTCATGATGGTGGCCGGCACAATCGTGCATCGCATGGCCCCGGTAGTGCGCCGTCTCTACGACCAGCTCGCCGAGCCCAAATATGTGATTGCATGCGGCGGATGCGCTGTCTCAGGCGGACCGTTCAAGCATAGCTACCATGTGGTAAAAGGTGTAGGTGAGGTAATCCCCGTCGATGTATACGTACCCGGATGTCCTCCACGCCCCGAAGCCATGATATACGGTATCATGCAGCTCTCGCGCAAGATAAAAGTGGAGAAATTCTTCGGCGGAGTAAACCGTCAGGAGAAGCGCGAGGCATTCTTCGCAGCACGCGATGCCGCCGCAGCCCTTGTAAAGGAGGGTGTGGAGCAGGAGAAAGGCATGTCGGTATAATCCACTCACTTCTGCAACCGTCAAATTATTATTAACAAGCACCAATCATCACATAGATATGGCAAACGTTCAGGAACACATCGCCCGGCTCTTCCCCGAAGCCGTTTTCGAGGAGGGGGAATGGCTGCTGGTGAATATTCCCGATGCCAAGTGGCATACATTGGCCAAGACCCTCAAAGAGGATCCGGCACTCGACTTTGACTACCTCGTGTCGCTTGTAGGTATGGACTGGACCGAGACTCTCGGCGTCATGTACTACCTCACTTCGACACGCCACGGCCATCACATCTCGGTACGCGTGGCCACCGACAACCGTGAGAAGCCCATGCTCCACTCGGTCAGCGACCTGTGGAATGTGGCCAACCTCTACGAACGCGAGGTATACGACTACTTCGGCATCATCTTCATCAACCATCCCGACATGCGGCGCCTGTTCCTGCGCAACGACTGGGTAGGATACCCCCTGCGCAAGGATTACGACGCATCGCCCGAGACCAATCCCGTGCGTCTCGACCACGAGGCTGTCGACGACATCACATACTCTTATGTTGAGAAACCCGACGGCTCCATTGTAAAGGAAAAGCGCACTGTATTCGCTCCCGAGGACTTTGTGGTAAACATCGGCCCGCAGCACCCCGCCACCCACGGCGTGCTCCGTTTCCGTACGGCAGTCGACGGTGAGACCATCAAGAAAATCGACCTCTATCTCGGATATATCCACCGCGGTATCGAGAAACTCTGCGAGGGACTCGGATACATGCAGACACTCCACTTCACCGACCGTCTCGACTACCTCTCGGCACAGCAGAACCGCCATTGCCTCTGTCTCTGTATCGAGAAAGCCATGGGTCTTGAGGTGCCCCGCCGGGCACAGGTTATCCGCGTGATGATGGACGAGCTCATGCGTATCAGCTCCCACCTCCTGTTCATGGGAACATTCTGCATGGACCTCGGTGCCACAACAATGCTGTTCTACACACTCCGCGAGCGCGAACGCATACTCGACATTTTCGAAAAGACATGCGGCGCACGCATGACATTCAACTACCACTGTATCGGCGGTGTGATGGATGACCTCGACAAGGACTTCGTCGACGACGTGAAGAAGCTCCTCGAAATCATGCCCAAGGCAATCAAGGAGTACGACACCATATTCACCGGCAACGTCATTGCCCACAACCGTATGAAGGGCGTAGGCGTGCTCTCCAAGGAAGATGTCATCAGCTACGGAGCCACCGGCCCTGTAGGACGTGCCTCGGGATGGGCCTGCGACGTGCGCAAGACTGCTCCCTACGGCATCTATTCAGAGCTTAATTTCGACGAAATCACCCTCCCCGAAGGCGACTCCATGGCCCGCTATCTCGTGCGTGTCGAGGAAATCAAGCAGAGCTGCCGCATACTCGAGCAGCTGGTCGACAACATCCCCGACGGCGACATCTGCGCCAAGGTGCCCAAGATTATCAAGCTCCCCGAGGGACACTGGTTCCAGCAGGTGGAGGCAAGCCGCGGTGCATTCGGAGTATATATCGAAAGCCACGGCGACCAGAAGCCCTGGCGCGTGAAGTTCAACTCCCCGTGTATGAACCTCGCCGGTATCGTGCCCCACGCTGCCGAGGGTGGCAAGATTGCCGACCTCATCACCATCGGAGGTACTTTCGACTACGTTGTGCCAGATATCGACCGATAATCGGCCCGGGACGAGGATATAATCAGTTCAAGTAAAGAATACAAAGAACAACAAGATATATGTTAGAACTATCTCACGGAGCCGAGTGGCTCAATCAGTGGCTTCTTTCATGGTGCGCACCCTGGGTGGCCGTGACCATTGAGTGTGTGCTTATCGGCGTACTGCTGCTCCTGGCCTATTCGGTGCTCGCACTTTTCTACATCTATTTCGAGCGCAAGGTCTGCGCCGCATTCCAGTGCCGCCGAGGCCCCAACCGTGTGGGCCCATGGGGTGTGCTGCAGTCGGTAGCCGACATGTTCAAGATCCTTATCAAGGAGCTCATCTCGCTCAACCATATCGACAAATTCCTGTTTGCCCTGGCGCCTTATCTGGTGATTTTGGCCTCGATGCTATGTTTTTCGATGCTCCCGTGGGGCAGCGGCCTGCAGATTGTCGACTTCAATATCGGTATCTTCTTCCTGCTGGCTGTCAGCTCGATAGGAGTGCTCGGCATACTGCTCGCCGGATGGTCGTCAAACAATAAGTTCACCCTTATCGGCGCTCTCCGTTCGGGCGCGCAGATGGTCAGCTACGAACTTTCTCTCGGCCTGTCGGTTATTACAATGGTAGCTTTCGCAGGCACGATGTCGATTTCAGAGATATGCCAGATGCAGAGCGACGGCATGTGGTTCATATTCTCGGGCCACATTCCCGCAATCATCGCATTTGTAATCTTCATCATCGCCGGCACCGCCGAGACCAACCGAGGCCCGTTTGACCTTCCCGAGGCCGAGAGTGAGCTTACCGCCGGTTATCATACAGAGTATTCCGGTATCCACTTCGGTTTCTTCTATCTGGCCGAATACCTCAATCTCTTTATCGTATCGGGCGTGGCCGCTCTGCTTTTCTTCGGCGGATGGGCTCCCCTCCACATCCCGGGCTGGGATGCATTCAACGGCGTGATGGACTGGATTCCTTCGACCATATGGTTTATAGCCAAGGCGATTGCAATCTCGTTTATCATCATATGGTTCAAGTGGACATTCCCCCGTCTGCGAATCGACCAGCTGCTCGCCCTTGAGTGGAAATACCTCCTCCCCATCAACCTCGTCAACCTCGTGCTGATGGTGCTGGTGGTATGCTTCGGCCTCCACTTCTAATCAGTAACAAAACGCATATTAACCCCCTCTCAACGTCATATACCTAACAATGAGCGATAAATTCGGAACAGTAGCTCAGGTGATCGGCCCTGTAGTCGACGTCACCTTCGAAGGCGAAGACAATCTCGTCCCGCCTATTTACACGGCTCTGCGTGTACCCAAGGATGATGGCTCCGACCTCATCCTGGAAGTCGAGCAACACATCGGCGAGGACACCGTGAGATGTGTGGCTATGGAAAGTACCGACGGTCTGCAGCGTGGCGTACGCGTGGAGAATCTCGGACGTCCTATCGCGGTGCCCACCGGCGACCAGGTAAAGGGACGCCTGCTCAACGTGCTCGGCGATGCCATCGACCACCTGCCCGAACTTAATCGCGACTCGTTGCGCCCCATCCATCAGCCCGCCCCCGCATTCGACGACCTCACCATCGGCACCGAGATTCTCTATACCGGTATCAAGGTGATCGACCTTCTCGAGCCTTACTCCAAGGGTGGCAAGATTGGTCTGTTCGGTGGTGCCGGCGTAGGAAAGACGGTGCTCATCATGGAGCTTATCAACAATATCGCCAAGGGCCACAACGGTTTCTCAGTGTTTACCGGTGTGGGCGAGCGTACCCGCGAGGGTAACGACCTGCTGCGCGAGATGATTGAGAGCGGCGTTATGAAATATGGTGAGAAATTCACCGAAGGCATGGAAAAAGGCGAGTGGAATCTTGCCGATGTCGACATGAAGCAGGTAGCCGAGTCGCAGGCCGCACTTGTGTTCGGACAGATGAACGAGCCCCCGGGCGCACGTCTGCGTGTGGCCCTTACCGGTCTTACCGTCGCCGAGCAGTTCCGCGACCAGGACGGCGGAGGCAAGGACATCCTCCTCTTTATCGACAACATCTTCCGTTTCACCCAGGCAGGTTCCGAGGTGTCGGCTCTTCTGGGCCGTATGCCCTCGGCCGTAGGCTACCAGCCCACACTTGCCTCCGAGATGGGTGCCCTTCAGGAACGTATCACCTCGACAAAGCAGGGTTCGATTACCTCCGTACAGGCTATCTACGTGCCTGCCGACGACCTTACCGACCCCGCGCCTGCCACAACATTCAGCTTCCTCGACGCCACCACCGTGCTCTCGCGTAAGATTTCGGAGCTCGGTATCTATCCCGCCGTCGACCCGCTCGAATCGACATCGCGAATCCTCGACCCCCACATCATCGGCGAGGACCACTACAATACCGCCCAGGCTGTAAAGCAGCTGCTCCAGAAGTACAACGAGCTCCAGGATATCATCGCCATCCTCGGCGTCGACGAGCTCTCCGACGAGGATAAGCTCGTGGTGGCCCGCGCCCGTCGTGCGCAGCGCTTCCTGTCGCAGCCCTTCTTCGTGGCCGAGCAGTTTACCGGCCTGCCCGGTGTGATGGTGCCCCTGAGCGAGACTATCCGCGGCTTCAAGATGATTCTCAGCGGCGAGATGGACGAGTATCCCGAACAGGCGTTCCTCAACGTAGGCACCATCGACGATGCCATCGCCAAGGGCAAGAAGATGCTTGCCGAAGTGAAGTAACCAACAAGATTGTAAGGCAATTAAAACACTCATACGGATATGGTGCTCAAAGTAATCTCCGCGCAGGATGTCCTCTTCGAGGGCGAAGTGGGCAAGGTGTCGCTTCCGGGAGCCGAAGGCACATTCATGGTGCTCCCCGGCCATGCCTCCCTTATCTCCACTCTTGTGCCCGGTCCGGTGGTATATGACCATGACGGACATTCCGCACGCATCGACGTTGCCGGAGGCATAGTCGATGTCGACAACGACATAATATCTGTATGCATCTATTGATATGAAACGAACCATCCTGCTACTTGCCCTCCTGCTGGCCGTGCTGCTCCCCGCCCCGCTGTCGCTGATTGCGGACGAGGCCGGCGTGCGTGCCGAGGCGCAGGCAGAAGAAGCCGAAAGCCGCTCGGAAGAGAAGAAAATCGACCCCAAGGAGATTATCTTCGAGCACCTGGGCGACGGCTACGGCTGGGAAGTGCCTTTCTGCCACCACGTGCGCATACCCCTGCCGGTAATCGTGCGCGACTATCAGGGCGACTGGCATTGCTTCAGCTCGTCGCGTATCGGCCATGGCCACAGCTACACTGTGACCGACTCCGACGGTACCGAGATGACATTCCGTCTCGGAGGCCACGACAGCAAGTGGCACAACAAACTTGTCGGACTGCGTCCCGAGACAGTCGACGGACAGACACAGATGGTCGAGTACCGTCCGCTCGACTTCTCCATCACCAAAAATGTCTGCGCCATATTCATCGCCTGCCTGCTGGTAATGTGGATGGTACTCGACGTGGCCGCATGGTATCGCAAGAAGGGGTATACCGCTCCCCGCCGTGCCACCGGCGCCATTGAGGCCCTTATCGAGTTCATATACTACGGTGTGATTAAGCCCACCCTCGGCGCCAAGAGCCGCAAGTTCGGACCCTACCTGCTCACGGTATTCTTCTTCATACTCGTGGCCAACCTGCTGGGCCTGATGGTGATATTCCCCGGCGGCGCCAACATCACAGGCAACATTGCCGTGACTCTCGTGCTGTCGCTCATCACATTCCTCATCGTAAACATATTCGGCACCAAGCACTACTGGAAAGAGGTGTTCTGGCCCGATGTGCCCCTGTGGCTGAAATTCCCTATCCCCATCATGCCGGTCATCGAGCTTTTCGGAGTCTTCACCAAGCCGGCGGCGCTTACCGTGCGTCTGTTCGCCAACATGATGGGCGGCCACATCATCGTCATTGTGCTCACGCTGCTTATCTTCATTCTCGGCGCCCTCGGCGCTGCTGCGGCAGGCGGCACACTGGTGGTGTCACTGATATTCTCGGTGTTCATGCTCCTGATTGATGTGCTTGTGAGCTTCATCCAGGCCTATGTGTTCACCATGCTCTCGACTGTATTTATCGGCCTTGCCCAGGAGGACGGACACCACGCAAAGGATGCCGCCCACGAGACACCCGCGGCGGGCAGCACCCACTCATAAATCTCCTCACCCTGTCATTACAAAAAAATATTAACCCATAAATCCTACACAATTATGTTAACAGCATTAATCATCGCAGCAATCGACGCAGGTCTCAAAGGTATCGGAGCATGTCTTGGCGCAGCTATCGCAGCAATCGGCGCAGGTATCGGCATCGGTAAGATTGGCGCTGCTGCCATGGAAGCTATCGCCCGTCAGCCCGAGGCTACCGGCGACATCCGAAGCAACATGATCGTTATCGCCGCCCTTATCGAGGGTGTGGCTCTTTTCGCCGTCATCGTCTGCGTACTGGCATTCTTCCTCTAATCTGTAGCATATCCCTGAAATGGAACTATTCACGCCTGAATTCGGCCTGGTATTCTGGATGTTCGTGGCATTCGCCATCCTCTTCTTCGTACTGTGGAAGTGGGGCTGGCCTGCCATCATGAAGAACATCGACGACCGCGCCGATCTCATCGACAAGGGTGTGGAGTATGCGCAGAATGCCAAAGAGCAGCTTGACAACGCCCGCCAGGAGGCAAGCAAGTATATCGACGAAGCGCGCAAGCAGCAGGCCGAGATACTTCGCGAGGCCGACCGCATGAAAACCGAGATAATCGAGGAAGCGCGTGCCGCAGCCTCAAAGGAGGCCCAGAAAGTGATGGACGCCGCCAAGGTATCTATCGAGCAGGAGCGCAAGGAAGCGCGTCAGCAGTTCCGCGACGAGGTAAGCTCGTTTGCCCTCGATATCGCCACAAAGGTTGTACGCGGACAGATGGCCGACCGCAAGGCCCAGACCAAGCTCGTCGACTCCCTCCTTGATGAAATGGAAACCAACAACTGACAACCGACATGGACCAAGGTCTTATCCCCAACCGTTACGCCAAAGCCCTCTACAAGTTCGCCCTCGAAAAGGGAGCGGCCCCCAGAGTGTATGAGCTGATGAAATGCCTGTGTGCATCCTTTGCCGGGCAGCCCCGCCTGCAGGAAGTAGTCGCCAACCCGTTTGTGGCTACTGAAGATAAGACCGGCCTGCTCGCTACGGCGGCCTGCGCCAAGAGCACCGACACGGTCTTTGCCGACTTCCTTAAGCTGCTGGTGGAGAACCGCCGCATCGACATCGTGCGCCTGATAGCCCTGCGCTATCTCGACATCTACCGCCGGGCCAACAACATATGCCTGGTAAGGATTGTCACCGCCACCGACATGCCCGCCGACGTTGTCGGCAAGCTGCATGCCCTCGTCGAGCGCCATCTCCCCGGAGCCACTGTGGAGTACACCCACCTGACCGATCCATCAATCATCGGTGGCTTCATCGTCGACGTCAACTCCGAGCGCCTCGACGCTTCGCTCGAGAGCGAGCTGCGGCAGCTGCGTCTAAAACTCCTTAGCAAGTAAATACCCCCACAACAAGAATGATCAACCCAAGCGAAATATCGGAAGTATTAAAGCAACAGCTTGAGAACGTCAACTCAAAGGTGTCGTTCGAAGAAGTTGGAACAGTCCTTGAGGTAGGCGACGGCGTTGCCCACGTCTACGGACTCGAAAATGTGCGCGCCAACGAGCTCGTCGAGTTCGAGAATGGCGTTAAAGGCGTTGCCATGAACCTCGAAGAGAGCAACGTAGGTGTGATTCTGCTCAACAGCGTTGACCGGGTGACTGAGAATATGACCGTGCGCCGCACCGGCGAAATCGCCTCAGTGCTCGTCGGCGAGGGCCTCTTGGGTCGCGTCATCAACGTGCTCGGAGAGCCGATCGACGGCGCCGGCCCCATCAGCGGCGAGCGCCTGCGCATGCCCCTCGAGCGCAAAGCACCGGGCGTTATCTTCCGTCAGCCCGTAAAGCAGCCTCTCCAGACCGGTATCAAGGCTATCGACTCAATGGTGCCCATAGGCCGCGGACAGCGTGAGCTTATCATCGGCGACCGCCAGATAGGCAAGACCGCCATCGCCATCGACACCATCATCAACCAGCGCAAGAACTACGAGGAGGGCAAGCCCGTCTACTGTATCTATGTGGCCATCGGCCAGAAGGCATCGACAGTGGCCGCTCTCGTGCAGACCCTGCGCGACAACGGCGCGCTCCCCTATACGGTGATTGTGGCCGCCAACGCCTCCGACTCGGCCTCGATGCGCTACTACGCACCGTTTGCCGGCGTGGCCATCGGCGAGTATTTCCGCGACACCGGCCGCGACGCCCTTATCGTGTACGACGACCTTTCGAAGCAGGCTGTAGCCTATCGTGAGATATCCCTTATCCTCAAGCGCCCCTCGGGCCGCGAGGCATACCCCGGCGATATCTTCTATCTCCACTCGCGTCTGCTCGAGCGTGCCGCCAAGATTATCGACAACCAGGAGGTGGCAGCCTCGATGAACGACCTCCCCGCCGTGCTCAAAGACAAGGTGAAGGGTGGTGGCTCACTCACCGCGCTTCCGATTATCGAGACCCAGGCAGGCGACGTGTCGGCTTACATCCCGACCAACGTAATCTCGATTACCGACGGCCAGATCTTCCTTGAGACCGCACTGTTCAACCGCGGTATCCGTCCGGCTATCAATGTGGGTATCTCTGTATCGCGTGTAGGCGGTAACGCCCAGATTAAGCCGATGAAGAAGATTGCGGGCACGCTGAAAATCGACCAGGCCCAGTTCCGCGAGCTTGAGTCGTTTACCAAATTCGGCGGCGATATCGACCCCGTCACCGCGCGTGTCATCGACAAGGGACGTAAGAACGAGCGACTGCTCATCCAGCCCCAGTACGAGCCTATGGCCGTCGAGGACGAGGTGGCCGTGATATTCTGCGGCACCAAGGGCCTGCTTGAGGATGTGCCTCTCGACAAAGTGGCCGAGTTCCAGAAACTCTTCCTCCAGCTCCTCCACGCCAAGTACCAGAAAGATGTGCTCGACGCCATCGCAGCCGGCCAGCTTACCGACGATATCACCGACAAGCTCACCCAGGCCGCACGCGAGATAGCGAGCCGCTACAAGAACTAATAAAGGAACCGAAAGAGGCAGTGCGGGTGCCGGTCAAGCCCCGCACCGCTTCATATCAATAACTCACAATGGCAACTCTGCGAGAACTAAAGGGCCGTATCGGATCGGTCAAGTCGTCGGAGAAGATTACCGGCGCCATGAAGATGATTTCATCGGCCAAGATGCACAAGGCCGAGCAGTCGCTGCGCCGTCTGCTCCCCTTCCGCGGCCAGATTGAGACCATCATGGGCAATCTCCTGTCGGCCGACGCCGAATTCAGCTCGCCCCTGACTCTTACGCGCGACGTGACCCGTGCGGGTATCGCCGTGTGGGGTAGCGACGACGGTCTGTGTGGCGCCTACAATATCAATATCTTCAAGGGTCTTCTGCTCCGCATCAACCAGTTGCGCGAGCGCTACGGAGCCTCGCTTGAGATTACCCTGTATCCTGTAGGCAACAAGATGGTCAAGGCCACCCGCAAGCTCTCGGGCGACGGTATCAGTGTAGAGGTAATCGGCGACATACATGCCAAGAGCGACGGCGAGGCCGTAAAGGCTTTCACCGCGGCTCTCCAGCAGAAGTTTCTCGACGGAGATATCGACATGCTCGACCTCCTCTACATGAACTTCAAGAGCATGAGCCGCCAGACCCTGCGCAGCGAGCAGCTGCTGCCGGTAGTGCAGGAGACACTTACCGCCAACGCTGTGTCGGTGCAGTGCCGCCCCTACATCTTCGAGCCCGACGCCAACACGATATTCAACTCGGTGCTCCCGCTCTTCATCCTCGCGGTGGTGCAGGAGATATTCACCGAGAATGTCGCCAGCGAGCAGGCAGCGCGCATCATGGCCATGCAGAGCGCCAACGACAACGCCAAGAAACTCCTCGAGCAGCTGCAGCTTGAATACAACAAGCTGCGCCAGCAGGCTATCACCTCTGAGCTGCTCGATATCCTCGGAGGTCAGGTCAGATAGACCGCGCCTCCGCATAGAGGGAGCATCCGGCAGTGAGAATATTGCCGTACCGGACCGCCGGATGTCTTCCCCATCAAGACGAACCACATATAATTTTGCTATCGGTACGCGAAAAAAAGAACACCAGTCATATCTATGGGCAGTGTAAAAGAGTATTTTTCATCACTGGGCACAGGCATATCAAGCCTTATAAAAGGTATGGGAGTCACCGGCAAGGAGTTTTTCACTCCCAAGGTGACCGAGTCGTATCCCGACTCCCGCAAGGGCGCCGACCCCTCGGAACCCCGCTATCAGCAGTATGCGGCCCCGCGCTTCCGCGCCAAGCTACAGTTTATCTATCTTCCTGACGGACGCAACCGTTGTACGGCGTGCGGCACATGCCAGCGCAATTGTCCCAACGGCACCATCACCATCACCACCAAGATGGTAGACCTCCCCGACGGAAAGAAGAAACGCAAGCTCGACAAGTATATGTACGACCTTGGCAGCTGTACATTCTGTGAGCTGTGTGTCACCACATGCCCATTCGACGCCATCGAGTTCAGCAACGACTTCGAGCAGGCCGTGTTTACCCGCGAAAAACTTGTGCAGCAGCTCAACTATCTTCCCGAGCAGCCGGGCGATCCCGCTCCCAAGGCTCCCGCCGCAGCCCCCAAGGCAGCACCTGCCGCCCCTAAGGCCGAGGCTCCCGCGGCTCCTGCATCCGAACCCGAAAAGAAAGAAAATTAAATCGTATATATGGAATCAGTTGGAAGTATTGTAATGTACTGGATAATCGTAGCCTCGATTATCATCTTTTCGATACTGACTGTCACCACACGTCGCATCCTCAGAGCGGCGACCTACCTGCTGTTTACGCTATTTGCCACCGCCGGCCTCTACTTCAAGCTCGACTACGAGTTTCTCGGCGCGGTGCAGATTGCCGTTTATGCCGGTGGCATCGTCGTGCTGGTGGTATTCTCGATATTGCTGACGACGAAGCCCGGTGACGCCAGTACGCAACTTACTTCGCGCCGCCGTCTTTTCGGAGGCGTGGCCTCGTTGCTCGCTCTCGCGGGTCTCGGCTACGCAGTGGTGGCACGTCCTGACTTCTGGACTACCTTCAGCCGCCCGTTTGACGGTGATTTCACCATGAATCATCTGGGTGAGGTGCTGCTCGGTACCGAGAAGTTCGGTTATCTGCTGCCGTTCGAGGCAGTGAGTGTATTGTTACTCGCATGTATAATCGGTGGCGTGGTAATCGCCCGCAAACGTTGATCAGACGATGGACAAGTTACCTATAGCAATGTATATAATCCCCAGCATCATAATGTTCTGCTGCGGAGTCTACGGTTTCGTCACCCGTAAAAATCTGATTGCGATTCTCATCTCGCTGGAGCTTATGCTCAATGCCGTCGATATCAACTTCGTGGTGTTCAACCGCTTCCTGTATCCCGGACAGCTTGAGGGCATGATGTTTACACTTTTCGCTATCGCTATCGCCGCCGCCGAGACGGGGCTTGCGATTGCCATTATCGTAAACCTCTTCCGCTGGGCACGCAATATTGATATACGCGACCTTAACAAAATGAAATTCTAAGACACGGTTATGGAAATTATATCAATCTTCATACTCTGCATACCCCTCTTCATGTTCCTGCTGCTCGGTCTTACAGGCATGAAGATGAGCCATAAGCTCGCGGGCGTACTCGGCTGTCTCGGTATGGGCACCGTGCTCGTACTCAGCTACTGGACCGCACTGAGCTACTTCTTCGGCGACTTCTACACAGCCGATGGCACACGTGCCGCTCTCATACTCTGGAATGTCGACTGGCTTCAGTTCACACAGCATCTCGTAATCCGTCTGGGCTTCATGCTCGACCCGATATCGGCCATGATGCTCATCGTGATACCCACCATCTCGTTTATGGTGCATCTCTACTCTATGGGCTACATGGAGGGTGAGAAGGGCTTCCAGCGTTACTTCGCTTTCCTGTCGCTCTTCAGCTTCTCGATGCTCGGTCTTGTAGTGGCCACCAACATCTTCCAGATGTATATCTTCTGGGAGCTTGTAGGCGCATCGTCCTACCTGCTCATCGGCTTCTTCTACAAGCTGCCCTCTGCAGTGTCGGCCTCGAAGAAAGCGTTTATCGTTACCCGCTTCGCCGACCTCGGCTTCCTGCTGGGTATCCTTATCCTCAGCTACTGCACACAGACATTCGACTTCCTCGACATCACCTCGGCCGCTGTGGCCAACTATGATGGCGGAGTAGCTTCCTACACCGGTCCGTTCACCGGCATACTTACCTCATTCTCCGGCATGACCTTCCTGGGCGCCTCGACCCTTACCTGGGCTCTTGTGCTTATCTTCATGGGCGGTATGGGTAAGTCGGCTATGCTCCCTCTCCACATCTGGCTCCCCGACGCGATGGAAGGCCCGACCCCTGTGTCGGCTCTCATCCATGCCGCCACGATGGTTGTGGCCGGTGTATATCTGGTGGCCCGTCTGTTCCCGCTCTATCTGCTCGAGATGTCGGCGATGAACATCATCGCTATCGTGGGCTGCATCACCGCATTCTATGCAGCTGTGGTGGCATGCACCCAGATTGACATCAAGCGTGTGCTCGCCTTCTCGACCATTTCTCAGATTGCATTCATGGTGACATCGCTCGGTATCGCTCGTCCCGAAATCCACGAGGGTCTCGGCTTCATGGCCTCGATGTTCCACCTGTTCACCCACGCCATGTTCAAGGCTCTGCTCTTCCTTGGCGCCGGCGCTCTGATTCATGCCGTACACTCCAACAACTATACGGCCATGCACGGTCTGCGCAAGTATATGCCCGTCACCCATATCACGTTCCTTATCGGCTGTCTGGCCATCGCGGGCATACCCCCCTTCGCCGGCTTCTTCTCCAAGGACGAGATTCTCGCCGCCGCATTCGAGAACCACTGGTTCTGGGGCGCATGGCTCATGATGGTTGCCGGTCTGACCGCATTCTACATGTTCCGTCTGTACTACATGATTTTCTGGTGGAAAGAGCATGACTGCGCCCACCATACCCCCCACGACGCTCCTCTGGTGATGAGCATACCTCTGGTATTCCTTGCCGCCGTAAGCTGTGTGGCCGGTTTCATACCTTTCGGACACTTCGTGACATGGAACGGCGCCAGCTACGATATCCACATGGTAGGCTGGGTGGCCATCTCCAGCGTATGTGTGGCAGTGCTTGCCATTCTGCTGGCCACAAAGATGTATCTCAAGGAGAATCCTCTCCCCGACAAGCTCGCCGATACTTTCCACGGTCTCTGGACTGCCGCCCACCATCGTTTCTATTGGGACGAGCTCTATATGTGGATTACCCACAAGGTGATATTCCAGTGCATATGCCGTCCGATCGCATGGTTTGACCGCCAGATTATCGACGGTACGATGGACAGCTTTGCCAAAGTCACCCAGTGGACCTCGCTGCAGGTGCGCGGACTTCAGTCGGGCAACGTGCAGTTCTATGTATGGATCTATCTTGTCGGAGCGCTTGCTCTGGGTACAATAGCCTGGATCTGCCTGCTGTAATCACTGATGCGAAAACACTCTGAAAAAATATAGTAATTATGATATTCTCAAATATTCTGATATATTTCGTAGTCATCCCGCTGGTGATGCTCGGGCTGCTGTTCCTCTGCCGGGACATCAAGCAGGTGCGCACAGTGGCCGTCATCGGCTCTACGGCGCTTGTGGCCCTTTCGGTATATCTGCTCTTTGACTTCCTCCATCTGCGCCAGCTCGGCGCCGACGCGCCGATGCTCTACACCGGCTCGTGGATGTGGTTTGAGCCTCTCAACATCCATCTTGCCCTCGGTGTCGACGGAATTTCCGTAGCGATGATTCTCCTTTCGGCGATTATCGTGTTTGCCGGCACTTTCGCATCGTGGAAAATCGACCCGCTGCCCAAGGATTTCTTCCTCTGGCTCATCCTTCTGTCGACCGGTGTGTTCGGCTTCTTCATCTCGATCGACCTGTTCACCATGTTCATGTTCTACGAGGTGGCCCTTATCCCGATGTATCTTCTCATCGGACTCTGGGGCACAGGCCGCAAGGAGTACAGCGCCATGAAGCTGACCCTTATGCTTATGGGCGGCTCGGCATTCCTGTTGCTCGGTATCCTCGGTATCTACTACCACTCGGCTCCCGAAGGCGGACAGCTGACCATGAACCTTCTCGAGATTTCGGCCAACGGCGCCATCCCCCACGGCTGGCAGACATTCCTCTTCCCGATTACATTCGTTGGTTTCGGTGTGCTCGGCGCTATGTTCCCGTTCCATACATGGAGTCCCGACGGTCACGCCTCAGCCCCGACAGCCGTGTCGATGCTCCACGCCGGTGTGCTTATGAAGCTCGGCGGCTACGGCTGCTTCCGTGTGGCCATCTATCTGATGCCCCAGGCCGCCAATGAGCTTGCATGGATTTTCCTTATCCTGACCGGTATCTCGGTTGTTTACGGTGCGTTCAGCGCCTGCGTGCAGACCGACCTCAAGTATATCAACGCCTACTCTTCGGTAAGCCACTGCGGCATGGTGCTCTTCGCCATCCTCATGCTCAACACCACCGCCATGACAGGCGCTGTGCTCCAGATGCTCTCACACGGTCTTATGACAGCCCTCTTCTTTGCCCTCATCGGTATGATATACGGACGTACACATACACGTGACATCCGTCTGATGGGCGGTCTGATGAAGATAATGCCGTTCCTTGCCGTATGCTATGTAATCGCCGGTATGGCCTCGCTCGGTCTGCCCGGTCTGTCGGGCTTCGTGGCCGAGATGACAATCTTCGTAGGCTCATGGGAGCATACCGACATGTTCCACCGTGCGTTTACCGTGGCCGCCTGCTGCTCGATTGTGATTACCGCGGTGTATATCCTCCGCGTGGTCGGCAAGCTGCTCTTCGGTCCGGTACAGGACGAGCACCATCTGTCGCTTACCGACGCCACATGGTGGGAGCGTCTGTCGGCTATCACACTTATCGTGTGTGTGGCCGGTATCGGTTGCTTCCCCAACTGGATCAGCACCTTGATCCACAATTCGTTCCTCCCCATTATCGAAGTCCTCACAAAGTAAGATAATAAGATATGGATTATTCACAGTTTCTGGTCATGCACCAAGAGATAGGATTGCTGGTCCTCATCTTATTGGTCTTTCTTTTCGACACATTCAGCTCGCGGCAGGCACCCCGCGGACTGTCGATGTTCACAGTGTGCCTCTTCGCTCTGGTCACCATCGGCGGATTCGTATATCCCTGGGATGCGACCTCGGCCACAGCATTCGGCGGCATGTATGCCACCTCGCCTGTGATGACTGCTATCAAGAACATCCTCAACATCGGCGCTCTCATCGTGCTGGTGCAGGCCATGCAGTGGGCCGACAGCGAGTTTATGAAGGTGCGCCGCGGAGAGTTCTACGAGCTTCTGCTCATCACCCTCTTCGGTATGTACCTGATGATTTCGGCACGTCACTTCCTGCTCTTCATCATCGGTCTGGAGACCGCCTCTCTGCCGCTTGCCGCCCTTGTGGCCTTTGACAAGCAGCGCTACGAGAGCCACGAGGCAGCTATCAAGTATCTGCTCACTGCCGTGTTCTCCTCAGCGATATTCATGATGGGCCTGTCGTTTGTGTACGCACTGAGCGGCACACTCTACTTCGCCGACATCGCCGCTGCAATCAACCCTCAGAACAGCCTGATGCTTCTCCTTGCCATCGCGTTTGTAATCGCCGGCATGGGCTTCAAGCTCTCGCTCGTACCGTTCCACCTCTGGACCGCCGACGTATACCAGGGCGCTCCTACCACCATCACCTCTTATCTGTCGGTAATCTCCAAGGGTGCCGCCGCCTTCTCGTTCTTCGTGATTATGGTGCAGGTGTTCGGTCCGTTCTACGGCAAGGCCTGGGAGTGGATGCTCTACGCCCTGATTATCCTCACCATCACTGTAGGTAACCTCTTCGCTCTCCGCCAGAAGAATCTGAAGCGCTTCCTCGCGTTCTCGTCGATATCCCAGGCCGGCTATATCATGCTCGGCGTGATGGCCGCCACTACCCAGGGTCTCGGCTCGCTGATGTACTATATCCTCGTGTATATCTTCAGCAACCTCGCCGCCTTCGGTGTAATCCAGGCTATCGAGAACAAGACCGGCAAGGTAGATATGGACAGCTACAACAACCTGTATTCGACCAATCCCAAGCTGGCGTTCACAATGATGCTTGCCATGTTCTCTCTGGCCGGTATCCCGCCGTTTGCCGGATTCTTCAGCAAGTTCTTCATCTTCGCCGCCGCCACCGAGCCCGGAACTCCGGCCCTCTACGTGCTGGTGCTCATCGCGTTGATCAACACCATCATCTCGCTCTACTACTACCTGCTCGTAGTCAAGGCGATGTTTATCAACAACCAGGAGGCTTGCGTGATACCTGCATTCCGCAGCGCCGGCAGCGAGCGTCTGGCCATGACCGTGTGTGTGGCCGGCATCATCCTTATCGGTATCGTGTCGTGCATCTACAACGGCCTTATCGATGCATCGGTGATGAATCCCGAATACATATTCGCTTCATTCGCCAATTGACAGTACGGCGGTCACACAACCGCTTGACATACAGTAAAGAGCGGAGGTGGAAACCGGTTTCCACCTCCGCTCTGTTTTTTTCAGAACAAATTCCGGTACCAATCAAACGATTATTTACATGAACGAAACGATTATCAGACATTTTGCGGCAGCCGCAGTCGCGGCCGTGTCGTGGGGCGGTGCTTATGGCGCCGATTTCAGATTCAGCACCCAGGGTATGGACTTCGAGCTTACTTTCATGTCGCCCTCTGTGGTGAGGGTCGTCAAGCATCCGTCGGGCATCACTCCATCCGGCAACAGCCTTGCCGTGGTGAAGGCTCCGGAAGAGGTGGAGGCGGGTATAAAATCGGGCGACAGAACCACTGTCATCACCACCGACAGCCTTATTGTCGAGATAGACCGCAAGAGCGGCGCCCTCGACTTCTATAACAGAGGTGGCGTGCATCTGCTTAAGGACAAGGATTACGGCACGAGCTTCACACCGGCATGGGACGGGCAGAGGAACAATCATATTGTGCGCCATTCCTTCCTGCTTGACTCTGACGAGCCTGTATTCGGCATAGGTCAGGTGAGCGACGGCAAATGGAACCGGCGCGGCACTTCCTACCGTATGGAGAATGTCAATATGTATACCTACACTCCGCTTTTCGTGTCGCCAACCAAGGGCTACGGGGTGTTCTGGGACAATTATTCCATAAGCGATTTCAAGGACAATCCCCAGGACCTCAGTTTCGAGGGGTGGGGCGACAGTTCCGACTACTATTTTATCTATGGCTCGACACCCGAGGGTGTCACCTCGGGGATACGCGACCTGACGGGACAGGCACCGATGCTTCCCCTCTGGGCCTACGGATTTTTCCAGAGCAGGGAGCGCTACAGCAGCCAGGATGAGCTTGTGGCGACGTTCAAGAAGTTCCGTGACCTCAAGGTGCCCATCGACGTCATTATACAGGACTGGCGCTACTGGCCTCAGCACAACGGCAGTGACAGTCTGTGGAACTGTCATGCATTTGACAGCATCCGCTATCCCGATCCGGCCCGCATGGGGCGCAACATCCACGATATGAACGGGAAATTTCTCATAGTCACCTGGCCCGGTTTCGGTCCGAAGTCGGAGACATACGGCCGTCTTGACGAGAAAGGGCATATGATAAACTTCTATACTTTCCCCGGATGCGGCACGAGGCCCTACGATTCGTTCAGCGCGGAGGCACGCGATATATTCTGGGATAGTCTTGACAAGGGTGTGTACTCCGTTGCCTGCAATGACGGGTGGTGGCTCGACTCGACCGAGCCCGACGTGTGGGAGAAGAAGCCCGGCGACTATGACTCGCCCACATCGGCAGGTACATTCAAGACCGTGAAGAACGCTTATTCGCTCATGCAGAACCGCGGTATCTACGAGCATCAGCGCGCCAAGGACGACAGCCGCCGCGTGGTCACCCTTACCCGCTCGGGCTATGTAGGGCAACAGCGCTACGGAGCCAACACCTGGAGCGGCGATGTGGATTCGCGCTGGGAGGTGCTCCACGACCAGATACCGGCAGCCCTCAACTATGCTGCTATCGGCATCCCTTACTGGAACAGTGATATCGGCGGATTCTATGCCAACATGTGGAGAGAAAAGGGTGGCAATGACTGCGAGGAGTGGCGCGAGCTGTATACGCGCTGGATGCAGTTCGGCGCGTTCTGTCCGATGATGCGCAGCCATGGCACCGGTCTGCCACGCGAGATATGGCAGTTCGGCGATAGGGGTACACCGGTGTTTGACGCTCAGGAGCGAATGATAAGGCTCCGTTACCGCATGCTGCCCTACAATTATTCCACAGCCTGGGACGTTACATCAGGAGCAGGCCTGTTCATGCGTCCGCTTTATATGGACTTCGCCGGCGACAGCAGTGCTGTGATGACCGGCACACAGTATATGTACGGGCGCAGCTTCCTTGTGGCCCCCGTCACCGAGTATAAGGCGCGCGAATGGGATGTGTATCTGCCCGAAGGGACCGACTGGTGGAACTTCTGGACCAACACACTCCATAGCGGTGGACAAACGGTGAAGACTCCTGCGGCTTTTGACGAGATTCCGCTTTATGTGCGTGCCGGCAGTATCGTGCCATGGGGACCTGAGGTGCAGTATAGCAGCGAGAAGCCCTGGAACAATCTGGAGATACGCATATATCCCGGCGCCGACGGAGAGTTTACCCTCTATGAGGATGCGGGCGACGGCTATGCATACGAGAAGGGCGAACGCTCCACGATAAAAATGATATGGGACGATAAGGCGCGTACCCTTACCATCGGTCGGCGTGAGGGGAGCTATCCCGGTATGCTCCGGAACCGCAAGTTCCGCATCGTGATGATGGGCGATGGTGTGGCCGGAGGCGATACATCGTGTGGCGCAGCCAAGACGGTTAGCTACAATGGCTCGGCATCTCAGGTGAGGCTCTGATATGGATAAATAAGCAGGTTGTAGAAATTATTGCTTATAGGAATCTTTTACGACTTACTTAAGTAAGTCGTAAAAATTATTACGTATATGAATACTTTTAAAACTTTATATTTCAGGCAGAGTCTTTTTGCCGCTTTTCCCTCTCTTCGTCAGTCATGTAGCTCGCTACACTCCTTCCTCATCGAGGAAAAATCAATCAAAAATCCTCTCGCCGGAAATATAAAATAATTTTTACGACTTACTTAACAATTATAGACTTACTTATAATGTAATATGGATACTGAGAATATCAATGGCATTGATGACGAATATGAAATGTCGCAATGCCCTACGGATGAAGAACTCGAGGCGCGACTCGACGCATTTGTGGCTCATCTGCCGGCGGAGCTGACTCCGGAGCAGATTGAGGTATTGCGTCGCCAGACAGCCCGCTCTAAAGAGAGTAAGAAGCAATCGGATTATTAAACAAGCTCTTAATGGCTATAAGCCTGACGGGTAATTCGTTATCCGTAGGCATATCGTAACAGGCCAAGGAGGCGCATTGGTAACATGTACTGATGCGCCTCTATTTTCGTCAAGTTTAGACCCCGTTCACCAATATTTGTTAACGCTGGGGCGGTCATGCATCTGCGTCCGCTTGTTTCGGTCACAATGCAACCGCATTGCTCCCTCACTGCGCTAACACATCTGCACGACGATTGACCGCCCCAGCGTTAACAAATATTGGTGAACGGGGTCTTAT
>NZ_JAIDKI010000242.1 GCF_029051885.1 Muribaculum sp.
TCCCTCATCACAAGCGAAAATATGCTCGACGATTGACCGCCCTGACGGTAACATTTATTATTAAACAAGCTCTTAAATTCATATCACTTTGTTTTTGAGGAGTCTGTCAGTGTCTTTATGTTTGCTCTTCAGTCACGTAGCTACGGCTACGCTCGTTCATCGCAAACAAAAATACATCTGACATTCTCTCTCAAAATCTGTATCATATAAATTTAAACAGTTTCTTAGATAGCGTTTAAATTTGGCAGATACTTTCAGCTAAATCCAACAGACTCTATTTAAAATTGTTCTACAATAAAATGACCACTAAAGAGCGGTCGGCGTTCGAGATGTTTTTTCATAACACCGTGGGAGTGTGGCTATCGTCATCACCCTGTTGGTTATAAAAAATGCCGGATGGATGCCAACACGAGGTATTTTTTTTGTCGGAACAGTTAAGTACCGCAATATTAATCACGGAAGGCGGAAGGTTAGCTCTCCATTGGATATTTTGAGCATCTTTCACTCGTTGTATCAATCGCGCACATCCGGTACGCTCATGATACAGCAGACCGAAAGCAGGCTCAAGACATGCAACACCGATGTTAACATCTGTCGCTTAGCCGTATTTTAACATAAAGACATGAGCAACTTCAAACGTAACATAATAGTCACCGGTGGCGCCGGATTCATAGGAAGCCATGTAGTGCGCCTCTTTGTCAACAAGTATCCCGACTACCGCATAATCAATGTCGACGCCCTTACATATGCCGGCAATCTCGCCAATCTGAAAGATATAGAGAATGCCCCCAACTATCTATTTGTAAAAGCCGACATATGCGACTTCGACAGGATGCTCTCGCTTGTGCGTGAATACAATGTTGACGGCATAATCCATCTTGCAGCCGAGAGCCATGTCGACCGCTCTATAAAAGACCCGTTCACCTTTGCCCGCACCAATGTGATGGGAACTCTCTCGCTTCTGCAAGCCGCCAAAATCGCCTGGGAAGAGCGTCCTGAGGGGTATGACGGCAAGATATTCTATCATATATCGACCGATGAAGTATACGGAGCGCTTGAGCTTTCACATCCTGAGGGACTTCCGTCGCCGTTTACTACCACCGCCTCGTCGTCGACCAACCATCATGCCTACGGCGAGGAATTCTTCCTTGAGACTACAAAGTACAATCCCCACTCGCCATATTCAGCCTCAAAGGCATCGAGCGACCACTTCGTGCGCTCGTACCATGACACATACGGCATGCCGGTCGTTATCACCAACTGCTCCAACAACTACGGCCCGTACCAGTTCCCCGAAAAACTGATACCTCTGTTTATCAACAATATCCGCCACCGCAAGCCTTTGCCTGTATATGGACAGGGACTCAATGTGCGCGACTGGCTTTTCGTCGAGGACCACGCCCGTGCCATCGATCTCATATTCCACAAGGGACGTATTGCCGACACTTACAACATCGGCGGATTTAACGAGTGGCGCAACATTGATATCGTGAAAGTACTCATACGTACCGTAGACCGTATGCTCGGAAATCCCGAAGGATATTCCGACAGTCTGATTACGTATGTCACTGACCGTGCCGGCCACGATTTGCGCTATGCCATCGATTCACGAAAGCTACAGCGCGAACTGGGATGGGAGCCCACACTCCAGTTTGAAGAGGGAATAGAGCGCACCGTGCGTTGGTATCTCGACAATCAGGAGTGGCTCGATTCAGTGACCTCAGGCGACTACCAGAGCTACTACGAGCAGATGTACTCCAACCGCTGACATACCGGCCCTTACATAATCATAGGCATGGCATTGCAATACGATGTCATGCCTTTTCTGTTATAAAAATCATCTATTTCAGATATTTGGGGTATCGCGGAAATATGGTAAATTTGCGGTATGGTACAACAGGTAGAGTTTACACTGCGCGCATATCCGCGCGGAATACATCTGATTACAAGGGAGATACTTGACAAATTGCCCCAACTCCCGGAGACAGGCATAATAAATCTGCTGATAAAGCACACATCGGCCGCACTCGCGCTCAATGAGAATGCCGACCCCGATGTGCGCAGCGATTTGCGTGCGATTTTCGACCGCATGGTGCCGGAGAACGCGCCATATTATCTGCATACCGACGAGGGGCCAGACGACATGCCATCACATGCCAAATCGGTTATTGTCGGCTCGACGCTTACACTCCCCGTTACAAAGGGGCGTCTCAACCTCGGCATATGGCAGGGGATTTATCTGTGTGAATTTCGCGACTATGGTGGTCCGCGCTCTATCGTCGCAACAGTCATCGCCTGACCGCGCAGCACAATATATTGTGGAGTAAATTACCATTGACCGCCCTGACGGTAACATTTATTATTAAACAAGCTCTTAATTGTGTGCTGATGCATAAAATTACCTTATCATCGCATCTCTCCGGCGCTTTTTGCCTTGTTCTTCTGTCACGTAGCTACGGCTACGCTCCATCATCACAAGACAAAAATCACTCAGAGATATGCGACCCCAGCGTTAACAAATATTGGGGAACGGGGTCTTAAACAGTTTCTTAGCTAAGTCTGTTATATGTCGGACAAAATCAGATTTAGCATCGGTATAGCCGTCACGGTTGTTTCTGTATTTCGGCAGGAGGCTTAGCTTCAGTTTTTCGTATTCCATGGCTACTTCAGGATGTGCCAGCAGATAGTCTCGAAAATAGATTTCGTCATTATCGCCGATAGCATGAAAATGAATATGGAACACTCGCCCGGCATATCCCACGGGAGTGTAGCCTTTGTTAAAACTCATGCGGATGTCTGAAGTAGACATACTTATATATCCGGCGGCTTCCATCACAGCCTTGATACGTTGCCAGTCGATATCGGGATTGATTTCGATAAGAATATCAATTATCGGCTTAGCCTGGATGCCATGAATCGCCGTACTGCCGATATGGTTGATAATCGGAGAGTATTCCGAGAGCAATGCATCGAGATTATCGATTTCTTCTTTAGCCCAATCAGTCCATTGCGACTGGTGCGGAGTCAATACTATTGGAAACAGTTGCCAAAGTTCCTCCAAGGTCATGTCTTTAAGTTCCTTCATATCTGATATGGCCGTTACATTCATTTCAACTATCATTATGCTAAGTAAGTCGTAAAAATTATTTTACATTCCCGGCGAAAGGATTTTTGATTGATTTTTCCTCAAGGAGTAAGGAGTGCAGCGAGCTACATGACTGACTACGAGAGGGGAAAAGCAACAAAAAGACTCCGTCTGAAATATAAGAGTTTGTTTAATAATAAATGTTACCGTCAGGGCGGTCAATCGTCGAGCAGATTTTCGCTTGTGATGAGGGAGTTATGGGG
>NZ_JAIDKI010000243.1 GCF_029051885.1 Muribaculum sp.
GAACAGGACTCGAACCTGCACGCCTCGCAGCACTCGCACCTGAAACGAGCGCGTCTACCATTCCGCCACCTGGGCATGTATTTATGTTTTTTCAAGGCTGTTGCCTCGGACAATCGGTGTTTATTCCCGTTTGCGGATGCAAAGTTAAATATAATTCTTTAATAAACCAAAAATTATTCGGCTAAAAAACGAAAAAACATATTGCGATGATGCTTTTTTATTTTGCTTGGACTTGAGCTGGGTGAATAATATATTGTGTATTAATGCATTGTGCGATAGGGTGCGCGTCCGTTTCTTAGGACCTAAAATTAGATGGATATTATGAGCTTGTCTGCGTGATGGGTATCTGAGTATGAAAGCACTCGTGTCTATCATGATGCTACCGCTGGTTCAGAATCAGAATATTTTATGGAATTGTGCATTTATCTCGTGAATTCTCGCTATTTTTGTGAAGAAATTTTGAATTACCCGGATTGATTTTAAATCATTCTGAATTAATTAAGCTATAAGAAATACATATGTCATCATCTGACAATAAGATTATAATCGCCATCGATGGCTATTCATCTTCCGGCAAGAGCTCAATGGCGCGTGCGTTGGCATCGTCGATTGGTTATCGCTATGTCGATTCCGGAGCCATGTATCGTGCAGTCACTCTATGGGGGCTGCGTCGAGGAATCGTTAATAATGGCGCGGTAGATGAGGCTGCTCTTATCGCAGCTTTGCCCGATATAACCATAGATTTTCGGCCGATTCCCGGTGAGGGGCAGCACACGCTGTTATGTGGAGAGGATGTGGAGAGTGAGATACGCTCGCTAAATGTGTCCGACAATGTCTCCCAGGTAGCGGTTATTCCCGCAGTGCGTCATCATCTTGTCGCACTCCAGCAGCAGTTTGGCCGCGAAAGAGGTATTGTTATGGATGGCCGCGATATCGGCACTACCGTTTTCCCTGATGCGGAGATGAAGGTTTTTGTCGATGCATCGGCTGAGACGCGTGCTCGCCGCCGTTTCCTTGAACTTCAGCAAAAGGGTATGGCGGCTACATACGAGGATGTGCTGGCCAATGTAAAGCAACGCGACCATATTGACACAACGCGCGCCGAGAGTCCGTTGACGAAGGCTTCAGATGCAGTGAGTCTCGACAACAGTGATATGACTATCGCCGAGCAGAATGAGTGGCTCATCGAACTCTACCACCGTACTTTGGCTGCAAAACGATGAGGGTCGAGATTGATCAGGCATCCGGATTCTGCAACGGAGTGGTTACGGCCATACGCAAGGCCGAGCAGGAGCTCGACTCATCCAACCGACTTTATTGTCTGGGCGATATCGTGCATAACAGCGACGAGGTAGAACGTCTGTGCAGCAGAGGACTTGTCACAATCACACATGATGACCTTCATTCGTTGCATGGAGTCAAGGTGCTTTTGCGTGCTCACGGAGAACCTCCGTCGACCTATGCTACGGCAAAAGCCAATGAGATTGATATTATCGATGCTACTTGTCCCGTTGTATTGCACCTGCAGAAGCGTATACGTGAAAGTTATGACCGACGTTCTCCCGGCCAGCAGATTGTAATATACGGCAAGCGTGGGCATGCCGAGGTCAACGGGCTGGTCGGACAGACCGACGGCGAGGCTGTCGTGGTCGAAGATGTGGCCGGACTTGACAGACTCGACTTCAACCGTGACATAATATTATATAGCCAGACCACCAAATCAGTACATGGCTTTCACGAAATGATTCGTGAGATAGAGAGGCGGAAATCTCCAGATGCGCGCTTTGAATACGTCGACACGATATGCCGCCAGGTTGCCAACCGTGTGCCTCAGCTCAGGGCCTTTGCTGCCGAGCATGAGGTGATTCTGTTTGTCAGCGGACGCAAATCCAGCAACGGGCGATTCCTTTATGGCGAATGTCATGATGTAAATCCTCTTACATATTTCATTTCCAATCCCGATGAAATACAATCCGAATGGATTTCGGAGGTTGAAAGCATCGGCATATGCGGAGCCACATCTACTCCCCGGTGGCTGATGGAACAAGTGAGAGATCGTGTAAATCAGCTTAAGCCGAATGGATAATTTCATCGCCATAGATGTAGAGACGGCAAACAATCAGCCGACAAGCATCTGTGCCATAGGTGCCGTGCTTGTCATGGATGGCGTTATCAAAAGCACCTTCTATGAACTTGTGCGCCCTGAGCCCAATTGGTACATCCGGTATTTTTCCACAAGTATCCATGGTATCTATCCTAAGGATACGGACAACTGTAGCGGATTTTCACTTGTCTGGGAGCGCATGACGGACACCTTTGCCCGATATGGAGTCGATATGGAAACTATACCGTTTGTGGCCCACAATAAGAGTTTCGATGAGAAATGCATCAGGGCATGTCATCGGATTTATTCAATGACATGGCCCGACAACCCATTTTTTTGCACCTTATCGGCGGCTCGTCGGTCGATACGCCGAGCCGACATCGGAGGCAGCTATTCGCTGCCGTGCGTAGCCAATTATCTGGGTATTTCTTTTGACAATCATCATAATGCACAGGCCGACGCTCTTGCTTGTGCAAAAATTGCAATGTGTCTGTTATGAATTCTTGTATGCCGTTTATTGGCCGTCACCGTATATATAATGTAGTAGCATCCCTGCTGTTTGCGGCCGTAATGGCTGCATGTGGATGTTCTTCGTCCCACGATTTCAAAATTGTGAGCCAGCGAGGAGCCAACGATGCACAAGCCTTTGTAGAACGCGCCTCTTCAATGTCGCAGATGCAGATGGAGAGTTTTCTTTTGAAGGTGCGTGCAAATGAACATGAATACCGTAGTGAGGGACGCAGCGCGCTGGCCGATGCTTACATTGAGGCGTTTGAGGTGACTCTGGCCCACCGTAGCGACAGTCTGGCAAACATCATCTTGGGGCCGGAAACCACCGCTGCACTAAGAGAACGCTCTGAGATAACAGTATCTGATACCCCCGTTTCATCCGGAGCGAATATCCCATCCACTGCGGATCGTTGTAATCAGCCCCGGGATATATCATCCAAAGAAAATCGGGATGATGACCTTGAGGAGGATGGTATTATTATTAACGAATCAGGCTCTGTGGCCGACATAAGGTAATTTAATCGATATAAAAAAATATACGATATGAATACAAAGGAATGGTATGCCGACTATATCAATCAGGCAGTCAATGATATAAAATATCCGGCAGAGCCGTCAGGCTTATATGCCCCTATAGCCTATACGCTCGCATCCGGCGGCAAGCGTCTTCGTCCGATGCTTTTGCTGGCCGCCTGTGAGGCATGCGGCGGAAGTGTAGATAGTGCAGTAAACCAGGCGCTTGGCATCGAGATGTACCATAATTTCACTCTTCTGCATGATGATGTGATGGACCGTGCCGATGTACGCCGCGGCCGACCCACGGTTCATGTCAAGTGGGATGACAGTACCGCAATACTCTCGGGAGATGCTATGCTCACGATGGCCGGGCAGCTTGTCATGAAAGTCACTGACGACAAGATATTGCGTCCGGTCATGGAATTGTTCAATACCACCGCGATGGAGGTATACGAAGGGCAGCAATACGACATGGATTTCGAGCACCGTGTTGATGTCACTATCGACGAATATCTCAATATGATACGCCTCAAGACATCGGTATTGCTCGGAGCCGCATGCAAACTCGGTGCGATTGTAGCCGGAGCCGATGCGGCCACAGCCGACAGCCTTTATGAGTATGGCACTATGCTTGGACTCGCGTTTCAGTTGCAGGACGACTATCTCGATACATTCGGCAATCCGGCAGTTTTCGGTAAAGCGATAGGTGGTGATATCCTGAATGATAAGAAAACTTATCTGCTTATATCCGCGCTCCGTTGCGGTGACAATGCCGTTGTTTCGGAAATCTCGTCGATGTTTGGTGTGCGGTCTGACCATAAGATAGAGCGCATACGTCAGCTGTATGTCGAGCATGGTATTGACCGCCTGTGTCGTGAGGCAATCGACTATTACAGCGACATGGCGGAACAATCGGTGCTTGCCACAGGATTGCCTGCTGATGCAAAGGAATTCTTTATAGATATTGCGCGAAAATCGCGTGCACGTTCAAAATAATGCTTGTAGACACTCACACACATATCTATCTCCCGGAGGAATTTCAGGATGCCGACGAGACTGTCAACCGTGCGGTCGATGCGGGGGTAGGGCACATGATATTCCCCAACGTCGATATGCTGACGCTTGCTCCGATGCTCGCTCTCCATGAGCGTTATCCCGGACTCACGTCAGTAGCTGTCGGGCTGCATCCTACCGAGGTCGATGGCACCTTTGAGAGTGTGCTCGACAGCATGCGCGGCATTATTGATAATCCTCCGGCCGGACTGTGTGCGGTGGGGGAAATCGGAATAGATCTTTACTGGGACGTTACATACCGGTCTGAGCAGCGCGAGGTTTTTGCCACACAGTGTCGTTGGGCGGTTGAAAAAGGCCTCCCTGTAATCATTCATTGTCGTGAAGGTCTTGATGACACTCTTGAAGTGCTGTCGGGGCTTGACACCCCTCCGCAAGGCGTTTTCCATAGTTTCGGCGGCTCAGTTGATGATGTCGACAGGATACGTAATGTCGGAGACTTCTACTTCGGAATCAACGGTATCGTTACATTTAAGAACAGTCGGCTGCGGGATGTGCTGTCATATATAGGTATCGACAGGCTTCTATTGGAAACCGACTCGCCATATCTCGCTCCTGTGCCACATCGCGGCCATCGCAATGAGTCGGCATATGTCGCTCTGGTTGCCCGTACGGTAGCTGATGCTCTCGGGTTGGATTATGATGAGGTATGCCGACGTACTACTGAAAATGCCATAAATCTTTTTGGTATCACGGTTTGATTCATGGCTGCTGATGTCCGGATTGCCCCGGTGCAGTCTGATTGAGAAATTAAACAAATGTGTAACTTTGCAGGCAATTCCGATGTTATACTGATAAATGTTAAGACTATTTGAGCAATAGAGTGGATAACAACGATAAGGTGATAGGACTGTTTAATGACAGTTTTCCTCCGGTGCTCGACGGGGTAACGCTTACTGTCGAGAATTATGTGCACTGGCTCACGGCAATGGGCTACAAATCCTGTGTCGTGACGCCATGGAATCCGGTCATGCCTCCTCATGACGGTTTCGATCTTTATCGTTTCTTTTCTCTTCCGATACCGTCAAGGGCGCCTTACCGTTATGGCTATCCGAAAGCCGACCCCTTTATATGGAGAAAGTTGCGGCGCACACCATTTGCTCTTGTCCACAGCCACTGTCCTTTTTCTTCAGGGCGTCTGGCCTTATATGCATCGCGGTATCATGATGTGCCGCTTGTGGCAACATTCCACTCCAAATATCGTACCGATCTGGAGCACTCCCTTCCACCATGGATGGTAAAACGGATAATGAAGCGTGTGCTTGATTTTTTCAATGCCGCCGATGAGGTGTGGATACCCCAGGCCCAGGTCGAGGATACCGTGAGGGAATACGGCTACAAGGGCCGACTCACTGTAGTCGAAAATGGCATAGACCTCACGATGGAGAATTTCGACCGGATACTCGACTTCAAGGCCGAATCTCGGCGTCGGCTTGGCATTGCCGGGTCTGAGATGCTTTTGCTGTTTGTAGGTCAGCATATCCTGGAGAAAGGGGTGGAGGTAATTATCAGGGCAGTATCTATGCTGAAGGATTTGCCTGTACGTATGGCATTTATCGGTACCGGATATGCTGTCGACGATATGAAATCGCTGATTAGCGCTCTTGGAATTGAAGACCGGGTTACACTCCACGGAGTCATACGCGACCGTAATATTCTGAAACAATACTATGCCGCTGCAAGTCTTTTCCTGTTCCCGTCATTTTATGACAATGCCCCCCTTGTGGTAAGAGAGGCTGCGATGATGGGTACACCATCGATATTGCTCCACGGGGCTACTGCTGCCGAGGTTATCGTCGACGGGAAAAACGGCTTTCTTGCCGACCGCACTCCGGAGAGTTATGCCGCATTGGTTCGTGAACTATACAATACTCCCGAACGTATCGATATTGCTGCACGTGGAGCCTCGTCTACACTCACGCGTTCATGGCGTGATGTGATGGAAGAGGTTATCCTACACTACAACGAGATTATTGAACGCCATGTCCGACGGAAAAAATAATACGAAGTATCCCGATTCGACGACCGGTACATCACGGTCGCCGCATATTAGCATGTGGAAGGTGCTGATACCGGTTGTCATAGGCCTTGCTGTGGTGGTATGGCTTTTCCATAGAGAGTTCAGCATCAAAGTGTGGGACTCAATCCATTTTGATTCTCATGTAATATTGTGTATCATACTGGCGTGGCTCTGTATGGCCGGACGCGACTTTGGGCTTACATGGAGATTCCGTTCTCTTACCGACCGGGAGCTCACATGGTGGCAGGCCATCAAGGTCAATTTCATGTGTGAGTTTACTTCGGCGGTCACACCATCCGCAGTTGGAGGCTCATCGTTGGGAATGATATTTCTCCATCATGAAGGCATAGCTCTCGGCCGCGCTACGACACTGATGATGACAACCCTCTTCCTCGACGAGCTTTTCTTTGTCGTGTCGTGTCCCATAATTGTTGCTATTGTGCCCTACGATGAACTTTTCGGATTCAGTCACACTAAGTTCGAGACCGGTCTGCGTTGGGTCTTCTGGAGTGTCTATGCCGTGCTTTTTGCATGGACACTGATATTGTTC
>NZ_JAIDKI010000244.1 GCF_029051885.1 Muribaculum sp.
TCTTTGAGAATCGTCAATACGTTCATATTGTCTAATGTTTTTATAATGAACGTTTTGGCGATTCATTTGTATCTATAGCATTATTCCATCCGCTTAATTTTCAATTACTTCCGCGATTTTTACCGAATCATTGCTCTTAAGTAAGTCGTAAAAATTATTTTATATTTCCGGCGAGAGGATTTTTGATGGATTTTTCCTCGATGAGGAAGGAGTGTAGCGAGCTACATGACTGACGAAGAGAGGGAAAAGCTGCAAAAAGACTCCGCCTGAAATATAAAGTTTGAAAAGTATTCATATACGTAATAATTTTTACGACTTACTTAACATAAAAAGTGATAACTTTGAAGTCATGGAAATCAATACCGTAAACACAACCGCAATCAAACGTCACCCACGAGTTGACGTAGCCGATGTGCTCCGTGGATTCGCAGTGCTTGCAATCATCCTGCTCCACTCTATCGAGCATTTCAACTTTTACTCGTTTCCCGACACCGACGGACAGAGCGCATGGCTCACATTCGCCGACCGGTCAATATGGGACGGACTGTTTTTTACTTTCGGGGGAAAGGCATATGCCATATTCGCCCTGCTGTTCGGATTCAGTTTCTTTATACAGCACGACAACCAGCGCATGCGCGGCTCCGACTTCCGTCTGCGGTTCTGCTGGCGACTGATTCTTCTGCTGCTCATCGGTCAGCTCAACGCTGCGTTTTTCACCGCCGAGGTACTGGTGATGTATGCACTTGTCGGATTCGTGCTTGTGGCTACCTGCCGGCTGTCCGACCGATGGATAATTGCACTGTCGGCCATATGCATGTTGCAGCCTGTGTGTCTGTGGCAGATAATGCGCGCGATATCCGATTCTGATTATACAATAACGGCAATCAACACCTCGGCTTTCTGGGGCGCCACATTCGCCGCTCAGAGCAACGCAGGCTTTCTCGAGACAGTAAGGGTCAACCTCTGGGAGGGTCAACTGGCCTCGCTCGCATGGGCATGGGATCACGGACGCATATTCCAGACTGCCGGACTTTTCATGACAGGCATGCTCATAGGCCGACGCGGACTGTTTGGACGCGAGGCTCTTCCATTATGGCGCCGTGCACTTGCCGTAGCGCTGATATGCTTCTTTCCGCTGCGCGGACTCAATGCCATGGTACCCGACTACATCGTACGTCCCGACATTCTGAAACCATTGGGCATAATTCTGTCCTCGCTTGCCAATCTCAGCTTCATGGTAATCCTCGTGAGCGGCATCCTACAGGCATACTATTGTACCTCAAGGCTCAGCCGTATGCTCGCCGGACTGATACCCTACGGACGCATGAGCATGACCAACTATGTGACACAAGGTATCATCGGCTCGGCTCTTTTCTACCATTGGGGCCTTTATCTGCAAGTGGGCATTACCGGCAGCCTCCTCATCGGAATAGCCATATTCGCCCTGCAATACACAGTATGCCTGATATGGGTACGCAGCCACTCACACGGTCCGCTCGAATACCTGTGGAAACGCGCTACATGGATTGAATTCCCGTTCCGCTCCACTCCGGCACCACGTACGGCATAACTACAGGATTCTTTTTAAGAGCCGGTGAGACAATAAATGAATGAAGTATTTGCGGGAAAAGGGATTTTAAGTTATCTTTGCGCGATAATGTGGCTTAGAGGCTCATAATGGGCCTGAAAGCCTATGTTTTCCCGCTGATACGAGCCGGATTTCCTGCACGACACAGCTGAAGAAACATACATCATCAATCAAGGAAACAATAAAAATTTACAATAAAATGGCTGAAAAAGACCAAAACAATCCCCAACCCACAGCCCTTGACGAAGTAAACCGCAACAATCAGGAGCTGACAGATAAAGTAACTCTTAGTCAGAAGTACATCATGTGGGGCATGATTGCCCTCTCGGCTATTGCCGTAATCGTGCTCGTATATATCTTTGCCGTGCGCAACCCCGGCATAAAGAGCGCCGACGAGGCTGTCGGACAAGCCGACTTCACCCTCGCGCAGGGCAACGACTCGCTCGCTCTGGCACAATACCAGCAGGTTGCCAACGAATATGGCTACGACGCAGGCAACCGCGCCACACTCATGGCCGCCACACTCCTTTTCCAAAAGGGCGAATATCAGCAGGCTCTTGACCAGCTGAAAAACTATGATGCCCAGGAAGCTATCGTAGGCGCTGCCGCATACTCGCTCGAAGGTGACTGCTACGTCAACCTTCAGAAATATCCCGAAGCCATCAAGGCTTACGACAAAGCAATCTCGCAGAGCGACGACAACCAGCTCTACACACCCCTCTTCATGCTCAAGAAAGCAACAGTGCTCCGCGAGCAGAAAGACTACAAGGCCGAGCTCAAGGTACTTGAGGCCATCAAAGCCAAGTATCCCAACTATGGCAATGCCTACCGTCTCGACATCGACAAATATATAGCCCGCGCCAAATATCAGGCCGGCGAATAAGCCTCATCCATAAATAACACGGCGCGGGTGTGTCATAACCAAAGTAATGACACACCCGCACTGCATTTCTCAGAACCTCCTGACCAAAATGCTCATAACCGCACAATATGACCACACACACCGTCGGATGGCCACAATCGGCACATTCGACGGTGTTCATCTTGGCCACAGGGCTCTCTTGTCGCAACTGATATCGGAAGCCCGTAAGGCCGGACTCATACCTGCGGCTGTGACTTTCACAGCCCACCCTCGACGGAAAATCACCCCTGCGGAAGCCCCGATGATGCTAATGTCGCCACAACAACGGGCCGAGGCTATTATGTCGGCCGGAGTAGACGACGTGATTCTGCTCGATTTCGACGAGAAGATGCGCCATATGTCGGCACGCGAGTTTCTCGAGCTGCTACACACACACTACGATGTAGATGCGCTGCTGATGGGTTTCAACAACTCGTTCGGACACGACCGGCCAAAGGGGCTCGACGCCTACCGGGCTATCGGAGAAGAGACGGGAATCAGGATTATCGGCGCCGCAGAGCTGACAGTAGAGGGCTGTTGCAGAGTATGCTCGTCGGAGGCTCGCGAGATGCTGCTGCAAGCACGCCCCGACGAGGCGGCCCGTCTGTTGGGAGCACCATACCGGATTATCGGACGTGTGGTCCACGGAAAGGAACTCGGGCGAACAATCGGATTTCCCACTGCCAACATCAAGCCGCTCGCTACAGAATGCCTCATACCGGCCAACGGTGTCTATGCCGCAGCTGTGACACTCGCCGACGGCACAACCTATCCCGCAATGCTCAATATCGGCCACCGTCCGAGTGTGGACACTCCCCTTGCGCCGGTTTCTATCGAAGCACATATACTGGGATTCGACGGCGACATATACGGCACCACAGTAGCAGTCGACTTCCTGCACTACATGCGCCGCGAACGCAAATTTCCGTCGATTGAGGCACTGCGCCGACAGCTTGTAGACGATGCCGCCGCTGTGCTGGAGATTTCTGAATTAAAGGATATGATTACCCCAACCTGCCGCATATGAGAATTGTAATACAGCGCGTAAAACGTGCATCCGTTACCATCGAAGGGACGGTCCACTCATCTATAGGCGCCGGCCTTATGGTACTTGTAGGTGTCGAGAAAGAGGATACCCGCGACGACGCCATATGGCTCGCATCCAAGACTGCCGGCCTGCGCATATTCAACGATGCCGACGGCATAATGAACCGCTCAATCGCCGAGAGCGGAGGCGAAATACTTGCAGTAAGCCAGTTTACACTTACTGCCTCAACCCGTAAGGGCAACCGCCCGAGCTACATACGCGCCGCCGGCCACGATACGGCTGTTCCTCTATACGAACTTTACTGCGAAGAGACAACACGCCTGCTCGGACGCCCTACCCTACGTGGAGTATTCGGCGCCGACATGCAGGTAGAGCTCATCAACGACGGTCCTGTAACCATCATCATAGACTCAAAACTGAAAGAATAATGTCCGACAACAACAATACACATCCCATCGGCAACGGTACGGAAGATACTCCTCCGACCGAAGAAATTACCCTGCGCGGACTCCAGGAGCAGGTAGACAAGTGGATTACCGGCATAGGCGTACGCTATTTCTCTCCGCTGACCAATATGGCTGTCCTCACCGAAGAAGTAGGCGAAGTAGCCCGCATAATGGCACGCCGTTACGGCGACCAGTCGTTCAAGCCGGGTGAGAATCCCGACGCACTTGCCGACGAGCTTGCCGATGTGCTATGGGTGGTGGCCGCAATCGCCAATCAGACCGGAGTAGACCTCACCGATGCGTTTGCCCGCAACATCGCCAAAAAGACAGCCCGCGACCTTCACCGCCACGAACATCTGGCAGAATAGTTGTATCTATCTCCCGGCAGATTGTTATATTGTTATAAAGTATCAAAATATAGTAAGCATTTATCAGCAATTTGCATATGCTGATGAATTTGAGTATTTTTGTACGGCTTCCGCATGCAATCTCCATTTCTGCGGGACAAACTACAAATACACCATATAAATGAAGATAGCACTTATAGGATACGGCAAAATGGGCCGTGCCATTGAAAAAATAGCCATCGAAAGAGGCCATGAGATTGTGTGCCGCATCGATGCCGACAACCAGGATGATTTCGAATCGCCGGAATTCGCAAAGGCCGATGTTGCCATTGAATTCACCACGCCCGCTACAGCTGTGGCCAACTATCGGCGAGCTTTCTCCAAGGGAGTACCTGTTGTATCAGGCACTACCGGCTGGGGCGCTCAGATGCCGGAGATAAAGCAGATATGTGACAACGGAGAGGGAACTCTGTTCTGGACCTCCAATTTTTCACTTGGTGTAAACATATTCTTCGCCGTCAACAAGTATCTCGCATCTATCATGGAGGGATTCCCCCAATACACCCCTTCGATGGAGGAGATACACCACATACACAAACTTGACCACCCGAGCGGCACGGCAATCACTCTGGCCGAAGGTATCATCGCCTCCGACTCACGCATCAAAGGCTGGACCGAAGAGCCCTCGCAGGCCTCCGAAAGCGCTATGCACATAGCCCACAGACGCGAAGGAGAGGTGCCCGGCACACACATAATCCGCTGGGACAGTCCGGTAGACACAATAACCATCGAGCACCGCGCCCATTCGCGTGAAGGGTTTGCCCTGGGTGCCGTAATAGCCGCCGAGTGGACCAAAGGACGCCGCGGATGGCTCACAATGGACGAGATGATGCACTCGCTTATAGCCCGTCCCGCCCTGCTCGACTTAGTAAAATAATACACAGACAATCCACATCCATCCCCCGAAACACAAATGGCCGACAACAATACCGCAGCAAAGCGCTCCTTCGGCGAAGACCTTCGCGAACGCATAAGCGCCACCCGTACAACCCGCTGGATACGATTCGCCATCGTAGCCATCATATTCATAGCCTGGACCGCATGGCTCGGAAGCTGGTGGGTGCTGATATTCCTTCCGCTGCTGTTTGACATATATATCACCGGATTCATACCGTTCACATGGTGGAAGAAAAGCAAGTCGGCAGCTGTACGCACCGTCATGAGCTGGGTCGATGCCATAGTATATGCCCTCATTCTTGTATACTTCATATTCACTTTCGTAGGGCAAAACTATGCGATACCCTCCTCGTCGCTTGAGAAGACCCTGCTTGTAGGCGATTATCTTTGGGTCAACAAAATGGCCTACGGACCCAGAGTGCCGATGACTCCTGTACATTTCCCGCTGGTACAGAACCGCATGCCGATAATCGACACAAAAAGCTATACTGAATGGCCATCGTGGAAGTATCGCCGCCTTAAAGGTCTCGGACAGGTAGAAAGAGGCGATATCGTGGTATTCAACTTTCCCAAGGGCGATACAGTCACCACAAAATTCATGGAATCGGCCCAGACCTACTACGACCTTGTGGCTCAGTACGGACGCAATGCGGTAAATAACAACAAAGAGGTATTCGGCGATGTAATCTACATACCCGTCGACCGCCGTCAGAACTATGTGAAACGCGCAATCGGCCTCCCCGGCGAACGCCTCAAGATAGTCAATGACACCATATATATAAACGGCGAGCCGCTTGACGACCCTCAATATGTACAGTACAACTATCTCTACCAGTTCCGCAATGGCGGCCTCACAGACAGCGACTGGGAAGAACTTGGTGTAAGCGCCGCCGACCGATATACAATGGAACTGTCGGCTGCCGACATGGCTGCGGTGGAGTTAAATGGATTCTATATCGCGCCCGACGGCAAGGTACCGCCTATATATGTATCGCCACTGACCAGGGAAATGGTCGATAAACTGAAGTCCAACCCCGACCTCGCCCGCATAATAAAGGCTCCGGCCTATCCCGTACGCCTTTTCCCGGAAAATATCGACCATGGCTGGACTGTAAGCGACTACGGAGAGATATGGATACCCAAGAAAGGGGCCTCAATACGCCTGGATGCCTCGACATGGCCTGTATACGAGCGTGTAATCCGCAATTATGAAGGTCATACCGACTCGTATCTAAAAGACAACACGGTATATATCGACGGAAAACCGGCCGATACCTATACTTTCGCCATGGACTATTATTTCATGATGGGCGACAACCGCGACAACTCTTCCGATTCGCGCTTCTGGGGTTTCGTGCCCGAGGACCACATCGTGGGCAAGCCTTGGAGAGTACTCGTATCATTTGACAAGGACAAAGGCTTGTTTGACGGCAAGATACGATGGAACAGAATATTCCGCACAGCCAATCCCGACAAGTGAATAAGCCCGCATACTCCCCATTGGTGATATACCCCGAGCGCACGGCAATCGTGGCGCCTGCCTATTGCGGCAGTGTGGCCATGTATGCCGCAATGGCGCGATACGGACATGTCGTAATCGACGCATCGGCAAAATACAACAAGCGAGAGAAGTCGCTCCACCGTTGCACGATTGAAGGCCCCAACGGCATACAGCGCCTTACCGTGCCTTTACAGAAACCACAGGAATGGCACTCGACACGCATAGCCGACGTCATGGTCAGCACTCACGGCGACTGGTGGCACGTACACTGGGGGGCGATTGAGGCCGCATATGGACGCACGCCTTTCTTTGAATATTATGCGGACGATTTGCGCCCATGGTTCAACGGCGAGGTAGAGCGGCTGGTCGACCTCGACATGGGCATACACAGGTTCTGCCTGGATGCTCTCGGCATCGACTCTCGAAATCATGTCCTCATAGAGAATCGCGACAGCCTTCCATCCGAGGCCATATGTCTCGGAAATCCTACGGACAGTATGCCGCCATATTACCAGTTGTGGGCAAGGCGGTTCGGCTTTACCGACGGATTGTCGGTACTCGATCTTATATTCAATCTTGGTCCGGAGTCGGCGCTATATATGCGCGGCGATCTGTAACGGTCACCCCTTGTCAGAGGATGTGGTGGCGCCTTGTGCATCATCCGCCGACGCACGCTCTCCGGATACCCCCTCGGAATACACGATACCCGGCATGACGGGAGTCTCTCCGGTAGTCTTCGGAATATCTGAAGGATAGACCGTAACTGTCGAGAATGTATAGCCGGGGTCGCCCGATGTGTTGGGGGGCACCATGAAATTAGTTGTCGGATTATATGGAAGTGACGAAAGCGGTCTGTCGCCATAGTAAGGCATCGCCTTAGGATTGGGATTGGCGATATTGACCACGTCGCGCCCTGTAGGCGAACTGTAGGCCGACAGACCGAATACCGGCGCCGCGGCAATGATATGTTCGAAAATATCGCTTGATATGCCTTCGTATTTTACCCAGTCGACAGTGTTGAGATAGCAGAACAGCTGCAAAGGTATACCCTGGGCCGTATGCTCAAGCAGACGTACCATACATATCGGACCGCCCTGGGCCACCCATGGATGATGGCTCACATACAGACCTATGTATGCCCGGAAAAGACCGAGATTCGTGTCAAGCGAACCGTTTACAGGCACTCCGTCGCCGACTACTGCCGTGGGCTTGCCTTCTGCTGCAAGTTTCTGCATCTCGGCTATATACTCGCTCATATACGGCATCTTGCGACATTCTTCTATAAGCTCCGGAGTGGCAGGGCCCACAGAGGTCACATCAATGTATACTGAGCGTTCAATCTGTCGGCGTCCGCGTTTCTGCATCTGAGTCCAGTTCTGAAACCCGTCCTGGACCAGGGTGTACGGAGGCATAGTGACTGTGGTATTGTCCCAGTTGCGTATCTTCACGGCGGTGAGCGACACATCGGTCACTATACCGTTGGCTATGGTCTTAGGCACGGCTATCCAGTCGCCGACATGGAGCATATCGTTGGTCGACAGTTGTATGCCGGCTACAAATCCGAGTATAGAGTCACGGAATATCAGCATCAGAGCAGCGGCAAACGCGCCGAGGCCGGTGAGAAGAGCCAGCGGCGACTTATCAAGGATTATCGACACTATGATTATTGCAATCACTATCCACACAAGCCCCTTGCCGACATTAAGGATACCCTTGAGCGGAAGATTCCTGGTATTGTCGTGCCGGTCGTAGGCCATCCATATTATTTCCAGCAGTGAGCATATAGACCATCCGAGCACCATCATAAAATAAATGATGACTATCGCCTCTATGCGTGCCAGAGTATGGGGATCAGTCTCGAAAGCCACCGGCACCAGCGCAAGAAACACAAGTGGAGGTATGATATGGCTCGTACGGCTCACTACCTTGAGCCTTACCATGTCCTCGATAAATGGCGACTTGTAGTGACTCATCCACTGGTTCACAAGCAGCACGGTTATCTTCCGCGCCATCCATCCCAGCAATATCGCCACACCAAGTATGACAATCGTATATATTATCTCTTCAATAGTGCTCGACTTCTCTATGCCGAGAGTCTCGAGCACAGAGTCGACACCAGACATCAGCCATCTGGCCAGCGAATGGGCGGGAATAAGATTTATCAGCATAACTGTGGACAGAGCAAGTTTATATTTTCATCCTGGTTTATTTTTAACAATCTCCTTTACAAATTAGTTCCATAAAATTTGTACCTTTGAAAAGGAAGCCGACCCGGCTTCAATACACAGCGACCATAGATTACAACAACAAGAACTACAAAAAGATATGCACACTTTACTGTGGATTGCCATAGGCACGACTGAAATATGTGTGATGCTGCTGATTGTAGCGGCAGCCATACTTGCAGCCGTCATACGCCCGGCAACAGCCTCGCCGGTCATGACATATCTATATGCCTGCGACATATCTTCCGCAATCGACGGCAATGAAGTATCCATACAGCCGGAGGTTAGTCTTGAAGTACTTGATGATATGAGGGTCGTAATATCGCGCAGCGGATTTGGCGCAACACTTACCGACACCGGAGCCGTAAGCATCGCTGTCAATGTAAAGGGAACCGACATTTCCATAGAAGAGCGCATAACTCCCGGAGGCGGATATCCGATTGATGAGCCTGCACAGGCCGTCGCTTACATCGACTGTCTGCGTCCGGCCGGGCGTCCGCTCCATATCCACTACCGCAGCCAGTCGCTCAGCCGTGAAGCGGCCATGTCGCTTGCCATAGTACCGGGAGTGGTCATGAAGCGTATTCTTGCCCAATAATCCCATTATTGTTATATTTGCAATCCGGAAGTCATCGCAGGAAAAATCCGGGATGACTCAACGGTTAAACGATTAATAGAAGAAGATATGGAAAAAACATGGCGATGGTTTGGCCCGAATGACCCCATCACTCTTGAAATGCTCCGTCAGATTGGAGTCGAGGGTATCGTAACAGCTCTCCACAATGTGCCTCTCGGCCAGGTATGGAGCCGCGAAGATATCCGTGAAATGCGCGAATTTATCGAAAGCCGCGGACTGCGATGGAGCGTTGTGGAGTCTCTGCCCGTTACCGAAACAATAAAATACGCCGGTCCTGACCGCGACCAACAGATAGAAATATATAAGGAGAGCCTGCGAAACCTAGGCAAGGAGGGAGTGCGCACAGTGTGCTACAACTTCATGCCCATACTTGACTGGGCGCGTACCGACCTGGAGTACCCCAATCCCGACGGCACCTCCAATCTATATTTCAACAACGCTGAATTTGCCTATTTCGACATAAATATACTGAAACGCGAGGGCGCCCGCAATGATTATCCCGCCGATGTAATCGCACGCATGGAGGATATGGGCACACTTACCCCCGAAAAGGAGCAACAGCTTATCGAAAATATCATAATCAAGACCCAGGGATTCGTAAGCGGTAACTTCTCGGAAAATGACTTCGACCCCGTAGGCAAGTTCCGCGACCTGCTGAAGCTCTATGAGGGCATAGACAAAGAGCAGCTGCGCGCCAACATGAAGTACTTCCTCGAAGCCATCATGCCCGTATGCGACGAATACGGCATAAACATGTGCGTACATCCCGACGACCCGCCAAAAGCTGTGCTCGGACTGCCGCGCATAGTGACATGTGATGAAGATATACGCTGGCTGCTTGATGCAGTACCCGACCGCCACAATGGCCTTACCTTCTGTGCAGGCTCACTTTCGGCCGGACGACACAACGATGTATGCACTCTGGCGGAAAAGTATGCCGACCGTACCCACTTCGCCCATTTCCGCATATGCCAGGTAATGCCCGACGGCGACTTCAAGGAATCATCACATCTCGATTCCCGCCTGATTGAAGTAATACGCACATTCAGCCGCATAAATCCCGATGTACCCATGCGAGTCGACCACGCACCACTCATGCTCGGCGACGAGAAGATGGGCTACAATGCCGGATATTCATTCCATGGACGCATGCTTGCCCTTGGTATGGTAAGCGGCATCATGGCAACAATCGAAACTGAAAATCAACAATCATGACAAATCTGTTTGACATAAAGGGCAACGTCACTGTAATCACAGGTGGCACAGGCGTGCTTGGCCGCGCCATCGCCCGATATCTCGCACTCAATGGCGCTTATGTGATAATTCTTGGCCGAAAAGAAAGTGTAGGAGCCGAAATTGTGGCCGATACCATGACAGCCATAGCCTCAGAAAATGCCACCGGGAGCATTGAGTTCATGAAAACCGATGTAATGGACCGCGAAGTCCTTGAAGATAATCTCAGACATATCATAGAGCGCTACGGACGTGTCGACACGCTGCTCAATGCCGCCGGAGGCAATATGCCCGGAGCCGTGATAAGTCCCGACAAGACTTTCTTTGATCTTGACCCGTCGCAATTCCAGCGAGTGCTCGACCTCAACCTTACCGGCACGGTAATTCCGACACAGGTATTCCTTAAGCCCATGGTAGAGCAGAGCAAAGGCGTAATCATCAACTTCTCGTCGATGGCCGCATTCCGTCCGCTGACGCGAGTATGCGGATATGCGGCGGCCAAGGCAGGCATATCCAACTTTACAGCTTATCTTGCCACCGAATGTGCAAAAAAATTCGGAGAAGGAATACGTGTCAATGCAATAGCTCCCGGATTTTTCATAACAGAGCAGAACCGCTCGCTCCTTACCAATCCCGACGGCAGCTATACAGAGCGTGGACTCGATGTAGTGCGCCAGACCCCATTCGGACGCATGGGAGAAGCTGAAGAGCTGTGTGGTACAATCCACTATCTCATGTCGGAAGCCTCGAGATTTGTAACCGGTACAGTAGCTGTAGTTGATGGCGGATTCAATGCCTTCGCTATGTAAGAGCCGGTTTTGACAATAAATGCATCTTTTGTCGGGAAGGTTAGTGTTTAATCATGGTACAAGATTATTTAAAAGGGAATGATGCTTGGAAATATTTTCGTGAGAAAATTTCTTCCAAAATTTTTAAACTCTCGACAAAAGATGCTAACTTTGCAAAACCTTTCGGGGCGTAGCGCAGTCCGGTAGCGCACCTGGTTTGGGACCAGGTGGTCGCAGGTTCGAATCCTGTCACCCCGACAGTCTTACAAAACGGTGCAATCTGTTGGATTGCACCGTTTTTGCATTTCGGTATTTTTCATTATTTTTGCGGCTATGAACGAGAGCAAAAGGCTGCCACGTGTACTGGTGGTAAACAAATTCTATTACCGCAGGGGGGGCGACTGCGTCTACACGCTCAATCTTGAGCGTATGCTCCGCAGCGCCGGCCATGAGGTCGCGGTGTTCGCGATGCGCTATCCGCTTAACGAAGCCGCCGACTGGGAGGATTATTTTCCATCCGAGGTGTCCTTCTCCGGCAGTCTGCCGCAGAAGTTTAAAGCCGTGCGCCGAATGTTCGGCTCCGACGATGTGGCAAGTTGTTTCACCGCTCTGCTCAATGATTTCCGGCCTGAGATAGTACATCTCAACAACATCCATTCATACCTGTCGCCCGTACTTGCCTCAATTGCCCATGCCCTCGGTATAAAGGTTGTGTGGACGCTCCACGACTACAAGTTGCTATGCCCGTCATACAGCAGGCTTGCAGGGGGAAAAGTATGCGACCGATGCCATTCGTCACGGTTCAAGACATGCGTGCTACATACCCGCTGCATGAAAGGCTCGGGGGCCGCAAGCATCCTGGCATGGCTTGAATCGCTACGCTGGCGCCGACATACATTAAGCCGCGATACCGACGCATTCATATGTCCAAGCGCATTCATGGCCCGCGAAATGGAACAGGGAAAATATCCTGTAGAGAAACTCCACACTCTCAACAACTTCATACCCGCCATACCGGAGCCACCATCAGGACAACGCGGAAAATACTACTGCTACGTCGGACGTCTGTCAGAAGAAAAAGGCGTGGAGACCCTGCTCGAAGCCGCCACAATGCTACAGCATGAGCTTCGTATCGCCGGTAGCGGACCTCTCTACGGCAAACTCAAAGCCAAATATGGCAGCTGGCCCCAGATAACCTTCCTCGGACAACTCGACAGCGACGGGGTGGCAAAACTGCTCGGAGAAGCCGCATGCTCGGTGCTCCCGTCGGAATGGTATGAAAACAATCCGCTGGGTATAATCGAGTCGCTATGCGCAGGCACCCCGGTAGTGGGCGCGGAAATCGGCGGCATACCCGAACTCATTGACGACAACAACGGTCTTACTTTCGCTCCAGGCGACACCAAAGCGCTGGCAGCTGCGATAGACGCCGCTGTGTACGGTCCATGGAATCATGAGCAGATACGCCGTGACGCTATCTCTCGATTTAACCCCGATACCTATTACTCACGTCTTCTCTCCATATATAAATCCATCCTATAAATTCACTCTCCAACTAAAAAATACAATATATGTTTTCCGGAATAGTAGAAGAAGCCGCCAAAGTTGTGGCGGTAAAACGCGACGGCGGCAATGTGCATCTTACACTCGAATGTTCATTTACCGACGAATTGCGTATCGACCAGTCGGTGTCGCACAATGGTGTGTGTCTCACAGTTGTCGCCCTTCCAGGCGACGGCACCTACACCGTTACAGCCATACAGGAAACTCTTGAACGCAGCAATCTCGGCGACCTCAAAGAAGGCGACCTTGTAAATGTGGAGCGCTCTATGATAATGAACGGACGCCTTGACGGACATATCGTACAGGGTCATGTTGACTGTACCGCCATATGCGACGAACTGCGCGAAGTCGAAGGCAGCACCTACTTCCGGTTTGCCTATAATGTGGCTCCGGAAATGGCTCGCCGCGGATATGTGACAGTAGAGAAAGGCTCGGTGACAGTAAACGGCGTCAGCCTTACTGTATGCAACTCTCAGATTGACTCTTTTGAGGTTGCCATCATACCATACACCATGGAGCATACCAATTTCTGCCGCATCAAGAAGGGCACCCGCGTAAATCTCGAATTCGACATAATAGGCAAATACCTCAGCCGACTGATGGAGGTACAGAACCAATGACATACAGCAATATGGCATCACCTAAAGGTATAGCGGTATACTGTGCATCATCCGACAGGCTGGCCAAGGCCTACTACGACTGCGCACGCGAGGTAGGACGACTGCTCGCGTTGCGCGGTGTGCCGGTAATCAACGGCGGCGGCCGCATGGGGCTGATGGCGGCTACAACCGAAGGCGCCGTAGAGGCCGGTGGCACCTCAATAGGCGTGTTGCCCTCGTTCATGCTCGACCGCGGCTGGAATCATCCTGCCCTCACCGAAACAATCCGCACCGCCGACATGCACGAGCGAAAACAGACCATGGCCCGCATGTCGCGCGGAGCAATAGCATTGCCCGGCGGTATAGGCACATTCGAGGAGATGTTTGAAATAATCACATGGCGTCAGCTCGAACTGTATACCGGCCCGATGGTGATATGCAACGTAATGGGATTCTACGATAAGTTGCTCGAATTTCTGGCTCATGTGGATGAAGAGCATTTCATGCGCCCCGGCGCCCCGGCCCGACTCTGGCGTGTGGCATCCTCTGCTGAAGAAGCTGTCGATATGGCCCTTGCTCCGGCCGATATAATCACCGACGACTATACAAAAGGAAAATTCTGACCCTACCATGCAGTTTCAGCAGCACTCCCATCCAGACGACGCACCCACCGAACTGTGGATAAGCGGGCTTACGCATGACAACGTAGGCTACACCACCGGACTCGACGCTACCGAGCGTCCGGAACTGCCGGGATACAACTCCGGGGTACTCTGCATGGTGATAGCGATGATGCTGCTTGTAATATTCAACGCCCGCCATTACGGACGCTTCTTCAAGCGCCTTGTAAAAAATGTGTGGAGTATCCGAGTACGCGCCAACCTGTTTGACGAACATACCGTCAACGAAACCCGCATAATGGTAGCCCTCATTGTCCAGGTATGTGTATGCGAGTCGCTGCTCGGAGTCACATGGATGACCAGCCACGGCTACACATTCACATCCGGCGGCCTGGCGGCTGCGGCAGCAATAGGCACACTCATCACAGGCATGTACTATGTAGCCCAGATTGTCGTATACCGTATCATAGGTTATGCATTCACATCACACCTGCTGAGCACACAGTGGCTTCAAGGCTTCAACTCGACACAGACTCTTCTGGGATTTGCCCTGCTCATCCCTACCCTGATATCGATTTTCTATCCGTCGGCCTCAGAAAGCCTACTTACAATATCGGCATGCCTGTACATACTGGCGCGGATAGTGTTTATCTGCAAAGGTTTTAGGATTTTTTACCACAATTTTTTCTCACTGACATATTTTATTTTGTACCTTTGCAGCGTGGAAATTATTCCTTTGATTTTAGTATACAGAGGGATATCTTCTATTTGTTGTAATTTTCTGAGTTAAAGTCTCCTAACATAGTGAAAGTAAAGAAAGTACTGGTGTCGCAGCCAAAGCCTGCCTCTGAAAAATCCCCTTATTACGAAATCGCGGAGAAATATGGTGTGGAAATCGAATTCCGTCCATTCATCAAGGTTGAGGGACTTACGGCGAAGGAATTTCGCCAGTCGCGCATAAATCTGTCAGACTTTACTGCAGTCATATTCACAGCCCGCACGGCTGTCGACCATTTCTTCCGTCTATGTGAAGAGATGCGTTACAGTGTACCCGACACACTGAAGTATTTCTGCACAACAGAGGCCATTGCCAATTATCTGCAAAAGTATATCGTATACCGCAAGCGCAAGATTTTCTTCGTGACTACCGGTAAACTCGACGACCTGTTGCCTTCGCTTCTCAAGCATAATAAAGAGCGCTATCTCTACGCAGTAAGCGATGTTCACAATGACGCAGCCAACATCCTCGACCGCAACAACATCAACTACACCAAGGCCGTGATGTACCGCACTGTGAGCAACGACTTCCAGCCAGGCGAGCCGTTTGACTACGATATGCTGCTCTTCTTCAGCCCAATGGGTATCGACTCCCTGCTGAAGAACTTCCCCGAATTCCATCAGAACGACATACAGATCGGCTGCTTCGGAGCCACAACCGCCCAGGCAGTACGCAATGCCGGCCTGCGTCTGGACATGGAAGCCCCCACACAGAAAGCACCATCAATGACCGCCGCTCTCGATGCGTTTCTGAAAGAGCACAACTAAACTATATCGGCCAGCGATATGGTAAATATATCACAGCATACTTTTCGGCTGTACAAGCGCGAGAAGCTCTGCTCGGACACAGCAATCGACCTGCTATTCTCCCGTCAGGGAGGAGGGCAGGCCGCGTTGTCTTTTCCCCTGCGCGTTGTATGGCGCCACAACCATGCTCGCAGTGGCGGAGCACAGTTTCTGATAAGCGTGCCTAAAAAACGCCTTCGTCATGCCGTAGACCGCGTTGCCATGCGTAGGCTCATCCGTGAGGCCTATCGTCTCAACCGACGTCATCTCGGCGAGGCAATCGACATGCCTGTCGACATCGCCTTCACCTATGTGGCCGACAAGCATACCGACCTCCGCAGAGTGACTAATGCAATGATAAAGAGCCTGCGACGCATTGCCAAATCAATGCTTCCCGACGGAGATGACTCCGCTACCGACAACAGCTCTCACGCTATGGCACAACAATAGCGAGCCACATCCGTCCCCGTACAGTATGATAAAGCGATTCATAGGCCGGCTGCTGATATTGCCAATACAGTTTTACCGCGCGGCCATCTCACCCCATTTTCCCCCGTCGTGCCGCTTCACCCCTACATGCAGCCAATATGCCATCGAGGCCATAAGCCGTCACGGACCACTGCGCGGCATGTGGCTCACACTTCGCCGCCTGTCAAGATGCCACCCATGGGGAGGGAGCGGATATGATCCGGTACCTTAAGAGGATTTCATAACAAAAGCATGTTTGACTTCCATACACACAATCCCGATGCCACCGACGCCATGATAAACGCAGAACCGGGATTCATACCTCGACAAGGAGCCATATACTCAGTAGGAATACATCCATGGAACTGCGCTGATGTAACCGACATGGAACTGCGACGGCTGGATGCCGACGCACACCTCGACTGCGTCAAGGCAATAGGCGAGACCGGTCTCGATAAACTTCGCGGCGCGACACTCGAGCGACAGACAGAACTGCTGATACACCACATAGCTCTCAGCGAAGAACTACGCAAACCCATTGTATTGCACATAGTAAAGGCATTTCCTGAAATTATAGCACTCAAGAATCGAATTAAGCCGACACAATCATGGATAATTCACGGCTTCAGAGGTAAACCTCAACAGGCTGCAGAGCTGTTGCGCCACGGATTCTACCTCTCATTAGGCGAACATTTCAATCAGGAATCAGCTAAAATCATACCCGCCGAAAGATTGCTGGCAGAGACCGATGACTCTGATATGGATATAACCGCCATTGCAGCCACGCTCCCTACCCTCGACCCGGCACTCCCTTCCAAGATTCTCAAATTAAAAATTTCATAGAAATTTAGTATATTTGCGTTTAATACAATCATCATGGAGAAAGAAAATCCCTCAAAAGTATATTTCTGTCCGCGCATCAATGCCGAAAATCTTGTAAAAATATATGAGGCTCTCGGGCGCGAGGCTACCGGACGTGTGGCCATAAAGCTATCGACCGGAGAAGCCGGCAATCCCAACCATCTCAGCACTGATGTCATCAAGCAGCTGGTACAGCTTACCAAAGGCACTATCGTGGAATGCAATACCGCCTACGAGGGACGCCGCAACACGGTAGCCGAACATATGCAGACAGCCGCCGAACATGGATTCACAGCCATAGCCGAAGTCGATATCATGGATGCAGAGGGCGATATCGAGCTTCCGGTAAGAAACGGACGGCACCTTGATAGGAACTATGTAGGAAAAAACTGGGAGAATTACGACTTCACCATAGTACTTTCGCACTTCAAAGGACATCCGATGGCAGGATTCGGAGGCGCGCTAAAAAATGTGGCCATCGGCATGGCATCGTCGCGTGGAAAAGCGTGGATACATACTGCCGGCGCTTCACTGGATGTGCCTGTCGACTGGGAGAACGTACCCCCGCAAAACGATTTCCTCGAATCCATGGCTGAAGCATGCGAATCTGTATTCGACCGGGCCGGAGACAGGATACTATACATAAATGTAGCCAACAACCTGTCGGTCGACTGCGACTGTGTGGCCGAACCCGAGACAATACATATGGAAGACATCGGCATACTCGCCTCGCTCGACCCTGTGGCGCTCGACCGCGCAAGCATCGACATGGTGTACAACTCGCCCGACCCCGGAAAATCCCACCTCATCGAACGTATCGAGTCGCGTTGCGGCACACATTTACTCGACTATGCCGAGCAGATGGGCCTTGGCTCGCAGAAATATGTAATCGAGAATATCGAGTCCTGATGCACGACGAGGTCTTAAAAAAAGTACATGACGCCCGAGTCGTGATTATGTGCGGAGTGAGCGGTTCAGGAAAAACGTTTTTCTCCCGCAGGCTTGAGCAGTTGGGATTCCGCCGTATTTCATCCGACGGCATCGTATGGGACAAATATGGCAGCGAGTTCATGCACTTCCCGCCCTCACGTCAGAAGGAAATATTCATGTCGGCGCAACACGACCTGGCCGAACAGATGGTATCGCTTATTGACGCGGGAGATAAAGTGGTTGTCGACTCCACCATGTGCCGCCGCTCAAAACGCAATCACATGCGTGCTCTATGCCTCAGCAAGGGTATAAACCCAGCCATAGTATATATGTCAGCGCCGCTGCATATACTCCAAGAGAGGCTATCGAATCGCAAGGACACAGGTCCCGACGACCAGAGGGTAGATGACGATAATCTCAAGCAATACTATACAAACTTCGAGACACCATCTGCTGATGAAAATGCCTTTGTTTGCTCTCCCATCATACATGACCAAAGTAAGCTGACAAATTAATAAAACACTATACGCCGTACCATCGCAATTGATGATACGGCGTATATGTTTATAGACAAGTACCTTATTTACAGAGAGAGCTCTCTGTCATGAATCAGAAGTTGTAGCCCAGCGAGATGTTGAAGTTGCTGTTCTTGATTGAGGCTTTGCCCCACTGCTCCTTGTCGGCGATGTTTACAAGGCCAAACTGATAGTTCATGCCAAGATACACCTTGTGGAAAGTATAGCCGAGACCTACGCCCAGACCGAAATCAATGCGCTTGAAACCGCCCTTAGAGTCCTCATCGTCCTCATCAGCTACACCGAACATATCCATATCGTATTTTTCATCGCCATCCTCAAATTTCATCTTGCCGTTTACACCATAAGCGAAGTAAGGACCGAAGTTGACCTGAAGCTGCGACTCCTCGGCAAAGTTGAGACGATAAGAAGCATACACAGGAAGTTCAAGGTAGCCGGCAGTCATAGTGAGCTTATCGGTGTATCCTTCTTCACTTGAATCCTCTTTGGCGCCCTTCACGGTATAGAACAGACCTGTGTTGATGTAGAAAGAGCGTACAATCGGGAACTCTACAGCGAGACCGGCGCTGAATCCAACTTTTGTTGAAAGATTGGAATCATCAAGTTTATCGAGAGAGTAATTAGAGAAATTCAGACCTACACGCGGACCGATTACAATGCTCTGTTCAACTTCGTCAGTGTCCCAGAATGAAAATTCAGACGAGTCAGAAGCACGCTGTGCCGACAGGCCAAGGGCCGATACCACTGCCAGAGCAGTCAAAAATAATTTTTTCATTGCAAAATTAAATTATAGTGAATAACCTTAGTGTTTATCAAAGATCGAATGACATTTTCCACACATTGAATATGCGGTTGGCCGAACCACGCTGAGAAAGAAAATATATTTCCTTTCCGTCGGGCGACCATATGGCCGACATATCGTTGCCGGGATGATAAGTAAGCTGTGTGAGATTTGTGCCGTCTGTACGCACTACAAAGATATCGGTATTGATTGCTTTCTCCTTTTCTGAAACACTTGTCCCGGTCACCAGAAGCCATTTGCCATCAGGCGACAGCTGCGGAGTGGTGAAACTGCGTCCGGGCTGCGACAGGATTATCTCCTCCACACCGGTTTCAAAATTGATGCGCCATATCTCACTCTCCTTCTGGTCGGTAAAACGCGCGCAGTATATTTCATTAGCCTTTCCCGGAATCATCACAGGTGTCATGCCGCGCGAATAGTTGGAAAACAGATTGGTCTTGCGGTCGTAGCTCCATATGCTGTACGACTGAAGACCCTCCCCGCGATGGAAGAAAATAGTATTACCGTCGCGTGAGATAACACCTCCGTAGTCATTGTCATTACCTCCTGAAATCTGCTTTACAACCGAACCCTGCTCGGCATTTACAAGATATATGCCATGGTGGCCGTTGCGTACTTCCGTGAAACACAGCGTGCTACCGTCAGGACTCCAGCTGAAATCCTCTACGGCAGTACGAAACGTGCGCTGCACGCTTGCACCACCCTTCTTGGCACTCTTCACCATGATATTCTGAGTACCGTTCTTGAGATTGATATAAGCTATCTTCTGCCCGTCGGGCGATATGGCTATCTGCGGATTTACCCACCAGTCTACTCCCGAGGCTTTCTTCTTTCCGAATATGCCGCTTCGGTTGTTTACAGTGTACAACACACAATCGGCATCGTCGGTAATACGCTCAAAATTAACACCTCCCTCTTCAGGAACATTTACTACAGAGTAGTCAAACTTTATCTTTTTAGCCTCAGCGTTCAGTGCCAGAAGCGAAACTGTAAGGATGGCTGCGAAAATTTTATTCATTGAAATGTTGTAAATAATGAACTGGTTTATAGAATTGTAAAACAGTTACAAATTTACACATTTATTAACCAATTACCCCCCCCAATTGTTAATAATTATTAAAACGATTATTTTCTAATGTTAATCCCTTCCCCAAATGTAAGCAATTGCGGTATAATGCGTAGGCATTATACCGCAATTAAGCGCTCTATATATTATACTCTATATATTATATATGTGTAGGCTATACGTAGCCGAACATGCGGTGCATGGCATCGAACCGCATCAGCGAGTCGCCACCGTGGCGCGCCAGTGCGGCACGCGCTTTAGCTACAGTACGCTTCTCCATAGCTCCCGACTTGGAATAGAATTTGTCGGCATAGCATACGAGTTTCTCAAGTATTGACTCGGGCATATAGTCGCATGCCGGAAGGGGCAACTGCTGCTGTACTATGTCTTCTGCTGTAAGTCCGGTGCCTGTATGGGTTTCGGCCACCCGTACCCACTCCTCGGGAGCACCCTCTTCGCGCAGTATTCCGGCTCCGATAATACCGTGGCGTATATAAGGCTCCTCGCCGAAACAATGTATTCCGGGAGCTTTAGTGCGGCATATGCCTATATCGTGGAGCATCGCCGCTCCGCGCACCATATCGGCGTCGAGGCCAAGCCGGGCCGACTCGTTGAGAGCCACAGCCATGTCAGCTACCTGGCATGCATGCTTCATATATATTTCCCGCATCAGGGGGTCGGCACCTGATGCGGGATAATATTTGTCGATTATGGCTTGATAGTCAGTAGTCATTCAATAACAATCAGTCAATAATGGTATTCCAGCCATGTACATCGGGCTCTTCACCGAGCTGTATGGCGCGGAGACGATTGTAGAGAGCTGTTGTGACAGGACCGGGCTGTCCGTCCTTGCTTACCACATATTTCACACCTGTATCGAGGTCGTCGATTTCAGCTACAGGCGATGCTACGGCGGCAGTTCCACAGGCGGCAGCTTCATCGATTTCAGCGAGTTCTTCGATAGGTATATGGCGTGCCTCTACCTCTATGCCCATGTCGCGCGCGAGCTGCATGAGGCTCTTGTTGGTAATAGACGGAAGAATAGACTCCGAAGCGGGAGTGATGTACTTGCCGCCCTTTATGGCGAAGAAGTTGGCGGGACCACACTCGTCGAGATATTTCTTTTCTTTCGGATCAAGATAAAGCACCGCACTGTATCCGAGCGAATGGGCTTTTTCACCAGCCTCAAGACTGGCTGCATAGTTTCCGCCTACCTTCCAGCGTCCGGTTCCCTTCGGGGCAACGCGGTCAAACTCACGCATGATACATATATTGGTAGGTTTGAAACCTTCCTTGAAGTAAGGGCCTACGGGAGTTACGAGTATTATGAACATATATTCCCTTGCAGGCTTCACCCCAACCTGTGCCGAGATACCTATCTCAAGCGGACGGATATAAAGCGATGCACCGCTGCCATACGGGGGTACAAAGCGCTCGTTAAGTTTCACCACCTTCTTAACCATTTCGGTGAAAAGCTCGACGGGCACCGGCTCCATCATGATTCCTTTTGCCGACTCGATAATACGGCGGGCGTTCTCTTCGAGACGGAACACACGTATCTTTCCGTCTTTGCCGCGGAAAGCCTTCAGACCCTCAAAGATTTCCTGTCCGTAGTGGAGGCAGGTAGCTGCAATATGGAGATCGATGGTCTCCGACTGAGATACCTCTATATCGCCCCATTTTCCGTCGCGGAAGCAGCAACGTACGTTGCAATCGGTAGGAATATAGCCAAATGAAAGATGGCTCCAGTCTAATTCTTTATCCATAACTCTTTTATGTTTTAGAGCCGGTGAGACAATAAATGTTAATTGCAGTGCCGAGGCGATGCTGACTCTTATTATCCGTGCGGCTTGTTGTTACACGTGTTGTGAAATTCTTTCGATCTCCAAGGCCGTCCGAGGTTGTAAAAAGTTTCCTCCTTATTGTCGAAACGGCTCTTATCAACCGCAGACATCCTCCACAGTTGAATCAATTACTTTCTACCGCGAATTTACAAAAATATTTCACTTGTCACCCTTTATCAAACTATTTTATTTTATCATTATGTATCAAAATTGGCGAATAGAGATAAAATCGTTAATTTTGCGATTAATTGACAAAACATTACAGTAAAAGCAATATGGCTATCAACTTACTTGAACTCAGCGAACAAGAGATAATACGTCGCGGCTCGCTCGACGAGATGCGCAACCGCGGTATCGATCCCTACCCTGCCGCCCTCTATCCGGTCGACGCATATACCACCGAAATCAAAGAAACATTCAGCGACGACGCTCCACAGAGAGAGGTATGTGTAGCCGGCCGTATCATGAGCCGCCGTATCATGGGCAAAGCATCGTTCATGGAACTTCAGGACTCACGCGGACGCGTACAGGTGTATATCTCACGCGATGATCTCTGTCCTGGCGAGGACAAGGATTTATACAACGTAGTGTTCAAGAAGCTCCTTGACATAGGCGACTTCGTAGGCGTGAAAGGCTTTGTGTTCCGCACCCAGACCGGCGAAATATCCGTTCATGCCCAGGAACTCACCGTACTTAGCAAATCGCTCCGTCCGCTCCCTATCGTAAAAGTAAAGGACGGTGTCACCTACGATGCCTTCGATGATCCCGAACTCCGCTACCGCCGCCGTTATGTCGACCTGGTGGTCAACGACGGTGTAAAGGAAATCTTCATCAAGCGCACAAAGGTATTCAACTCCATGCGCCAGTTCTTCAACGAGGCAGGCTATATGGAAGTGGAGACCCCTATCCTACAGTCAATACCCGGCGGAGCTGCCGCCCGTCCATTTATCACACACCACAATGCTCTCGACATACCCCTGTATCTGCGTATCGCCGACGAGCTGTATCTCAAGCGCCTCATCGTAGGTGGATTCGAGGGTGTATACGAGTTCTCCAAGAACTTCCGCAACGAAGGTATGGACCGCACCCACAATCCGGAGTTCACCTGTATGGAAATATATGTAGCATACAAGGACTACAACTGGATGATGGACTTCACAGAGCGCATGCTTGAAAAGATATGTATGGATGTCAACGGCACAACCGATGTAAAAGTAGGCGACAACATCATATCGTTCAAAGCACCCTTCAAGCGCATCACCATGCGCGACGCTATCCTCGAGCACACCGGATTTGATATCAACGGAAAGAACGAGGATGAGCTCAGAGCGGCAGCGCGAGGCATGGGTATCGAAGTGGACGAAACCATGGGCAAAGGCAAGCTCATCGACGAGATGTTCGGCGAGAAGTGCGAGGGCTCATACATACAGCCTACCTTCATCACCGACTACCCCATCGAGATGTCGCCCCTTACCAAGCGCCACCGCGACAATCCCGAACTTACCGAGCGCTTCGAGCTTATGGTAAACGGCAAGGAGCTCGCCAATGCTTACTCGGAACTCAACGACCCCATCGACCAGTATGAACGCTTTGTAGAGCAGATGCGACTCGCAGAGAAGGGCGATGACGAAGCCATGATTATTGACAAAGACTTCATACGCGCCCTCGAATACGGCATGCCCCCCACATCGGGCATGGGTATCGGCATGGACCGTCTGGTAATGCTGATGACCGGACAGACTACAATACAGGAAGTACTTCTCTTCCCGCAGATGCGTCCGGAGAAGACCGAGAAGCGTGACAACGCTGAGGCATATGCCTCGGTGGGCGTACCCGTCGAGTGGGTACCCGTGCTGCAGAAAGCAGGCGTATACACCGTGGCCCAGCTCGCCACAGCCAATCCCGGAAAACTTTTCCAGGATATCTGCGGCCTGAACAAAAAATTCAAACTCGAACTGAAGAATCCCTCACAGGACGATGTAAAGAACTGGGTTGCCGCATCCGCGCCTCAAAAGGAAGAGGAGGCGGAATAATGCATCCCCAAGGTATGGATAACAATACGCCCCACCCGCTGCCCGGACGGATTGCCGTCATGGGCGGCGGCTCATGGGCGACTGCCCTTGCAAAACTTATCATACGCAACGAAGAGCGTATAATATGGTACATGAGGCGAGACGACCGAATAGAGGAATTCAGACGTCTCGGACATAACCCGGCATATCTGTCGGATGTGGAATTTCCCATCGACCGCATAGACTTTACAAGCGATATAAATGCCGCCGCAAGAGAGGCCGACACATTGCTTATGGCAATGCCCTCGCCATACTTCAAGAGCCACCTGGCAAAGCTCAATGCCAACATTTCGGATAAAAATATTGTTATAGCTACCAAGGGAATAATCCCCGACGAAAATCAGCTTGTCACTGACTATCTTGAAGAACGATACAATATAGACCCTTCGAGGATGATTGTCGTATCCGGACCATGCCATGCCGAAGAGGTGGCTCTCGGACGTCTGAGCTACCTTACAGTAGGCTCGGAGAGCAAAGACGCCGCCGAGGCTTTCGCCCGTTGCCTCAATGGCCCGGCGATGCGCACGCTCATATCCGGCGATGTGCGCGGCATAGAATATGGCGGTGTACTGAAAAATGTATATGCCATAGCCTCAGGAATAGTACACGGAATGAAAGCCGGCGACAATTTCCAGGCCATCCTTGTGGCCAATGCTGCAAAAGAGATGGAACGCTTTATCGACAAGGCTGTAGGAGGCAACCGCTGTATCTGCCATTCGGTATATCTCGGCGACCTTCTTGTCACCGCCTACTCTAAATTTTCCCGAAACCACAACTTCGGTTCGATGATAGGCCGCGGATGCGCCGTGCGCCGTGCCATGATGGAAATGGAGATGGTGACCGAGGGATACTATGCAGCCAAATGCATGCACGAGATAAACCTTGCCATAGGCGCCGACATGCCTATACTCGAAGGCGTATATGATATCCTTTACCACTCTATGCCGGCAGCGAAGGTAATGGAACGAATCAGCCATCATCTTACATAACCACTAACAAGTATACTCATACCTAATTAAATTTTCATATACCTTATGGAAAAAATCAAATTAGACATCAACTCAGTACTGAAGTTTGTCTCAGAAAAAGAAATCCGACAGATTGAGTCGGAAGAAGCCACCAAGGCTATCGACATGGTGAAGAACGGTACCGGCGAGGGTAATGACTTCCTTGGATGGTACGACCTCCCGTCGCGTACATCCATGAAAGAACTTGATGAAATCATCGAAGTAGCCAACGACCTCCGCAACTCCTGCGAATATGTAGTATCCGTAGGTATCGGCGGCTCTTATCTCGGAGCAAAAGCCGTGATAGAGGCTCTCAACAATTCGTTTGACGCATATACCTCTACCTCGAAGGGCGCTCCCAAGGTACTCTTTGCCGGCCAAAACATCGGTGAAGAATATCTCGCCGAACTACAGGAATTCCTTAAAGACAAGAAATTCGGTATCATCGTTATATCCAAATCAGGCACCACCACCGAACCTGCCATCGCTTTCCGCCTGCTCAAGGAGCAGCTTGAGGCTCAGGCCGGCAAGGAAGCTGCCAAAAACCTCATCGTGGCCATCACCGACGCCAAGCGCGGAGCTCTGCGCCAGCTCGCCACAGAAGAGGGCTACCGTACATTCGTAATCGAAGACAATGTAGGCGGACGTTTCTCAGTGCTTACCCCTGTAGGACTTCTCCCCATCGCTGTAGCCGGCTACGATATCAAGAAGCTCGTAAAAGGCGCGGTAGAGATGGAGAAAGAACTCGGCAACGCATCGGACAGCAATATGGCCGAACTATATGCATCGACCCGCAACGCCCTTTACCGTGCAGGCAAGAAGACCGAAATTCTTGTAAACTACAATCCCAAGCTCCACTTCTTCGGAGAATGGTGGAAACAGCTCTATGGAGAAAGCGAGGGCAAAGACCACAAAGGTATCTTCCCCGCAGCTGTCGACTTCTCTACCGACCTTCACTCGATGGGCCAGTGGATACAGGACGGCGAGCGCACTATCTTCGAGACTGTAATCTCTGTTGAAAAGTCAAAATCAGAAAAACTTATCCCCTCTGACGAGGCAAATCTCGACGGTCTCAACTATATCGCAGGCAAGCATGTCGACGAAGTAAACAAGATGGCCGAACTTGGCACACGTATCGCCCATGTGGATGGCGGAGTACCCAACATGCGCATCATCGTGCCCGAACTCTCTGAAGAGTATCTCGGACAGCTTATCTATTTCTTCGAGATATCCTGCGGTATCTCCGGATACCTGCTCGGTGTGAATCCCTTCAACCAGCCCGGTGTGGAGGCTTACAAGAAGAATATGTTTGCCCTTCTTGAAAAGCCCGGCTATGAGGAAGCCACCAAGGAAATCAAAGCAAAACTCTGATATACCTGACCACTGTCGGTAATATCAACACCTGATGTAGATATTATCAACATCCCCCAAAAATGCCTGTACCATATATAAATGGTGCAGGTATTTTTTTTCTCTGTGAAGTACCTGTCGACAGTTGTTGAAAACAATGTTGATAAAGGTTGAGAAATATAAAGGAAGTTTTAATAAGTAGATTTGGAGTTTATGGAAGATTTGTATATAGCGGATAATAGCAGTCTGCCTCCAAAAGAGTTTCAACAATTGTATCAGCGCAGTTTCAACACACAAAACATATGTTTTCAAGGTTATAAACCATATGTTTTTTTCAACCAATAACGTTATCAACGCTATGTAAATAACCTATGTATATCATTATTCCACACCACATTACATGTAGATAAAGATGTATATTCAGTTGATGGTACATCAATAACTTAATATCCAAGCAAAATAGACAAAAGTTATCCTAATTATCAACGACAATAAACACTACAATATAGATAAGAGAAAAAATTTTTAATCTTAAATAATAATAGGTTAATGTTGATGATGATAATCTTTGGCTGAACAGTCAGGAATCATGGAGTGTGTCACATGTAGTATATGCATGATACGATGGAAAGTCTGTAGGAAATATACTGCTTCTGTGGCTTTCTGCGATTTACAACATGTCTACATAGGGTAATGGTTTGAGTCTTTAAGGAAATTATATTAACTTTGCAGTTATCAACCATATGTTGATAAACATGCTAAATATCTGATAATCCAATAAAAGAAATGTTGATATCAGGTAGAAACCATGTGAATGCCGAGTAATATACATATAAGTCATTCTCAATCCTCATCACATATCAGCAGATGAATATAGAAAAAGGCTATGTCGATGCTCCAGTAGAGCCTGGTACCGACCTTGTAGCAGAGATAAAAAGACTCAAGAAAGAGAAGAACGCAGTGATTCTGGCCCACTATTACCAGAAAGGTGAAATACAGGATCTTGCCGACTATATAGGCGACTCTCTGGCTTTGGCTCAGATTGCCTCGCGTCTCGACGAGCCTGTAATAGTACTGTGTGGAGTAAACTTCATGGGCGAGACGGCCAAGATGCTGTGTCCCGACAAGAAGGTGCTTATACCGGACCTCTCGGCCGGATGTTCATTGGCCGACAGCTGCAAGGCAGATGAATTCAAGGAATTCATCGAAGCAAATCCCGGCCATACGGTGATAAGCTATGTCAACACTTCGGCTGCAGTGAAGAGCCTTACGGATATAGTGGTGACATCGTCCAACGCCCGGCAGATTGTAGAGAGCCTTCCTGAAGACACCCCTATCATATTCGGTCCTGACCGTAACCTTGGCAACTATATCAATTCCATAACCGGACGCTCTATGAAACTGTGGAACGGCGCATGCCATGTTCACGAACAGTTCTCGGTAGAGAAACTGGTAGAGCTTAAGAAAGAGCATCCTATGGCTAAGGTGCTCGCTCATCCTGAATGTCCCCGCCAGCTTATAATTCTTGCCGACAAGGTAGGATCGACTGCGGCACTTCTGAAATATGCCGTAGAGTCGGAGGAAAAGGAATTTATAGTAGCCACTGAGAGCGGCATACTTCATGAGATGCGCAAACGCTGTCCGGACAAGACGTTTATCCCTGCCGCTCCAAATGACTCTACCTGCGCATGCAACGACTGTGGATATATGAAGCTGAACACTCTTGAAAAGCTGTACAACTGTCTGCGCTATGAGCAACCTGAAGTGACTGTAGATTCCGACACGGCAGCGCGCGGACGCAAGCCTATAGAGAGAATGCTGGAAATAAGTGAGAGACTCGGGCTTTAAGCGTATGTGAATAATGGCTCTTTGAAGTGATGCAAATCATATATTTATTGAGTATAGAGCATTTTTCGAATATTAAAACAACTATAATATAATATGGAATACAACCATAAAGAGATTGAATCTCGCTGGCAACAGTATTGGAAAGATAATAAGACATACAAGACTGAGATAGACCGCTCACGTCCGAAATACTATGTGCTCGACATGTTCCCCTATCCTTCCGGAGCGGGACTTCACGTAGGTCATCCCCTTGGCTATATAGCAAGCGACATATATTCCCGCTATAAGCGGCTCAACGGATTCAATGTGCTTCATCCGATGGGCTACGACTCGTATGGTCTGCCTGCCGAGCAATATGCCATCCAGACCGGACAGCATCCGGAGAAGACTACTTTCGAAAACATAGACCGCTATCGCAGTCAGCTCGATAAGATTGGATTCTGTTACGACTGGGACCGAGAGATACGTACCTGCGACCCCTCTTATTATAAGTGGACACAGTGGGCGTTTATGAAGATGTTTGAGCATTACTACGACCGTAATGCCGACAAGGCAATGCCTGTGGCTGATCTTATAGCACACTTCGAGAAGTCGGGCACAGAGGGTGTGAATGCCGCCTGTGGAAAGGATATGGAGTTTACCGCCGAGGAATGGAAAGGTATGTCGCCCAAGGAAAAGAGCGATACTCTGATGAATTACCGCATCGCTTTTCTTGCCGACACAATGGTAAACTGGTGTCCCAAGCTGGGTACGGTGCTTGCCAATGACGAGGTAAGCGAGGGTGTGTCGTTGCGTGGCGGATATCCTGTGGAGCAGAAACTGATGTACCAGTGGTGTCTGCGCGTATCGGCTTATGCACAGCGTCTGCTCGACGGTCTTGACACAATAGACTGGACCGATTCACTCAAGGAGACACAGCGCAACTGGATAGGACGCTCAGAGGGAGCTGAGATGCGCTTCCCTATATCCGGCAGCGATGTAGAGCTTGAGATATTCACTACCCGCGCCGATACGGTATTCGGTGTGACATTTATGGTGCTTGCTCCTGAGAGTGTCTATGTAGATATGATAACCACTCCCGAGCAGCGTGCTGCTGTCGATGCATATCTTGATGAAGTCAAGCATAAGACCGAGCGCGAACGTATGATAGACAAAAAGGTAAGCGGAGTATTCACCGGGGCATATGCAGTGAATCCTCTTACCGGAAAGAATATACCCGTATGGGTGAGCGATTATGTGCTCGCAGGCTACGGTACAGGAGCTATCATGGCAGTGCCTGCCCACGACAGCCGCGACTATGCTTTCGCCCGTCATTTCAATCTTCCCGTCATACCTCTGATTGAGGGGGCCGACGTGTCGGAGGAGAGCTTTGACGCAAAATCAGGCAAGATGATAAACTCGGCAAGCGCTGAACTTGACCTGAATGGCATGGAAGTAAAAGACGCAATTGCCGCAACTAAGAAGTTTATCGAAGAGAAAGGTATAGGCAAGGTAAAAGTAAACTATCGCCTGCGCGACGCTATATTCAGCCGTCAGCGATATTGGGGAGAGCCGTTCCCGGTATATTATAAGGATGGTATACCTACCCTGCTTCCGGAAGAAAATCTGCCCCTCGAACTTCCCGAGGTAGATAAATTCCTGCCTACCGAGACTGGAGAGCCTCCTCTCGGACGTGCCAAGAACTGGAAGACCGGCGAGGGTTATCCTCTTGAACTGAATACTATGCCCGGTTTTGCCGGATCGAGCGCGTACTATCTGCGCTATATGGATCCTAAGAACGACAATGCTTTGGTAAGCGAGGAGGCTGACGGATACTGGCAGGATGTAGACCTTTACATCGGCGGTACGGAGCATGCTACCGGACATCTTATCTACAGCCGTTTCTGGAATAAATTCCTGTATGACCTCGGTGTGGTATGCCGCGACGAGCCTTTCCGCAAACTTGTCAACCAGGGAATGATTCAAGGTCGAAGCAATTTTGTATATCGCATAAAGGATACCAATACATTTGTGTCGGCAGGTCTGCGCAAGGAGTATGACACTACCCCGATTCATGTCGATGTGAATATAGTGAGCAACGATGTGCTCGATACAGAGAAGTTCCGCGCATGGCGTCCGGAATTCAAAGACGCTGAATTTGTCCTTGAAGATGGCAAGTATGTGTGTGGATATGCTGTAGAAAAGATGTCGAAATCTATGTTCAATGTCGTTAATCCCGACGATATTGTAGAGCGCTATGGTGCCGATACACTGCGTCTGTATGAAATGTTCCTCGGTCCGATTGAGGCAAGCAAGCCTTGGGATACAAACGGAATCGACGGTGTGAACCGATTCCTTAGAAAGCTCTGGAGCCTGTTCTACAAGGGTGACAACCTGCTTGTGAGCGATGAGCCTGCATCAAAGGAGGCTCTTAAGGCTGTGCATAAGCTAATCAAGAAAGTAACCGCCGATATAGAAACATTCAGCTATAATACATCGGTAGCGGCATTTATGATATGTGTGAATGAACTTACACAGCTCAAATGTCATAGCCGTGAGGCTCTTGAGCCTCTGGTTGTACTCATAGCTCCGTTTGCTCCTCATATAGCCGAAGAGTTATGGCATGCGCTCGGACATGATACTACAGTATGTGATGCCAAATGGCCTGTACACAACGAGGAATATCTTGTGGAGTCGACCGTCACTATGGCCGTGAGCTTCAACGGTAAGGCTCGTTACAATATCCAGGTGGCTGCCGACGCTCCGCGTGAGGAGATTGAAAAGACAGCTCTCGCTCATGAAGGTGCTGCCAAGTGGATTGAAGGCAAACAGATAAGGAAGATTATCGTGGTGCCCGGCAAGATTGTCAATATTGTGGTAGGCTGATATATAAGTTTTTAGCCTGTAGAAAACAATGCGCCGTGTCAAAAAAAGTTGACACGGCGCATTTGTTATAGAATGTAAGTGCTTGAATTACATAATTATTTTGGTTGATTTTGAACCCTGACGCAGGATATACACTTTACCTTTCTGGGGATTGGCAACTTCGATACCCTGAAGATTGAAATATCTGGCAGGCGCTGTTTCGTCGATTGCGATATTATCGATTGCAGATGTTTCATCGCTGTATTCGATAGTCATGTAGGAAAAGCGCATGGGATTTGATTTCTTGGGAGTGAATGTGAGACCGAAATCAGATGTTGCTGAGCCGGTCCAGTAAGGAGTGGTGCCTTCAGTAACGCATTCACCGAAATTTTCAGGGTAATTGACTTCCAGATTCTGTGTATATCCGGCAGTAGTGCAAGCAAAGGTTATCTTTGTAATGGTGATACCTTCGTTAGGTGATATGTTGAGCAGAGTCTGCTTGGCCCACTGGAGATGAGGGGTCTGACCGGAGGGATTGATATAAGAAAATCCGGTGGTTTCTATATTCTTATAGAATGCAAACTTACATACTCCGGGCACTTCGAAGTCTTTGTTGTTGATGGAAGTGTCAGAGTTGCCTTCAGAAAACTCGACTTTAGAGGTAATATCTCCCTGATAATCATATCCGGCAAACACTACAACTACTTCGTCGGCTTTAGCCACACAAGTCATGGCAATTGCAAAAAATAATGAGAGTAAAGATTTCTTCATAATTAAATTTAATGGTTAATTTTAGGTTATTGGTTGATGTAGATAAAAATAAATATATGTGTATAATAAAGACAGTTCAATATTACGACATGCTAATAAGTAATGAGAAATTTTTTGTTTTTTGTTATAAATGAGGCCGCCTACATGATTTATGCTTTGAATGACAGCAATAAAAGGCTTTGATATTTCGTTTATATCTGTATGAAACAGATAGTGTTCGCTACAAATAATGCTCATAAACTTAAGGAGGTACGCGAGATACTTGGCGATACCGGTATCGTAGTGCTTTCTTTGGAAGAAATAGGTTGTAATGATGATATTCCTGAGACTGCGGATACGCTCGACGGTAATGCTTTAATCAAGGCTCAATGGGTGAAACAGCACTATGGCTATGATTGTTTTGCCGATGATACCGGTCTTGAAGTAGACGCTCTTGGTGGTGCTCCCGGTGTGTATTCCGCACGTTATGCAGGTCCGGGGCATGATTCTGCTGCCAATGTTGCTCTTCTTCTTGGCAATATGGAGGGAATGGAGGATAGAAAAGCCCGTTTTCGTACTGTAATAGCTCTTATAATAGGCAATGGAGAGCCCGTACTGTTCAATGGTATAGTGGAAGGATGCATAACTCATGAGCGTCATGGTGAAAGTGGCTTCGGATATGACCCTGTATTCCGGCCTGAAGGCGAGATGCGCACTTTTGCACAGATGTCCGACGGAGAGAAGAATGCAATCAGTCATCGTGGTCGGGCGGTAAAGAAACTGGTCGAGTATCTCTCGCAAAGGTGATGTAGAATAAAAGAGTAGGGGACTCTCTGCTTTCTTGCAATTAATAAAGTAATCATAGTATATGTATAGATATTATCTGGTATTAGTATCTCTGATATCAATATTATGTGTGGATCTGTCGGCACAGCATGCTGTCGGTTCATGGGATTTGTACAGTAATTACGGCATTGACCGTGCTGATATTCTCGACACCAAGTCGAGGGTTTATTTCTGTGGTGGCGGTTCTTTGTTTCATTACGACAAGGATATGGACGAGATGTATTCCTATAATCTCGCTAATGGACTTTCGGATGTGAATGTGAGTGGTATCTATCGTAACTATGACAGAGATTATATCGTATGCGTATATGAAAACTGCAATATAGACCTGATATATGACAATGGCAATATTGTGAATCTAAGCGATATAAAGGATGCACAGTATGTTACTGACAAAAGTATTAACAGTGTATCTTTTGATGATGACGATATGTATGTCGCTACCGGTTTCGGCCTGGTACGGTACGACACTAAGTCTGGTGCTGTAAAGGAATCAGGCATTTTCAGCTTTCCTGTATATGGAGTTACGGTGATGGGTGAAAATGTGGTTATAAGCACTGATACAGGTCTTTATGGTATAAGCAAGACACAGCGAGTTAACGACTTTACAAGGTTTGTGAAATTGAGCGATTTGCAGTGTGCAGGCTTGTATGGAATGAATGATGATTTCATTATTGCGCATCGTCCGTCGGCCAGTTGGGTTAATATATATAAGGTGGATTTCGAGAATAAAACGGTAGGAGGCAATTATCCGGGATTTGCAATGTATGATTTTGCGAGAATGCGAATGTTTGGAGATTGGTTTGCTATAATATCGAGATATTCATATGTATTATGTCGGTTTAATGAGGATAATTGGATTGAATATAAGGCTATTGAGTTGCCTTCTAATCTGTATACATCTTTTATTTATGTGGGAGGAAATGGTTCTGGTAATGATAACGACTTATGGTATTTGAATGATGACGGGTTAGGTCATCTGACATATACCACTAAGTATACTGATATTGATAATAATCAGAAATTATCAAACTATACGATTGACAAAGAGCCATCGTATCCTTTTGGAACATCTGTGCACGGTGGTCCTACCAGGCTTGCAGTTTCAGATTTGGGAGTTTATACCACCTATAATGCCCAAAGCCGATATCCGTCTCATGACAACTATAGTTATTTGATGAAGCTGAATCTGATAAGCAATGGTTTCGTTGAAGATATCACCCCCAAGAAAGGAGATTACACCCCTATAAATTCGTCAAGTGAAAATCTTTTGCGAACCGGTCATCATGTTGTTGTTGATCCTGAGGACCCTTCTATTGTATATGTGCCTACATGGTTTGAAGGCATATGGAAGTTTAAGGATGGCAAGCAGATAGCTAAGTATGACAAGACTAATGGTCCTTTTGGTACAGGATTTTCATGCTCGGTCGAAGACGTGGCTTTTGACAGCAATAATAATCTATGGGCGATTGCTCATGATTTTCCAAGATCACGCGAGATTGTAACTATTCTGCCTGCCAGTAAGAACAAAAGCAACAATGTTTCTTATACTGACTGGATTACTCTTGATTTGCCTTATTTCGGCTCTCATGAAAGTCGAGATTCAAGAATCGTGCATTTCAAGCATTCAAAAAATAAGAATCTGGCAATGATAACCCAGACATACGGTGACCAGAATGTACTTATATATGATACTAACGGTACATCGGCTGTGTCGGATGACAATTACTGGATGGTTAACAGATTTACTGATCAGGACGGGAAGACTTTCGGTCCGTATGCTGTACTCAGTATTGCTGAAGATAATAACGGTGATATATGGCTTGGGACCGGATGCGGAGTTGTGGTGATTCATAATTTGCGAAGCATGCTGTCTAATAAGGATAATACAATAGAGCGCATAAAGGTGCCTCGCAACGACGGCACTTCACTGGCTGATTACCTTCTTGATAATCAGGAGGTAACTTCAGTATCTGTAGATGCCGGAAATCGTAAGTGGCTGGCAACCACAACCTCCGGTGCATATTATGTAAGTGCTGACGGGCGTGAGATTCTTGAAAATTTCACACGTTCCAACAGTATTATTCCGTCAAATGAAGTACATTCGATAGTATGTGAGCCTAATAGCAGCGATGTATATTTCGGTACTACCAACGGTCTGGCTGTATATCATAGTACAATTACTCCGGCTGCTGCTGATTTCAGCGATGTTTATGCATATCCCAATCCGGTAAGGCCGGATTACACAGGTTGGATTACAATAAAGGGCCTGATGGATAACTCCCTTGTAAAGATTGCAGATTCTGCCGGCAATGTATTCCTTCAGACACGTTCGGAAGGTGGAATGGTCATGTGGGACGGATGCAATGGAGCAGGCGAACGTGTGCCTACCGGAGTGTATTACGTATATGCCTCTCAGAATCAGGAATCCAATAATGGTGCAGTAACAAAGATTCTTGTAGTAAAATAATATATCGGACGACACACATACCACACACGCCTGTGGTATGTGTGTCGTTAATGTATATAAAATGGTACAATCGCAAAGAATAAGATTTATATCATTCCTACAGATTGTAGGAGTAGTGCTTGTGATTCTTGGACATTCTTTGCATGAATATCCTGGCGATTTTCATCAGTTTTGGTTCTATCGAATGTTTCAGACGGTGAGAATGCCTCTGTTTGTATTTATTTCAGGCTATTTATTTATGATATCAATGGTCAAGAGGGATTATAACGTCTCCTTTGGCGATTTCATAAGAAATAAGTCACAGCGCCTGCTTGTACCTTATTTTGTACTGACCATAGTGACATTTGTACCCCGTGCATTGATGTCAGGATATGCGGATGATCCTGTGGATTTAGATATCAGTTCATTCGTATCATCTATATTATTTTCTGATAGGCTTACTATAGTGTTTCTATGGTTTCTGCCAGTTGTTTTTGTGTTGCTATGTGTGTCATTCATAGGGTTAAAATTATTTAGGAATAGAATATCACTGTTTTTTCTGACTGGAGGAATTCTATCTATAGCAGGCTATTTATATGTCAATCAGTGGGCATGGACCTTCATGGGGATAGGCCGTACTGCCGAACTTGCAGTTTTCTTTATGTGTGGTATCGCATACGCACGATGGAAGTCGGATATTGACTTTTTATTTGGGCAATGGTGGTTCGGCGGTATATGCGCCACAATATGGCTTATATTGTTTTATACGGATAATTTATCGGGAGTGTATGGTCTTGTTTGCTCATTATCCGGGCTTGCAATGCTTATTACGTTGGCTATCACAGCTTGTGAATGGCAGTTGGGATGGCTACATCTTGAGGGATACAACTATATGATGTATCTGCTGTCGTGGTTTACATGTGTGCTATCCCAGCAGATACTCCATCATTTTACCGATTTTCCATGGTGGGTATATACTATAATCGCTTTATTAAGCAGTATATATATACCTTGGTCAATAGGTAAGATACTACACAGATACTCTCCATCAAGCCGGTTGGCAAGGTCGGTGCTTTGGCTTCTCGGCCATAATCCTAATAAAAACAGGATATGATTGATTCTTATATGGTTTCTGTTATTATTCCGGTATGGAATGTAGAGGAGTATCTGGATGCATGTCTGGAATCCGTTTCATTACAGACCTATAGCAACCTGGAGGTGATAATGGTTGACGATGGTTCGACAGACGGTAGTACCGGGATATGTAGAGCATGGGAGAAGAAAGATAGCCGGTTTATTCTTGTAAGGAAGGAGAATGGAGGACCCTCTATAGCTCGTAATGTCGGATTGGACAATGCCAAGGGTGATTATATCGCATTTGTAGATAGTGATGATATATTACACGTTGAATATATACACACCTTAATAGATATCGTAAAAAGAAATGAAGGCTATTCTATAGCCGGGGTTGATTATATAAGATTTGGCGACTCTGATATAGTCACTACCTCACGTAAATGGAATATGGCTGAATTTCATCACTATCTTCCCGGGGAGGCATTAAGAAAATTGCTTTACCAGAATGATTTTATATGCAGCGCTCCGTGGGGTAAATTGTTCAGTCGTGAAGTTATAGATGGTATAAAGTTTAAAGAGGGTATCCTTTATGAGGATCTTGATTGGATGGCAAGGGTGTTGGAGAGTATGCCTAAGGCGAAACGGGTAGGACTGTGTAATGCCCAGTTGTACTTTTATCGGAAGCGGAAAGGTAGTCTGATAGAGACATTTTCGAGACGCAGGCTTGATGTACTTGACATCACTCGTGACATCGAGCATAGAGCAGTCGCATCGTCAGACATGAAGCTGGTGAGTGCGGCTCGTGACCGCAGATTGAGTGCGAATTTCGACATATATATGCAACTGTGGAAATATATCCGACACTGTAAGGCTGGAAGGGATACTGTACATAATTGTGGATACGATGCTGAATTGGCAGCATGCTGGGCTCAGATAAAGCGGCTCAGAATAGCATCACTCATAAATTCTGATGTAAGAGGAAAAAATAAGTTTGGCATACTCCTGTCGTTTTTCGGGCCTAAAGTGTGTGGCTGTATCGGGTCAAGAATTATAGGCATCCTTAAAAAATAGGGGATAAATTTTGTTGCGGGCGATACAATTCCTTATATTTGATGTTTAATAAGGAGAAGACCCGTAGGCGGTGCTGCCTTCAATCGGCCGACTGCGCATGCTGAAGAGGTATGCCGCCATTTGCACCATGCGTCGCATGGTAGCTATATCGGGCTGTTAAGTACTGAGAAATACTACTTTAAGCAGACATGAGACTGAAATATACAGATGAGCAGGACAAGTGTTACGGCGTGACAGGCATGGCCGTAAGTCTTGTTGTATGGGATGCCGACGATATGTTGGCGCGCATTGATATGGATTCCGACGACAATATCGAATTCGTACCGGAGTATTATTTTTCAGGAAATCCGAGACTGTCGGCAAAGGTGGCATGGCAATACATTCTCAAGCATTATCAGGCTTCTATGGGTATGATGATAGGCAATGTGATGTGTCGCCACTATATGCAGCTGAATATGGCTCCGGACGCAGACACGCGCAATGCTCTGCTTGAATGTCTGGAGCAGGAGGGGGCTGACGCCTGTTCGCTTGAGAATGACGAGATACACCGCCTTTTCGAGCGTAGTTACTCATACCTCGACAGGGTGTTCTCCCATAGCGGTGTGCAGGGGATTGTGAGAAATTTTGCACGTGAGTTGCAGAATCAGCGCACTCTTACACGCGGTGATGTGTCAGAATTGCTTGCGTCATTGCGCAATCTATAGCATACCTTGCTCCACGAGCACGCATACACGCTCGATTATAGCGTCTTCCTCGCTTTTGTCGGGACGGAAATCGCTCTTGAGGTTTACCCCGAAAAAGCGTCCGAAAGTCTGCCAGAATCCGGCGCGGAAAGTCCCGAGGAAGGCTTTCAGTATAGAGTAGGACGACTGGTTGGTCTCCCGCGTGATGAGCTTCACCAGCATTTTACCCTGTGATTTTGTAAACTTCTTCAACTGAGGCTTATATTGGTTGAACACCTCTTTTTCCATCTGCTGAAGATGATGCTGTCGCTCTTCCTGCGATGGCAGTGTTTCCATATATTCGTAGGTCTCGAGTATGGTCTCTGCAATCATTTTGGCATAGGGCAGAGTGCGCTTCACATCGCGTACGGTACGCCAGTAGAACTGTTCCTGTTTCTTGTTTTTAAACTTCAGAGGAGGATAATATGTGATATTGTTGAGTACAACCATTACGGCAGTATCTCCCTCCTCGTTGACGAAATGGTAGCGTCCGTGCACAAGAGGTATGCGGGCGTCTTTCAGCGTCGGTTCGTCGAGTATTCCGGCCACACCATCAGGTGTGCCGTCCTGCGCTGAGACGCAGACGGCACATGATAATATCATTATGATGGCGCAAAAGATATTCTTCATTCACACAAAATGCTCGTTACGCAAAAAAAGTTCAATAAATCAGCAGAGTAGGGAGGAGATGATGAGCTAATGATATACCACAGGTCAGTCAAGTATACCCTGCCGCATCAAGCCGACTACTTGTGAGGATAGTCGATAGTATAGTGCAGACCGCGCGATTCCTTGCGTTCCATGGCCTGGCGCATAATAAGATAGCCAACGTTGATTATATTGCGCAGCTCGCATATCTCGCGCGAGGCTTTGGAGCACTTAAACAGTCGTTCGGTCTCCTCATAGAGTATGTCGAGACGATTCCATGCACGCTTCAGGCGGAGGTCCGAACGTACAATACCCACGTAGGCCGACATTATCTGTCCTACTTCCTTGATGCTCTGGGTTATCAATACCATCTCTTCGTTGTGGCGCGTGCCTTCATCGTTCCATTCAGGCACGTCGGTACGGTATGAGTAGCCATCCTTTACCGACATCGCATGTCGGGCGGCAGCATCGGCATATACCACAGCTTCTATCAGCGAGTTGGACGCCAGACGGTTGCCGCCGTGGAGTCCTGTGCATGAACATTCACCCACTGCATACAGGCGCCCTATCGACGACTCTCCGTTGGTGTCTACCTTTATGCCTCCACACAGGTAATGGGCCGCAGGAGCCACCGGTATATAGTCCTTGGTAATATCTATGCCGAGCGACAGACATTTTGCGTATATGTTGGGAAAATGGTGGCGGGTCTCCTCAGGGTCTTTATGTGTGACGTCAAGATAGACGTGGTCGTCGCCATTGAGTTTCATCTCCGAATCGATGGCGCGGGCCACTATGTCGCGTGGAGCAAGCGACAGGCGCGGGTCATATTTCTGCATGAATTCCTCACCCTTGAGATTGCGGAGCACGGCTCCATAGCCGCGCATTGCCTCGGTGATGAGAAATGATGGACGGTCGCCCGGATGATACAGTGCGGTTGGATGAAACTGTATGAACTCCATGTCCTTGACCGTTCCTTTGGCGCGATATACCATCGCTATGCCGTCGCCGGTGGCTACAAGCGGATTTGTAGTGGTAGTGTAGACGGCTCCCACTCCTCCTGTAGCCATGAGAGTGACACGTGATAGGAATGTGTCTACTTTGCCTGTCGCAGGATTAAGCACGTAGGCACCGTAGCATGTGATGTCGGGGGTACGCCGTGTGACAATCTTGCCCAGATGGTGCTGGGTGATGATTTCAATAGCGAAGTGGTCCTCAAATATGTCGATGTTGGGGTTGGCTTTTACAGCCTCGATAAGCGATTGCTGTATCTCGGCGCCGGTGTTGTCGGCATGGTGCAGTATGCGGAATTCGCAGTGTCCGCCTTCACGGTGAAGGTCGAAACTGCCATCCTCTTTCTTGTCGAAGTCGACGCCCCAGCCTATGAGTTCGCGTATCTGGGCCGGAGCTTCTGTCACTACTTTTTTCACGGCTTCTGGATCGGACAGCCAGTCGCCGGCAATCATTGTATCGTTTATGTGCTTGTCGAAGTCGTCGACTTCAAGATTGGTCACTGACGCCACACCGCCTTGGGCGAAGTAGGTGTTGGCTTCCTCAAGTCTGGTCTTGCATATCAGCGCCACGCGGCCTGTAGCGGCCACTTTCAGCGCGAAGCTCATTCCGGCGATGCCAGAGCCAATCACCAGATAGTCATATTCGTAGGTCATAGCGTAGAAATCCGGCTAATGATTAGTAGAAATTGCAATGGCAAAGATAGCGAAAATTCCACCCCGTTATCCTGTTGACTGGTATTTTTATGAAAGAACTCTATTTATTATGTTATTATTCTATTGATTTATTGTTTGGAATGTGTTTGGCTGGTGATTGGTGGAAAGTATTCAACAACATGTCGTGTGAATACTTCGAGAGTGAAGTTTTTGTCATAAATATTTTTCCCATTTCTCCCGATTTCCTTGAGGGTTTCAGTGGGCATATTGATGATTGTTCGTATTACTTCGGCCAGAGCTTCGGGATTGTCAGCAGGAAATACCATGCCGCTTTCTCCTGTAGTTATAAGTGCGGCTGTTCCTGTTGCGTCAGAAGTAGCTACCGGGATATTTTGCTGGAAGGCTTCCGTGCAGACAATGGGCATTGGGTCGTCGATTGACGGGCATATCAGAGCCTGCATCTGTCCCATTATTTTAAGTAGTTCTTCGTGGGATTTCTCTCCCCACCATTTTACGGTATCCGGAGCATTGTTAATTTCTTTACGAGTATTGTTTTCGCAACATCCGCCAATGAGATGCACCTTTATGCGCTGCTGTTCGATATCAGTGAGCATATCGACAGCCTTAAGAAGGGTATTGGTGCCTTTACGATGTCCCATCATACCGGACATCATGATATGGATTTTATCGGCCTCCAATGTTACCGGCTTGATTTTGCATAGAGCGTCAGCGTCTATTGGTGGTATTCCATAAAGAAATATGCTAGAGTCGATATTACCATGTGTATATGTATCGAACATCTTTTTGGCGTGTTCGCCTACAATCCATATTTTTTTTGCATTGTTTAATGCTGATATAATTTTGTCTCTGTTACTGCGCAGATAACGATAGCTAATACCTGCTTCATGAATCCATATGAAAGAATTGCTTCGATTGATGAAATCATTGAGTATGTCTACTGAAACTATGGTATTGTATATGACAGTAGAATACCGATTTATCAGTTTAGCTACAACGTCTCTTTCTGCCTTGTACAGAGTATTTGGCACATATGGATTCACTAATTCCGATTCGGTAATCATTACTGGTATGCCATGTCTATTAGCTTCTTGTGTTAATGGACCCTCGGATAACGACAGTATCGCTGGGGAATAGCCGAGCGATTTTAATGTAATAGCAAAGGTAAGAAGTGCGCGTGGTGCTCCTGTAAGAGTCATTTCATGAGAAATAAGCAGAATCTCTTTGGAAGATGCAGGAGACTCAAACATAGCTAATATTGCAGGGTTTTCGGCTAATAACAGTCTGCGGGTCTTAGGTATGACGTGTTTTATATTTCTGTGAAAAATCTTTTTTAGATGTAATGAGACGACTTTTGAAATAGGGGCACCATTACGCTTATATTCACTGATAGCTGAATTAATGTCGCTATCAGTGTAAAAGCCGTTGTGTATTGCTTTGGAGATATTTCGAAATGTCGATTTACTCATAATCGGTCTTTTTTCTTTGTAATAAGCCCTGGGATAACGTGCACCAGCGCACGGTTTATGCGTTCGATACGGTAAGTATTATTGGACGAGCCAAGCGTATCATTCATTATCTGAAGAATTTTTTTCTTCTCTTCAGGTACATATTGCGGAGCACGTTTGATTTCCTTTATATACTGTCCGCGGCATATTGTTCTACGATATATTCCTACGGGAAAATGTGACTCCACATACTTCATGACAATGAAGTCCTCGATGAGTCGGTTGCCGTTGTTATTGCCTCTTGATGTAGCACTCCCCGTGTGTATTCTGAAATAGTTGAGCTTTTCGTAAATCTCGATTACTTTACCTTTTGCTACCATTTTTATCCAGAACAACCAGTCACCGGAGTTGCGCATTGTTATTGAGTCATCAAGCATTGACGGTGTATATGCATCTTTACGGAATAGGGTCATAGATGCATTATAGATGTAATTGTTCCAATAAAGTGAATGTATGATATACTTTTCCCCGTCAAATATACGTATGCCACCATTCATTTTATAAGGCCAGTATTTCCAGTTGTCGACATCATATGGTTTAGGTTTACCTTCCGAGTCAATTGCGGTAGACCCTGTAAATGCTACTGTGGCATCTGGATTATTTTCGAGAGTATTTACAGTTGTTTCAAGAAATGTAGGCTCAGCCAGATCGTCAGCTTCAGCAATCCAAATATATTTTCCTTTGGCATGGCTGATGCCTTTGCGCCATTGTCTGAATGTGGAGCCTGAATTCTCACGATTGAGTTCTATATATGCTATCTTCGGATGATTACGATATGATTCAATAACCTCGAGGGAGTTGTCTGTTGAACAGTCATCAAGCAGTATAACCTCATAGTCCTGGAATGTTTGCCTGAATATGGAGTCCATACGCTCCGGAAGATACTGAGCGTAGTTGTAATTGGGTACAATAACGGAAACAAGAGGGTGTGACATAGTTCAAACTGTTCGTTAACTAAAGTATTAATTAGTCTGTTAGTAAATATATTAACAAACGGCATTGAGATAAATGTTCTGTTTGCAGCGTAATTATCGGACAAAGGTATGCAATTTTATTGTAACAGAGCATATTTTGTAGGAGTTATCGGAATGCTTGTATAACTCCAGGTTGATAATTAGCTACGAGTCAGAGTCGGTCGCGGTGCTGTGTGAGAATCAGTGGGCATATGGCGGCGGCAGCCTTGTTAAGGCGCTCGAGGCGGTAGTCAGTCATGTTTGCTCCAAACTCTGAGTGTATGGCATTAATTATCTCAAGGCGAGTTGAAGGGGAGTATTGTGGGGCCTTTATTACAGACTTTATAAGGCGTCCAATTCTCAGACGCCGTCGGTATGAACCTATATTGAAGTTGTCGTTAATGTATTTTAGTACGACAATTTCCTCAAAACGTATTTTCCCTGAGCGGTCGCCCTCAACCGTGGTGCTTGTACTGTGGCGTCGAAAGCGGTTGAGTTTTTCATATACCTCTATTACATTGCCAAGCGATGCAAGTTTTGTCCAGAACATCCAGTCACCGGCGTTGCGCATGGTTATGCTTTCGGCAAGTAGAGAGGGGGAGTATGCGTTGCGGCGAAACAGGGCCATACTGGCATTGTAGATATAATTTTTCCAAAATAGGTTGTGGATAATATACTCTCTTCCGTCAAATGCGTTCCATCCTCTGCGGGTTTTGGCTCCGCGCCATTTGTCCCAGTCTTTACCGGATGGATTGCCGTTTTCGTCGATGATTACAGAGCCGGTAAACGCAACTACAGCCTGAGGATTGGCTTCGAGTGCTGCTACGGTCTTTTCGAGGAATGTGGATTCAGCAAGGTCGTCGGTCTCAGCTATCCATATATATTTGCCTTGTGAATGTGATATGCCTTTTTCCCATTGGCGAAAGGGAGAGCCTGAATTTATGGTGTTTATCTCAAAGTAGCTTACTTTTGGATTGCAACGGTACTTTTCAAGTTGCTGAACGGAGTTGTCTGTAGAGCAATCGTCGAGTAGGATTATTTCAAAGTTTTGAAACGTCTGGTTAAGAATAGATTCCATACGTGTGTCAATATAACGGCCGTAATTGTAGTTAGGCACGATTATTGACACTACAGGTGTATTATTTTTATTATCGATTATAGGAATGTGATTCATAACTTTCCGTTAAATTTTTGTTTGCGGTATCCGTTGCGTAGGCCGAGCATGTCCTGCAGAGGAAATGTAAGGCGGTTGAGGGTAAATCCGATATGTTTCTCCGGCCTCATTCCTTTCCATGGCGACATATCGGTATATTTTTCCCACATGGGTTTATACGGATTGATGCATTTTTCCTGCCAGGGTTTGTGTTTGCCTGCGAAGTGGATGATTGCAGGCTGCTTCATCTCCCGGTCAATTGTGGATTCTGATGACGGAAGGGTGTGGCGGCGGCGGCGCAGCATTCCTTCCTGCATGTTCCAGCGGTGGGGCAGGTAGGTGACTTCTTCTGACAATACTGCGTTGAGCAGATCCTGGTCATGTGCTACGATGCGTGTGCGGTATTGCTCCATCCATGTCATCAGACGCTCCATTACGTTGTGTCTGCGCCAATAGTCGAGATTTATCAGCAGCACTCCGGCATTGAAGTAAAGATAGCTTTCCGGCATTCCGAGACGGCGGTGCTTGTCGGTAAACGAACTGTTCATGTCCTCTACAGCAGCGAGTGCATAGCCGGATATATCGGTATCCCATAGCGGTCGCAGGGAGCCGAGCACAAGCAGGTCACAGTCTACGTAGATTGCTTTTTTTATGTCGGAAGGTAGGATTTCTGTGAGAAAGCATCTGAAATATGTCGACAGGCTTATATAGTCGTTGTCAAAGTGGGGCAGCTCTTTTACAAGACTGTCCCCTACGATGTAAAATTTTATACCGGCGCCGAATGTATCTTCCACAATACCGCGAAGTGTCTCCATATTGTCGGTCGACAGCGTGGCTGCCACTATATGGATATTTACCTCATTGTCGCGGTTGTTGTCGAGCAGCGAGGTAAGCATTATGCCGCAGTATGGTACGTAGCGGTCGTCGATGTTACATACAATGTCCATGATGGAAGATAATTGGGCTATTTATGCGTTTTGCTTAGTTCATTGAATTATAGCATTCGGCATCAGTCCGTATTGCTCTTTGGGGATGTCAGCATCACTCCGCAATATTTTACGAAGTTGTGGTCAATATTACAGATAATGTCAATAGTAGCCATAACACACAGACTATAAGGAAATAGATTGATTCAGGATTGTGCTGAATTCTGTACTATTGCAAAAGTAGTAAAAATCATATACTTTTCCTCATTTTGAATAGACATAAGTCAAGTTATTGATGTTTTATCGTGGTGGCATATGCTTTATATGGTGCGGGTAATGCATTTATATGTTGTAAAACATATTATTAAGTTAAAATTATGTCGGGATTAAGTAGATTTTAAATCCTGTGTTAAGTCTGTCGGCCTAACTTTGCCATCGAAAAGTTAATCGAAGCGAATATATTTAAAGTGGAAAACGGGCTGCTGCAAATCATGATATTTTTGTGGCAGCCCATTTTTAAGACCGGTGAATTTAAAGTAACTCGGAACAGTTACTTATCTCACACTTGCAATACTCGTCTAAACCATTCAAAAAAACATAATTATGAGTCACTCTATCTGTAACCGTATTTTTTCGGTCGCGGCGTTGTACATCATGCTGCCGCTGACGGTGGCCTATGCTTTTGACATTCCTGATGACCAGCCGTATATCTATGATTATTACGACAATGGCGTTACCGCGGAGGAATATGTGGCCAATTATAAGGGCACGCCATATCGGAGCCATCTACTGAGCGCGTCGTCCGACTGCAAGATGCAGGCCGAGGATTTTGATAACGGTGGCAAGGATATCAGCTGGAATTTCATGAATACAGGCTCCAACTCTTATCGTAAGGATATCGACGAAGTACGTATCAACAGAGGTGGCTCTGGATATGTGATAGGCAATGTAAGTGCCGGCGACTGGCTGTGCTATACGATTGAAGTGGCCGAAGCCGGTGAATATGAGTTGCAGATATGCATGAGTTCCGACAATGTGAAGGATTTGTTCTTTGAGATTGACGGAAAGGCTGCCGGAGAGATTGTTTCCGCTCCGGGCCATGGCTGGGACACCTATTCGATGGTTGTAAATCCCGGTATAATGCTTTCTCAGGGGAAGCATGTGCTTCGATGGGTACCTTCCAATTCAATGAATATTGATTATTACGTGTGGCACCGCACGGGCGATTATGTTGAAAATACAGGCAACGGGCAGTATGATTTCAATTATCCGCGTCAATGGACCTATACGTCCAACCCTATGTTTACAGAGCTTACATCGCCAATGTTTGGTGTAGGATTTACATCTCCGCTGTACACAGCCGACCCGTCGGCACACGTGTGGAATGTAGACGGTAAGGAAGTGCTGTACGTGTATGCCTCGCATGACATGTCGCCCTCGCAGGGGTGCGACCATATGGACCGTTATCATATTTTCTCTACAGAAGATATGATACACTGGACCGATCACGGCGAGGTAATGAATGCGGCGACATCCAACAGGTATACCGGCACTACCAACAACTACGGCGAGGAATATATGTGGGCGCCCGACTGTAATTACAATCCTGCCGACGGCCTTTATTATTTCATCTATCCTCACCGTATACGCATGAACGGAGAGGCCGTATGGCAGCATTTCCTTGCGACAAGCGAGAATCCGGCCGGTCCGTGGAAGTGTATCGGATATATCGACGGTATCCCATCGACAATAGACCCATGCCTCTTTGTGGATGACGACGGAGAGGCCTATGTGTTCACTTCGGGCCGGGGTGGATGCTGGATGACGAAACTGAAGCGCGACAACTGGCTTGAGATGGAGGGAGAGAGCGTTATGCTGCTTGGTCCTGACGGTGATGTCGCAAGCGGTTTCCCGAGTTTTCATGAGGGGCCCTGGGTATTCAAGAAGGATGGCAGGTATTATCTTGTCTATGCCGACGGTTATACTACGGTCAACCGCATGCAATACTCTGTCTCCGACAATATTGCCGGACCGTATACTCCCAAAGGTGTTTTTATGAATCCTATGGGGTGCAACACCACACACGGATCGGTTGTGGAGTTCAAGGGTAAGTGGTATACGTTCTATCATACTGCTGATTTCTCGGGGCATGGTGCATTGCGTTCGGTGTGCTACGACGAGCAGACATTTGATGATGAGGGAAATCTCAATCTTCTTCGCAACTTCGGAGAGCCGCATGGCGGGAAGGCCAGAGTGTTCAACGGCACAGAGCCGTTGACAATAAGTGCTGTAGAGTATAATGATGGTAAAGGCGGAAACGCGTATTACAAGCGTGATATGTCGGTACCCTCGCGCAGTGCCGATGGAGTCAATCTTGACAATTTCGAATTTCTCCGTTTCTCACTCAATGTGGCTAAGTCCGGACGCTACGCCATGACTGTCGTGGCCGAGAATATCATGTCGGACAGCAGGATAGCAGTGGCTTTTGATGGAACCTGGAAGACTGCCGAGAGCGGTCGCGAACTCCCTCAGAAGAGTCTTACTGGCGACAGGCAGGAGCTTTACATATATCCCATATCTCTTGAAGCGGGTGAGCATTATATCGAGTTGAGGGTGACTCGCGGAGCAATGAGACTATATGATTTCACATTATCGACAGGCGCCGCCTACATACCCGGCGTCATCGAGGCCGAGGATCTTGAAGCCTCCGACTACAGATTTCAGGACAAAGGCGCATGGGAACGCAACTCAAAGGGATATCGTGATGATGTTCAGGTTGCTATAGATTCTCATTCCGACGGGTGGCACATAGGCTCTACCTCGACAGGCGATTACTACAAGTATAATTTCATCGCGAAAGAGGATGGTGTGTATACAGTCACGGCACGCCTCAGCGACGACCCTAAGGCATCAAGCCGGTTGCGTATGTATATCGACGATGAGGAGATTGATGACTGGAGTTTCTCGGGACAGAGCGACTGGAATACGTATTTTAATCACGATGTAAAGGATGTAGAGATAGCCGAAGGGGCCCATGTGCTGAAATTCGAGGTGGTGCGCGGCCCGATGAATATCGACCGGTTTACATTCACCCGTACCGGTGAGCTCTCCGGAATGGATGAAACCCGCTGGCAGCATCCGTCCGCGGAATTTGTGAGTGTATATTCTATAGACGGGCGCCCGGTAAGAGGCCGGGTTGCTGCCAAGTCGGCTCTTGACGGTCTTGACCGGGGGATATACATAGTAGGAGGTCGCAAGGTGGCCAAATAACTGTTAGTTGGTTATATAAATATCGGGCGGGAGCATACTTTTGTGCTCCCGTCTTCATTATGGCTGGTAGAACAATTATGTTACAATTGGAAAAATTTGAGTACTTTTGCAACTGTTTGCGCTTTTCGTGCATCAAATAATGATGAATACTTTTACTAAGTAACTGGTCGAAATTATTTAATGTTTATTTGAGTGAAGTTTTTTAGAAGATTTTGCCGGAGAGACATCGAAATAATCTGACCGGGAAACATAAAATTTAGAACAGTTACTTAACACAATTACAGTAATAATATGAACCTGTTAAAATCACTTGCAACCGCCGGACTCATGGGCTTCCTCGCGGTGCTCCCTATGAGCGCTGAGGAACATCTGAAAAGCCTTGATCCCAAGCAGTTTGATCCAAACACTCCGGCCTCTGCCGACTTCTACCAGCATGTAACCAAAGGATGGCGTGACGCTCATCCTCTTACCGCCGAACATGCACGCTACGGCGCGTTCGACGTGCTCAACGACTCTTCCGAGGCTCGTGTAAAGCGTATTGTGCTCGGTCTGGGCGCTACCAATCCCAAGCCCGGCTCGGTAGCCCACAAGGTATGGACGATTTACTCACAGGCTATGGATTCAGTGCGTCGCAACCGTGAGGGTGCCGCTCCTATCCAGGCCGATCTCAAGAAGATTGAGAACACTCCCCACGAGGAGATGACCGACCTCTTTCTCTGGATGCACGGCAACTATGCCTCTCCCTTCTTCGGCGCAGGACCCATGGAGGACCTTGCCAACAGTAAGGAATACGCAATGTATGTATCAGGCGGTGGTATGGGTCTTGGCGACCGCGACTACTATCTGCTCGACGACAAGCGCAACAAGGAAGTGCGTGAGGCGTACAAGAAGCTGATTGTAAAGCAGATGCAGAATGCCGGCTTCAAGGCCAAGGATGCAAAGCGCATCATGACCAACGTAATGAAAATCGAGACTGCCCTTGCCGACTCGGCATGGACCCGCGAGCAGAGCCGTAATATTCCGGCGATGTACAATCCGTTTACATTCGCACAGCTCAAGGAGACATATCCCGGAGTAAACTGGGACCGTTTCTTTATCGAGACTATGGGAATCCCCTCGCCTGAGACTGTTATCGTTACAGAGCCCAACTCGGTGATGCAGGGTGTCAATCTGCTTTCGACCCTCACCGACCGTGAAATCAAGGACTATTACCTCTGGAAATATGTGGCTCAGGCTGCCGGTAAACTCAGCGACAAGTTTACCGACGCTTCATTTGAGTTCAACAAGGTAATGAGCGGTGTAAGCGAGCAGCGTCCGCGATGGAAGCGTGCGCTCGGAGCTACCGAGGGTATGCTCGGCGAGGCTGTCGGACAGCTTTATGTAGAGAAATACTTCCCTCAGTCGTCAAAGGACTACATGGTGGGTCTGGTAGAGAATCTGCGCACAGCTCTCGGCAAACATATAATCAATCTTCCCTGGATGAGCGACGACACCAAGCTCAACGCCATCAAGAAGCTCAATGCCTTTACCGTGAAAATCGGATATCCCGACAAATGGAAGGACTACAGCAGCATGGTTATCGATCCTGAGCTGAGCTACTACGAGAATATGCACAATGCCGGCATGTGGCATCAGAAAGAGGAATATGCCAAGTGGGGCAAGCCTGTCGACAAGACTGAGTGGGGTATGACTCCGCAGACCGTCAACGCCTACTACAATCCTCTGGCCAATGAGATTGTGTTCCCGGCAGCTATTCTCCAGGCTCCTTTCTACGACCCTGAGTCGTCGGATGCCGAGAATTATGGCGGTATCGGTGTGGTAATCGGTCATGAGATGACTCATGGATTTGACGACCAGGGACGCAACTTCGACGCAGACGGCAATATGGTCAACTGGTGGACTGCAGAGGATGCCGAGAAGTTTGCTGAAAAGACCAAGGGTCTTATCGCACAGTTTGACGCAGTGGAGATTCTTCCCGGTCTTCATGGCAACGGACAGTATACCCTTGGCGAGAATATCGCCGACCAGGGTGGCCTTCGCGTGGCTATGACAGCATTCCTCGACTCGCAGAAGAAGAAGGGTGTGGATATTGCTACTGAGAAAATCGAGGGTCTGACCCCCATGCAGGTATTCTATCTCAACTACGCCAACCTCTGGGCTCAGAATATCCGTGATGAAGAGATTCGTTCTCTTACCCAAGGCGATGTGCATTCACTTGGCGAACAGCGTGTCAACGTTACTCTGCGCAACATTGATCCGTTCTTCGAGGCATTCTCTATCAAAGAGGGCGACAAGATGTTCCGACCGGTAGAGGAGCGCGTGGTTATCTGGTAATATACCCGCAGATACATATCCTACACAATAACAAAGGCCGTGGCAAAATCTTGCCACGGCCTTTGTTATTGTGTGAGCTATGTATCGTTGTTCTGTACAGTAGTCGATTATGCTTACTGACAAGGGATTTTGGCTATGCGCTTTTCGTGACGCCCTCCATCGAATGGAGTTGCAAGAAATTCATCGACAATGGCGAGAGCCAGAGTTGGCTCAATAAAGCGGGCCGGCATTACCAGTACATTGGCGTCGTTGTGGGCACGGGCCAGTCGGGCCAGTTCTACCTCCCAGCAGAGAGCCGAGCGTATCCCCTGGTGCTTGTTGAGGGTCATGTTTATACCGTTGCCGCTTCCGCATATGCCAATGGCCGGATAGCAGCGTCCTTCTTCTACGGCTTTCGCACAAGGGTGGGCGAAGTCGGCATAGTCGCAGCTTTCGGCAGAGAATGTACCGAAGTCCTCATATTCGATACCTTGGGCTGTGAGGTATCCCTCAACAATGCTTTTCAGTTCGTAGCCAGCATGGTCGCTACATAGGGCAACTTTCTTGCCCGGTTGGAGTATGGACATTTTGGAGTATGTATTTATGTGGAGTTATCAGAATTTCTGCATGTCGACCAGATGGCGGTAGGCTCCACCTTCGATAGTCATAAGCTCGTCATGAGTGCCGGATTCCACGATACGGCCCTCGTTCATCACGCATATTATGTCGGCATTTTTGATTGTCGACAGGCGATGTGCGATTACGAGCGTGGTGCGGTCCTTCATCAGTCGCTCCAGTGCTTCCTGTACTGACTTCTCGCTTTGGCTGTCGAGCGCCGATGTGGCTTCGTCGAGAATGAGTACCGGCGGATTCTTTAGCACTGCGCGTGCGATAGAGAGTCTCTGGCGCTGTCCTCCCGACAGACGGCATCCGCGGTCGCCGATGCATGTGTCATAGCCCTGTTCAGTCTCCATGATGAATTCATGTGCGTTGGCTATGCGTGCGGCCTGCTCTACCTGGTCGCGTGTGGCCTCTTTTACGCCGAATGTTATGTTGTTGTATATAGTGTCGTTGAAGAGGATTGCCTCCTGGTTTACATTGCCCATGAGCGAGCGCAGGTCATGTACGCGCAGGTCGCGGATGTCGGTGCCGTCGATAGTGATTGAGCCTTTGTCTACATCGTAGAATCGCGGTAGAAGGTCGGCCATTGTCGATTTTCCAGAGCCGCTCTGTCCTACGAGGGCTACTGTGGCTCCCGCAGGGATGTGGAGCGAGACGTCCTGTATGACAGGCATATCCTTTGTGTAGCTGAACGATATGTTGTTGTAGCGTATATCGCCCTTGAAGTCGGTGATTTTCTTGGGATGGGCCGGGTCGTGGATAGGGTTGCGGGCCTCGATTATAGCGTCGACACGGGTCATGGCCGCGAGGCCTTTCTGTATGGCATATACGCTCTTCGACAGTTCTTTGGCAGGGTTGATGATACTGTAGAAGATAATCATGTAGTAGATGAAGTCGGGGGCTTCCATCGAAGAGTGATGGTCGATAATCAGAGTGCCTCCGAACCACAGTACAATAGCGATGGTGATGGTGCCGAGAAATTCGCTCATGGGGTGGGCGAGCGACTGACGGCGTGCTATTCTGTTGCTGATTTTATAGAAAACCTGGTTGCCGGCGTGGAAACGAGCCTTTACCTTGTCTTCGGCGTTGAAGGCCTTTATGATGCGCAGGCCTCCGAGGGTTTCCTCGATGTTCGACATAAGAAGTCCCCACTGGTTCTGGGCTTCGAGCGACTGTCGTTTCAGTCGCTTGCCTACGCGCCCCATCACAAGGCCGGCCATAGGGATAAGCACAAGTACAAACAGGGTGAGCTGCCACGACATGATAATCATCATCGTAAGGCATGCGATAATCATTACCGGATTTTTGAAGAACATATCGAGCGACGACATGATTGAGTTCTCAATCTCGGCTACGTCGCCTGTCATACGTGCCATCACATCGCCTTTGCGGGCATCGGTAAAGTAGGATATCGGCAGTCGTACTATCTTGTCGTACATATAGTTGCGTATATCTCTCACTATACCCGAGCGCATCGGTATGATAAAATAAGACGACAGGAATGTGGCTCCCGTCTTAAGGCCGGTCATTACTACGAGCAGCGCGGCCAGTGCGGCCAGTGTGATCGAAGGCCCGTAGGTGGTGATCATCTCCTGGGTGTAGTAGTAGAAGTTGTTGAAGAATACTTCCTTGAAACTACCGTTCTCCCATTCGATATGCGTATAGTTCATCTGGTCTATCCCGAACAGCATGCGCAGTATGGGTATCACCACTGCAAATGAGAACAGTGTGAGGAAAGCCGCGAGGATATTAAAGATAATGTTGAGTGCCAGATACTTCTTATAGGGAGGTACAAAGCGTCGGATGATAATCAGCAATTCTTTCATACGGCAAAGTTACTATTTATTTGGTATTTATTTAGCTGTCGGATGCAGGGAAGTCTTCAATAAGTATTAATTTTGTAGAAAATAATCTTTAACAGACCGCCTGTTGAGTGTGGTTTGGCCCACACAAAAGAGTGGTAATATATTAATCCGGAGCGTGAAACGTTATCAAGGTCTTAAAGCTATGCGCATAACGGTGTCGGTGGCTGTAGCCGCTGTCATCACCTTGTTGTGGATTGAATATAGCGACCTTGTGCTTGGCACGATGGGATGGATTGAGCATACACAGATTATACCTGCCGGTCTGGCTTTTTCGGGTGTCACGATACTGTTCTGGCTTGTCATGACCGCCTTGTTCGGCAGGATATATTGCTCGATGTTCTGTCCGCTTGGTGTCGTTCAGGATGTAGCGGCAAGGCTTGGCCGCATGAGTCGCAAGGGCTCGCGCCGCGATTATCATTATGCACCTCCGATGACGCGTCTGCGTTACTGCTCGCTCGCCGTAGTGGCCGTGTGTCTTTTTACGGGGTTGCTTATAATTCCGGTCATATTGGACCCCTACAGTATGTATTCGGCCTTTGTGCTGAATGTGTTGAAGCCTGTATGGGGGTGGATTAACAATGCTGTGGCGGCGTTTGGTGTATATACCGGATGGTGGACTGTGACTTATGTGTCGGTTATCACCGCTTCTCTCTTCGGTGTGGCTCTGTCGGTCGTGTCTTTGGGTGCAGTCGCCGTATCAGCCTGGATTTTAGGCCGGCCGTTCTGCAATACTTTCTGTCCGGTTGGTACTGTGCTTGGCATGGTCTCTGCACGCTCTCTCTGGCATATAGATATCGATACCGACCTTTGTACCAACTGCCGCAAATGTGAGCATGTATGCAAAGCTCACTGTATCGACCTTATCGACCATGTTGTCGACGGCTCGCGTTGTGTAGGTTGTTTCGACTGCCTTACCGTGTGTCCCGACGATGCCATATTCTATCGTCCCGACCGTAAGCAGCTCTCGCTCCCCATGATGCAGAGCCTCGACTCGCCTGAGATAGGGCGCGCAAGCGCATGCTCCGGAGCGTCAGCTACCGTGTCGATGGACACTGATTCGATTGTAAATACAAAATCCGATGAAACAATATCTCGAACTTCTTGACCATGTGATGGCTAATGGTGTTGAAAAGGGCGACCGCACCGGCACCGGCACGCGCAGTGTGTTTGGCTATCAGATGCGTTTTAACCTTGAAGAGGGTTTTCCGTTGCTTACTACCAAGAAACTTCATCTGAAGTCGATTATATACGAACTGCTGTGGTTTTTGCGTGGCGAAACCAATGTGCATTATCTCCAGGAGCATGGAGTGCGTATCTGGAACGAATGGGCCGGTCCCGACGGTGAGCTCGGTCCGATCTACGGCTATCAGTGGCGCTCATGGCCTGATTACAACGGCGGCCATATCGACCAGATTTCCGAAGTGGTGGAGACGATAAAGAATAATCCCGATTCGCGTCGTATAATCGTAAGTGCCTGGAATGTAGGTCAGCTCGACGAGATGCATCTGCCTCCCTGCCATGCCTTTTTTCAGTTTTATGTAGCCGACGGGCGTCTCAGCCTTCAGCTATATCAGCGGTCGGCCGATATATTCCTCGGAGTGCCGTTCAATATAGCCTCATATGCTCTGTTGCTCCAGATGATGGCCCAGGTGACGGGATTGCGTGCAGGAGATTTCGTACACACTCTCGGCGACGCCCACATCTACAATAACCATATCGAGCAGGCGCGTCTGCAATTGTCGCGTGAGCCCCGCCATCTGCCGCGTATGGTACTGAATCCTGAGGTAAAATCAATATTTGATTTCAAATACGAGGACTTCACTCTCGAAGATTACGATCCGCATCCCCATATAAAAGCAGTAGTGGCAGTATGATGAACGATAAAGACAGAATCCCTCTGACTCTTGTGGCCGCTGTCACCCGTGACGGTGGGCTGGGGCGTTCCGGCCAGCTCCTTTACCGCATAAGTGCCGATATGAAACATTTTAAGTCTCTGACAATGGGACATCCACTCATAATGGGCCGCAAGACATATGAGTCGTTTCCCTCAGGTCCGCTGCCCGGACGTCTCAACATCGTGCTCACACGCGGCGATATGGAATTGCCCGACGGAGCGGTTGTAGCCCATACTCCCGACGAGGCCCTCTCCATCGCTGCAGATTATATTGCAGCCAAAAGCGAAGGGAGCGCCGATGATACCATGCTTTCGGCAATGGTGGTAGGTGGAGGAGAGATTTACCATATGTTTATGCCTATGGCCGACACACTTGAAATCACAGAGATAGACGCAGCTGCGCCTTCCGACACCGACACATGGTTTCCTGAAATCAGCGCCGGTGAATGGAGTGTTGTATATGAGGGGGAAATTCAGGCTGATCCGCGTTCAGGTGCCGAATACCGTTTTATTACTTATCGACGCTAAGACCCCGTTCCCCAATATTTGTTAACGCTGGGGTCGCATATCTCTGAGTGATTTTTGTCTTGTGATGATGGA
>NZ_JAIDKI010000245.1 GCF_029051885.1 Muribaculum sp.
CGTTGCCTTGGAAGGATTCGAACCCTCACAGGCGGAACCAGAATCCGACGTGCTACCATTACACCACAAGGCAATTTTATTTGTTTGAGAATCACCCTTAATCTTCTTTCGATGATTTAAGCAACCTTTGTTGCTTGGGGTTGTTCCCGTTTTGCGATTGCAAAGTTAGGGCAGTTTTTCCAATTCTCCAAATTTTTTCAGATATTTTTTCACTTTTTTTTAACCGAATTAAGCGCAGTTGCGTTTAATGCCATAAATATCAACACATTAAGCACACCACCTAAAAGCAAAAAAAATTGACCAATAAAGCATGCATCCATATAATTGGTCAAAGACATGAGCAAAAAAATATCTCAACCACAAAATTAAACGATACTCACATCAATATATCTTGTAGAATCAAGCATCATATTTATGGTATATCAATCAACTTATGGGTCTGCAGCGACAGGCGCCACACAGGATTACTCTTTATATACTCCACACATCTACCGAGAATATCTGCATTAACCGCATCATTGCCCATATCGCATGGCTGGAGATAATATTCTTCAGCCTCTATCGAAGATATATGGTTAAAAAATAAATCATCACCCACAGCATCACTGCCGAATACGACTTTCAACTCATTTACTCTGTCATATACGATATCCTTTGATTTAGGCGAGCATGTAATCCAGTCGACATTACGGGGCAACGTATGAGTCCCATTAGTCTCAACCTGCACAAAATATCCGCATCCATGAAGCATGTCTATGAAGTCTGCCTCAAGTTGCAACGAAGGCTCACCACCGGTGATGACCAGATGCCGTGACGGATACCGCTTCAATTCAGTAAGTATAGCGTCATATGTCATCAATGTTCCATCGAAATGATCCGTATCACAGAAGGGACATCTAAGATTACATCCTGACAGGCGCAAGAAGACAGCAGCCGTGCCGGTAAACCTACCCTCCCCCTGCAATGAATAGAATATCTCTTTTACCTTCATACCCATGGCTAAATATCTTCATCTACGACATACATGGCCACATTGCCCTCACTCTCCTGCACTTCTGCCTTGTAGCATTCAGGTATCTGCTCTACGACCCATCGCGCGATATTCTCGGCCGTCGGATTAAACGGTAATATATCGTTGATATGCCTATGGTCAAGAACTCCATGAATTTTTTCTTTAATGTGCTTGAAGTCGCAGACCATGCCATCAGCATTGAGCGTACGCGCCTTGCAGTAGACTGTCACAATCCAGTTATGACCGTGAATATTCTCGCATTTACTCGGATAAGAAAGTTCAAGGCGGTGTGACCCTGAAATTTCCATGCGTTTTGATATATAATACATTCTTATCTAAAATTTAATATACATGGGACATAAGCCCCATAAGTAAGTCGTGAAAATTATTACGTATATGATTAATTTAAAACCCGATATTTACGACTTACTTATCTAAATACAAAATTATACAAATTTTCAGAGTCAAACGGAAATCAGATACTGTTTTCGCTACAGAAAATGCTTTTTTGACGGAACACAACAAAAGCTCCGTGACCAACACCATGTAGGTCACGGAGCTTAGATATCAATAATAAATCGCCACCGGTAGCAGACGCCGCAGCCTTATCCCCTGCTGCTATCGGCTGCCGGCCGACGACTGATCGACATTGGCATCAGCGTTGATTAGCTTATGAGCGCCACGCTTCTGCCGTCCCCATTGCAGATTATAGCTAATCTGAATATAAGGTATGCGCATATCCAGACGCATGTGGCTCTCATTTGTATTATACGGATTAAGCGATTTGCTACCCTGATCGTATCGCCCAAACGGCATCAGCATGCCGGCACCAAACTCCCAGTTCTTCCAGTTATATGCAAGCTCTATCATGGAAATATTCTCTCCCCACGAAATAGTCTGTCCCCAAAGGTCCTGCTGCGCACGACGATACATTCCTGTCAAGGTAAAGCCCCAATGCATCAGCATTGCCGACACGTCGCCACTCCAGTTGTGGTTATAGAGTTTATAATCCTTACCACGCATTCGTTCCGCACGATATTGTATGGTTCCGCTCAGCATCAGCCATCCCGGCACAATATCCACCTGAGGTGCAAGCCACAGAGTCAGATTATCCAGCCCGCGACTGTTTTCATATGTAGTCACAAGCCTGTCTTCACTCCAGAACAGGCGCGGTGTTATCGCATCGGGACTGGTAAATGCACGGACACCAAATGTACCGTTCACCCTTGGCAAAGTGAAGTTATAGCGCAACGTCAGCATATACGACGACGATGTTTTCAGGCCGGGATTACCGATACGCCACTGAAAGCCGTCAATCTGTTGAGGCGCCACATTTGTCTCGGCAAGGGATGGTGCAGACTGCCATGTGGTGAAATTAAGCCGGAACTGCGAATGGTCGGCAGGACGATACGTGGCCGTAAACTGAGGGCGCAGATTCCACGAACTGTTTCCCTGGTCCGACTCACGGAAATTAAATGAAGTATATTGCGCCCCCATGCCGCCCGTAAGTGTAACCTTGCCGAGATTATAGAAATATTCAGCGAAAAAGTAAGCCTTGTCCTGGCGCTGATGAAACACTTGTCCGCCAAGATTTTCATACACCGAACGATTTCGGTTGGCTGTATATGAAGCGCCGGCTGTAAGTCGCGATTTGTTCCAGTTCTTTATATAGTTAGCTTCTACGGCGTATGCCTGGTTGCGATCCTTGATAAGCGTATGTACATCAGAAAGCACTTCACCGCCTGCCAGTTGCTCGATATAATCATGGTAAGAGCGTCCGTTGTAAAACGACGCGTTAAAATCCACCACAAGTATCTGCCTGCCCGGAAGATGCTGCTCAAGATAAGCCGACATTCTGGGTGTGCCACCCTTGTCGCCATGCATGTCGTGAAGCAAAATATCATCCGTTCCGTCACTCAGTGAAAGCAGTCCTTTGTATAGAAACCTGTCGGAAAACTTCTTAAAATATGACAAATCAACCATCAACACAGTGGTATCAGGCTTTATATAGCTGTAAGAAGCAGCGAAGTTACCCATTGAATTGTCCATTATGCCTCCGCGTGAAGTTTCATTTCTCGAAAGCGATGTGCCATCAGGGTACGTGAATGTCTCCATGTATTCGCGGTGTGACTTTATCTTATTGGTTAGTTTGAATCTGCCCCACACCTCAAACTGAGAATAGCCGTTGTTTAATTTTAAATCAGCAAAATAATTTCCCCACGCCTGATTAAGAGCGGGCATAGCATTTGTCATTACAGCACCTCCAATCGCAGGATTTGCCACGATGAAGTTAAGCACCGAAGTCGCACCATTATATCTGAGCCCGGGATTGTCAATCCACTCTACCCTCTTTATTGTCTCCGGCAAAAGCGATTTTACCTGATCAATCGAAGAGACCCTGCCATTGATACGCAACTGCACGTTATCACCCGAACTTGTCACCATTCCAAGCGCCTCGTTTACATTTATCGAGGGAATCATAAGGTTGCGCAGCATCTGCATGCCGTTTTTTGAATTAGTCACGGCACTCTCCGACGGGTAGTATAAATCCATATCGGCCTTACGCACAAGACGCGGAGCTTCGATTACAATCTCCGACAGTTCAGATGACGCCGATATTGTGTCAGAATCAGCCACCACCGGCTGCGAATTAACAACTGTGTCCTGAGCGTACATGACAGAGACACCGGCTACCATTGTAAGAATCGCTATAAAAGACTTTTTCATTTCAATCGGTAATAATGTGTGAGTTTTTATCTTTAGATGCGTCCACAACATAAAAAGTTGCATCATGGAATCCATAATTTATTATATTTAGGAAATTCCATGGTGCAAAGTTAGATTACCGGTTTCATTCCTCCATCAACAAATGTTTATAATTTACGCCCCCCCGCATTTAACCAATTTTAACTAAACCCTGACACCTCTGCGATGCCGGGGGCGCGGGGG
>NZ_JAIDKI010000246.1 GCF_029051885.1 Muribaculum sp.
GATATGATGTCTACAGCATGATAGAGCTTTCGACCGGATATTCTGTGGAGTTTTCCTATGAGGCCACTTCGGTAGCCGGTCCGCTTTCCGGTGCTTGTCTGCTTGTCAATGACAAAGAGGTCAGAATCAATTCGGCAAAGGCCCACCGGATAAACAGCACGGGCGCGTGGATTGAAATCCTCGCGCCCGGCGACAGGCATTACGTGCTTGTGGTTACAGACGTATAGGCTTTATTTGCGTTTGCTTGATTCTTTTTCGTCGGCAAATCGATTTGGAAATGTAAGCTGCACTTTAGGGCGCATCATCGCATATATTATCAATCCTATACCAAGCAATATAAACGGTATGCTCAGCTGTTGTCCGAGATTGAGTGTCATGGTAGCCTCGCGCGCCACCTGATCATTTTTAATAAATTCAATCAGGAAGCGAGGCACGAATATTCCAATCATGAACACTCCGAATATAAGTCCGGGACGCTCTTCTGCATTCTTTTTCCAATACATCCACATGAGCAGTCCGAAAAGGGCGAAATAACATAACGCCTCATAAATCTGGGTCGGATGCACGGCCTGGCCTTCGTAGAGCATATGCCATTCGCGTGATCGAACAAACATGAATCCCCACGGGAGAGTGGTGGCGGTGCCGAAGATTTCAGAATTGAACAGGTTGCCGAGTCGTATAAGACCACCTACCAGGGCTATGGCTATTACCAGCCTGTCGAAGGTCCATAGCGGACTTCGCTTGGTTACAAATATAGAGTAGAGGATGATGGCAATGATTATGGCGATTGTGCCGCCATGACTTGCGAGTCCACCTTCCCATATGTATAATATCCGTATAGGATTCTGGCTATATACGTCCCATTCATAGAAAAACACATGGCCCAGTCTTGCTCCGACGATTGTGGCGATGACTACATAAATCAGCAGTATGCCGAGCCATCGCTCGGGAGCTCCTTCATGTTTGAATATACGGGCTACAATCTCGTAGCCTATTATAAAGCCGATTGCAAACATAAGTCCGTACCATCTTACGGTTATCGGACTGGATATTATGTCGGGGTTGGCGGCCCATGTGATATAATCGAGCATGCCGGTTGTTGATTGAAAGTTGGTTAGGATTAAATTGAAATATTAGTTTTAATTAGTATGGAAGATTACACCAGATGGCGTATCAGTTCTTCACGGTCGCCATATAGCATGTCGATTACCGGAATCTCAATCATGGTGTATGCTCCCGGGCGCTCAATCATGGTGGCGCGAGCTACGCCTACGAGTATCTGTGCTGTAAGAGCCGGATTGTTGATTGACATGTTAAACTCAAACCGCTGGTTCTGTGTTGTGCCGGATACGCCTTTTCTCACCATGTTTACGCCATGTCCCATATCGCGGACTTCATCGATAGAGGGTACTGCCATCACATGTGTTTCGTCGGATGAGAAATATGGGTCGGCCTTTACCGATGCGGCCACTTCTTCGAGCGACTTTGTGCCGTCGAGTTCGACATACACCATACGGCGATGTATGCCTGTGCCTAACGGAATAGTCATCGACAGGGCGTTTTTTACGCCTTCTTTCGATTTTACCGCTACTGTATGGCCCATGCTCATTCCGGGGCCGAAGTTGGTGTAGGTGATGCCCTTGGGCGCTGCCGCCTGCATGAGAGCTCTGACGATTGAGTCGCTGCCCGGATCCCATCCTGCCGATATTATTGCCACCGAGCCGTGAGCTTTGGCGATAGGGTCGAGGGTAGCACGCAAATCGGCTATGCCGGTATGTATGTCATAGCTGTCTACTGTGTTTATACCTTCGGCGAGGAGTATGCGTGCATGTGTCTCTACCTCGCGTGTGGGTGTGCAGAGAATGGCTACATCGACATTGTCGAGCTGCATGGCATCAGCCACTACAGGATAGTCTTTAAGTTCGGAGGGCTGTGGGGCTTCAGGATTGCGGCGTACGATGCCGGCTATTTCAAAGTCAGGTGCTTCCTGGAGAGCTTCAAGTACATAACGTCCGATGTTGCCATAACCAACGATGGCTGCTCTGATTTTTTTCATACGTATAACTATTCTTTATAAAATAAAAATGCACAGCGTGCCATATGGTTAAATATGGCGCGCTGTTCGTTAGTCGGGTGTTATTTCTTGTTTACGATTTCTTCGGTATCCTTGGCAATCATCATTTCTTCATCGGTAGGAATGACTACAACCTTTACCTTTGAATCAGGAGTAGAGATGAGCTTTTCCTCTCCGCGTGAGGCGGCGTTTACCTCCTTGTCAATCTTGATTCCGAGATAGGTCAGATGGTCACATACGCGTTGGCGCAGGGGCTGCTGGTTTTCGCCGACGCCTCCGGTGAATACGATAAGATCCACACCGTCGAGCGCTGCTGTATATGCTCCGATGTATTTGATAATGCGGTAGATATACATGTCAAGAGCGAGTTTGGCGCGTTCGTTGCCTTCAGCTATTGCCGCATCGATGTCGCGCATGTCGGAAGATATGCCGGATACTCCGAGCACACCGCTGCGCTTGTTGATGAGATTGGAGATACCCTTGGTATTAATGCGGTCTTTCTCCATGATGAAAGCAATGGCACCCGGGTCGATATCGCCCACACGGGTTCCCATCATCAGACCTTCGGTAGGGGTGAGGCCCATTGATGTGTCAATGCTCTTTCCGTCGAGGATAGCTGTGATGGAGCCGCCGTTGCCGATGTGGCATGTGATGATGCGCTGCTTTTCGTAGGGCAGGCCGAGGAAATCACATGCACGACGTGATACATAGCGGTGGCTTGTGCCGTGGAAACCATAGCGACGCACGCCGTATTCTTCGTAGAGACGGTAGGGGAGTGCATACATATAAGCCTCTTTGGGCATTGTCTGATGGAATGCGGTGTCGAATACGGCTACCTGAGGAATGCCGGGTATGAGTTCGGTTACGGCGTCGATGCCGGCCATATTTACCGGATTATGGAGAGGAGCCACATCGTAGCACTCTTTGATTTTCTCGATTACCTCTTCGTCAATGAGTACACTCTTGTTGAATTTCTCTCCGCCATGTACCACACGATGGCCTACTGCATCGATGTCTTTGAGACTGGTGATGCATCCGTATTCCTTGCTGGTGAGGAGATTGAGTATGTCGTTTACCGCCTTGCGATGGTCGGGAATAGGCTCGTCAATGACTTTCTTGCTTCCGTCAGCGAGCTTAAACTTCAGGAATGAGTCGGACATTCCGATTTTTTCCACTCCACCTTCGGCGAGCACATGTTTGTCGGCTGTATCGATCAGCTTGTATTTTACGGAGCTGCTGCCGCAATTGAGCACTAAAATGTTCATTTTGAAATAATCTGAGTGATTATGCATGCTTGGCTCCAATGGCCTGGTTGCATGTTATGATGATTGTCTTATAGATATCTTCGGGGAAGCAACCTCTTGAGAGGTCATTGACAGGAGCTGCGAGTCCTTGAAGGATAGGTCCTACAGCCTGCACTCCGGCAAGACGCTGCACGAGCTTGTATGCGATATTTCCGGTTTCAAGCGAGGGGAATATGAGCACGTCGGCACGTCCTTCAATCGGGCTTCCGGGAGCCTTTTGTTTTGCTACACCGGGGACAAGGGCGGCATCGGCCTGAAGTTCGCCGTCAACAAGAAGCTCGGGATGCGATTCCTGAAGCATCTTTGTCGCTTCGATTACTTTTTCTACTCGTTCATGCTTTGCCGAGCCTTTTGTAGAGAAGCTGAGCAGGGCAATACGGGGAGTGATGCCGGCGATATCGCGGGCTGTATCGGCTGCGGATAGTGCGATTTCTGCGAGCTGGTTGGCGTCGGGGTCGGGGATTACCGCGCAGTCGGCGAATACAAGTATTCCATCTTCACCGAAAGGAGAGTTCTCAGGCAGTAACATCACGAATGCTCCGCTTACCGAGTTGATGCCGGGCTTGGTCTTTACTACCTGGAATGCGGCACGAAGCACATTGCCGGTAGTGTTGAGTGCGCCTGCTACCTGTCCGTCAGCATCACCGTTCTTAATCATAAGACATCCGAGGTACAGAGGATTGGCGGTTGTTGCGCGAGCCTCTTCCATGGTGATGCCTTTCTTTTTGCGGAGTTCGAAGTATATGGGGGCATACTTGTCAATGACTTTTTCGTCGGCCGGATTCACAATCCTGGCCTTGCAGATATTTGTGAGCGACAGCTCTGCTGCTGCGGCTGCAATCTCCTTGGGGTCGCCGATTAATATTACATCGGCAATGCCTTCGGTGATTATACGGTCGGCTGCGGTAAGTGTACGCGGCTCGGTACCTTCAGGAAGCACTATTCTCTGGCGCTCCTCTTTTGCTTTTTTTGTAAGCTTTTCAAAAAGTCCCATAATGTATGGATGGTATTTGGTTATGGATATATGAAGTTTGTCTCACTGGTGACGCTACATTTGCTGTTTGCCAAACGGTCATGCAAATGTAAGGATAATTGGCGAAATATGGATGTCGGAAAACCGAGATATTTCGCCTGCCTTGCGTTATGACGGATTAATTATATCGAGTATCTGTCGGGCTGAGTTCTTGGTGTCGACCTTATTTATTTATGTGTAATACGATGGTCTGCGTCGGTGATGAATGTAGTGCGTACGGTGCCCATGTATTCCCGTCCCGCCATTTTCTTCTTTTGCCATACGCCGAATGCCTGGTTTACTTCGGTTGATGTGTCGCTCAGCAGAGTGAAAGGCAGTGCATGCTTGTCGGCAAACTTGATATGGCTTGCCGGCGAGTCCTTGCTGATGCCGATGATTTCATATCCGGCATTGCGCAGGTCGGCATATCCGTCGCGCAGAGAGCATGCTTCTGCAGTGCATCCCGGAGTGTTGTCTTTGGGATAAAAGTAAATTACCAGAGGCTTACCTTTGAAGTCGCTTTCCTTTACCATGTGGCCTTCGGCATTCATGCCAAGGTCGGAAGGTATCATATCGCCTATATTCATTGTATTATGATTTTTGTGTCGGGAGGGATGACAGATTTGTAATGGCAAATATAGGGTATATTCGCGAGATGGCAAAAAAAATGTCCGTTCCGCCCTTCGACAGGGTGAAATCGGACTTAAGCCAAAAGGCATGATTTTGTGATTCTAAAGATAGTTTGTCTTATAGCGATGAGTCACAGTCAAATGAGTCATGACTGTGGTACATCGACCGATAGATTAGGCTTCACAGCGTGGTCGTCACGGTCTAAGTTGCCTTTTTCTAAGTCCGAGGTTTGTATAGACTGCTGAGAAAAACGACAACATGAGTCTCTATTCGACTGCAAAGATAGCAATTTATGTGGTATTAATGATGGTGCGGAATACTTTTTCGATAAAATTTTGTGTTAAATAACATAAATACGGCTGCCCGATAAGATGCCGGTGTGTCCGATTCTGTCAACGAATGGAGGTAGGAATGTGGATAAAGTCGCAGTATTTTGCTACCTTTGTACCCGAAAAATAAAATAACGTAACATGAAAATATTAGTTACCGGGGCCAATGGCCAGCTGGGACGCGAATTGCGGGAGGTGCTTGAACGTGACTTCCCGGGTCAGGCTGTCTATACTGATATCGAGGAGCTCGATTTGACCGACGAGCTTGCGGTCAAGCGCTTTGTCGAGTCCAACGATATAAGCCACATTGTCAACTGTGCCGGTTATACGGCTGTAGATAAGGCTGAGGAGGATAAGGCTCTTTGTTATAGGGTTAATGTAGAGGCTGTCCGCAATATAGCCAATGCTGCTTTCGAGACAGGTGCGAAAGTTATACATATATCTACCGATTATGTGTTCGACGGACGTACTTATCGGCCATACAATGAGGCTGATAAGGTGAATCCTGTGTCTCAATACGGTACTACTAAGCGACAGGGCGAGACAGCATTGATTGCCCTTGCGCCGGATAGCGTTATTATACGTACGGCATGGCTGTATTCGCCTCATTGCCATAATTTTGTAAAGACTATGCTTCGTCTTGGTTCGGAGCGCAATGAGATAAGAGTCGTCAGCGACCAGATTGGGTCGCCGACATATGCCGGCGACCTTGCCGAGGCTATAGGCAAGGTGCTTAAATCGCATCAGTGGGTGCCCGGCATATATCATTTCACCAATTCGGGTGTGGCGTCGTGGTATGATTTCACTCAGTCGATATTCCGCCTTGCCGGCATATCCGGGTGTACAGTCGTGCCGATACCTACCGAGGATTATCCGACCGCGGCCACTCGCCCGTTCTATAGTGTGTTGAATACTTCAAAAATACGTGCTACATACAATGTCGAGACTCCATATTGGGTAGATTCTCTGGCTAAGTGTATCAACCGTTTAAAAAGTCAGCAGTAATGGCAATGTTAAATGATGAAATAAGCCGCAGACGTACGTTTGCCATAATTTCGCACCCTGATGCCGGAAAGACCACACTTACCGAGAAATTGCTTCTTTTCGGTGGCGCCATACATGTGGCCGGAGCTGTAAAAAGCAATAAGATAAAGAAAACGGCCACTTCCGACTGGATGGAGATAGAGAAGCAGCGTGGTATATCTGTGGCCACATCGGTCATGGGATTCAACTACGGCGATTATAAAATCAATATTCTTGATACTCCGGGACACCAGGATTTTGCCGAAGACACTTATCGTACGCTCACAGCTGTAGATTCGGTTATTATCGTTGTCGATGTCGCCAAGGGTGTGGAGCAGCAGACCCGTAAGCTGATGGAGGTGTGCCGTATGCGCAATACTCCGGTCATTATATTTGTCAATAAACTTGACCGTGAGGGGCGTGACCCGTTTGACATTCTTGACGAACTGGAAGCCGAACTGAAGATTTCGGTGCGTCCACTCTCGTGGCCTATCAATATAGGTGCGAAATTCAAGGGTGTATATAATATATATGAAAGTTCTCTTGACTTGTTTACTCCAAGCAA
>NZ_JAIDKI010000247.1 GCF_029051885.1 Muribaculum sp.
CTTTTTGCCTTGTTCTTCAGTCACGTAGCTACGGCTACGCTCCATCATCACAAGACAAAAATCACTCAGAGATATGCAACCCCAGCGTTAACAAATATTGGGGAACGGGGTCTTAAAAAAACATTTGCAAATTACAACGCAATATTGTAATTTTGCGGTGTAATAACTACCCGTTTTATCTTTATCTTATTATGAAAACAACATCTTCACGTACTAAGTCCAAGAAAGCGAGAACGAAAACTCCCCGCTACAAATTTGACCCGTTATGGCGTGTAGCCATGAGATTCTCAGGCTGTAATGACGACGAAACCGAGCAAATGGTGCGCGACTACATCGAACATGGCAAAGAGCCCTACTTCCACACCATTGACCAGCAGGTATTTGCCTGTGCCTGGATAATAATCAGAGCTGATATTGACCGACGTCGCCGCCGCAACGAGCGTGCACGCGAGCGTCGCCGTCAGTTGCGTGCCAGACTTCAGGCCGAGCGTGAGGCCACAGAGAAGGATATCCGCAAGGCTGAGCGACTTGAGCGCAAAGCCGCCGCAACCCGCTCGGCTCGAGAGAAATCCAAAGCCATGCGTGCCGCCCACGCTGTCCGCAGCAGAATTGCCGGAAGAAGCGTAGCATTGACATGCAACACCATTGCTGACAGAGGCCGCCCATTGCGCACATCCATGCCTATGCCGTCGTGCCTAAGCGGTGGAACGCAAAGCAAAGTTGCCTCGAAGCCGCCAAAACAGCGTTTTTCCGACCGATTCCGCGGACCAGGATATAAGAGCTTGTCTACCGCAGGTGGAGGGCTTCCATGAAGCGGCGCACAGTATCCGGATTGCCGGAATACTTGCCGTGGTCCTCGCTAAGTTTGCATGTCTCGAAATAAAACGGCCACGACTCTGTAATCTTGACGGCAAGCAGCTTGATAACAATGTTCATCGGCTTCACTCCGGGGAAGTCGTTGGTAAAATGTGTGCCGATACCATATGACGGCTGACATTTCCCTGCGGCATAGTGCTGCAACTCAATCGCGGCATCCACATCGAGAGCATTGCTGAAGACAATCTGCTTGGTAAGCGGATCAATGTTGAGCGAACGGTATTTTTCAATTATCATGTCGAGCTGACGGTAGTTGTCGCCACTGTCGACACGCAGCCCCTTGAACATATTGGCATAATCCTCAGAAAAGTTGAGGCTGAATATACGCCATCCGTAGGTATCGTAAAGAAATGTGCCCAACGCGCCCCGATAGGTGTTTGCCCATGTCTTCATGGCAAGGTAGTTGGCCATCTGCGGACCATACATGCCTGCTATGGCGCATATGAATTCGTGGGCCATAGTGCCTACAGGAGTAAGATTGTACTTCATGGCCAGATACACGTTGCTGGTGCCGATGAAATGACCGGGGCCCTCACTCCCGGCATCGCAATCCTTCATGGCGCGCACCACGGTATCCTGCGATTTGAACGAAGCGCGCCGGCGTGTGCCGAAATCGCTGAACATGCACCCCTCCGAGATAAGCCGCGACGCCTTGTCCCACGACCGGCGGTAATACTCGTCATAGTCAAGACTGTCGGAAACACCGGTCATCATGTAGTACAACTCGGAGATAATGGCGAGCACTTTTACCTCGAGCATTATAGTGTTGCTCCAGCTCCCCTCGAACTCCACCGAAAGATGTCCCTGCTCATCCTGCGCGACAGTGACCCATCTCGAATCGTAGCGGAACCCTTTCAGGAAACTGTAGAACCACGAAGGTATGTAACGACACCTGCGGCGCATGAACTCAATCTCCCTGTCGGTTATCACAACATCTTCGAGCATCTTGATCTGATGCATGAGTTCCCGGGCAAATCCGGGCGGATATACCGTGTTGTCGCGGTCATTAAACCGGTATTTCACCTGTGTGCGCGGATAATTCTCTATAACGGCGCAACACATCGTGAACTTATATAAATCGTCGTCGGTAAAATGTCTGATTATCTGATGCATATCGTCGGGGATTTCTTAGAGCTTGTTTAATAATAAATGTTACCGTCAGGGCGGTCATTCGTCGAGCAGATTTTCGCTTGTGATGAGGGAG
>NZ_JAIDKI010000248.1 GCF_029051885.1 Muribaculum sp.
AACTACATAAAACGAATCGTACTTAAATAAATAAACAAACAAACAAAAAAAGTAATGAATACTTAGTCTATAGTATGACATAAGCGTCACATACGAATATGAATAATATAAATGCATTATATATGGGTATGTACTTATATTATATATAAGTAATATTTTTAACGACTTACTTATAACGTCTGGCGTTGCGCGGACTATCCGCAGCAACGCCTGACGTGCTATGTGTCATACTGTCGAAACGGTCGGCTCAACAATCGTGCTATGCACGGTGTTTATAAATCAATACGACACATTAATTTAGCCAAGAGTTATGTTACGACAGGTTATACTTACCGCTACATTGATTGGGCTGGGCGCCACAGGCGCGTCAGCCCAATTCTTCTCTTTCGATGCCGGCACAGACGGTGTCAATTTCCATCTGTCAAATTTCTATCCCGCTCCGCGCATGCCTGTTGTGCTTACACTGCCTCGCGTGGTTGAGCCGTATCATCCGGCTGTGATGCTGACTCCGGCTCCGAGGTATTACCACAAGGCCATCAAGAAAGCCGCCAAAGCCTATCGTAAGGAGATGCGTCATCACAATTATTATGCTTCTCCGGCATTGATGTATGTCGGATATGATTATGATGATGACGATTACGATGACTATATGGAGGATGTGTATAAAGCCCGCAAGAAGGCTTACAAGGCATATAAGAAAGAGATGAAGAAGCATTACAAGCATCATCATCACCACCACCATCACGATGATGACTAAAGACATATTCAAGAGGGGGTATCAGGCGTCGCCTGATACCCCCTCTTGAATGCTATATGAGATTTTGTGCCTATTCGAAGTGGGTGAAACTGAGCGGGAGCAGAGAACGGACAGAATCCAGCACATAACACTGGCGGCTCCCGGCAAGCACTACACGTACATCGTGGCCGGCAAGAGTCTCAAACTCAAGCAGGGCCTGGCGGCATGCGCCGCATGGCGAGATGGGGTCGGCCAGCTCACATCCCGATGTGTCGCGGGCTGCAATGGCTATTGTCTTGAACTTTGCGTCGGGATAGGTGGAGTGGGCGTAATATGCCGCTGTGCGTTCCGCACACAGGCTTGACGGTGTGGCGGCGTTCTCCTGGTTGGAGCCGGTTACGATTTCTCCGTTGTCAAGCAGTATGGCTGCACCTACATGAAACTTGCTGTAGGGCGCATAGGATCTGTAGGTGGCTTCGCGCGCTTTCATTACAAGGACGCGGTCGGTTTCTGTAAGCTCGTCGTCGCGCAGGGCGGTGACGGGGACTGAGATATCTATACGTTTCATATCTGTGGTACTTAGGTTTTTCTGCCGGCGTGTTTGCCGGTAGCATAGGCAAATATACTATTTTAACGTGACATCGTGATTACTGTTCTCCTTTTTTGTAAATTTGTAGTTGATTTAATTATGTAAGTCGTAAAAATTAAGCGCGTTTTGGAAACGAATACTACCGTAACTACCGATAAGGAGGCATGCCGCATACTGGTCTCGTTGCTTGAGAAGCATGGAGTGGAGGAGGCCGTAGTGTCGCCCGGTTCACGTAACGCTCCGCTGATGATGGCTCTGAGTGCATCAGCTTCAATACGCTGTACCGTTGTCATCGACGAGCGAAGCGCGGCTTTTATAGCGCTCGGCAAAGCATCGGTGACAGGTCGCCCTGTTGTGCTTGTCTGCACGTCGGGCACAGCGTTATTGAATTATGCTCCGGCGGTAGCTGAGGCGTATTATCGCAAGGTGCCTCTGATTGTGGTGTCGGCCGACCGTCCGGTAGAGTGGATTGACCAGGACGACAGTCAGACTCTACGTCAGTATGAGGCTCTTGCCAACTATGTAAAAGGGAATTACAATATACCGGCCGACTGCTCGTCCGCTACACAGCAATGGTATGTCAACCGCATGGTCAACGACGCGCTTATCTCTGCTACATCAGGGCGGCAGGCTCCGGTGCATATCAATGTGCAGCTTGATGCGCCTCTGGGTAGAGTGGAGGAGCGGACTGAAACATGCTGGACTGCCCGGACAGTCGGGATGATACAGCCCGACCAGCGTCTGTCGCATGCCGATGCTGCCGCCCTTGCCGGTGTTATGTCGCAGGCGCGGCGCGTGCTTGTTATTGCCGGTTTCCACAATCCTGATGAGCCTCTGCGCGATGCCCTTGAAGAGTTGTCGCGCCGTGGCAATGTTGCGGTGATGACCGAGACGATATCCAACCTGTCGTCTCCACGTTTTATCAATGCTATCGACTCGGTGCTCAGCACTTTGTCGGAGGAGGAGCTTGACCATATGCGCCCCGACCTTGTGGTAACGGTAGGTGGCGCCATCGTGTCGCGCTTTATCAAGCAGTATCTGCGGCGTGTACATCCTGACGAGCATTGGCATGTGGGACTGTCCGACACTACTATCGACTGTTTCCAGTCGCTTACACGGCGTATCGACATGGATGCGGCACCATTTTTCAGCGGGCTGCTGTCGGCTATGGAGGCGGATGACATTGCGTGCTGCCGGTCGGGATATTATGAGGAATGGATGGCGCTCGACCGTTCTGCAGGGAAGATTCACGCCGAATTTCTCCAGTCCGCTCCATGGAGCGATTTACGCGCCGTGTCCGCCCTTATGCGTGCAGTTCCGGAGGGTACGGCCTTGCAGCTTTCCAACGGTACGTCAGTACGTTATGCCCAGCTATTCCCGGCGCTGCAGTGCTTGCGTGCCGACAGCAACCGCGGTGTGAGCGGTATCGATGGCTCTACCTCTACGGCCATAGGCGCTGCTTCGGCTTTTCCGGAAAGACTTACGTTGCTGCTCACCGGCGACATGAGCGCTCAATATGACATAGGCGCTCTGGCCGCACCGTGTATCCCGACTACATTCCGTATGGCGGTGCTGTGCAATGGCGGTGGCGGCATATTCCGTTTTATCGACGCTACACGCTCGATGCCAATTCTCGACCGCTTCCTTGTTGCCGACCGACCGTTCCCCCTGCGTCAGCTTGCCGATGCCTATGGATTCGCCTGTCTTGAAGCGTCCTCCGAAGCTGAACTCGTCGCTGTACTGCCTGAGTTTTTCTCTCCGTCCGACCGTCCCGTGATTCTTGCCATCCACACCCCCGGCGACGTCAGCGCCAATATACTGCGCGACTATCTCGGCTTGAAATGATTAGAGCTTGTTTAATAATAAATGTTACCGTCAGGGCGGTCAATCGTCGAGCAGATTTTCGCTTGTGATGAGGGAGTTATGGGGTTCCATAACGACCGAGGCGCAGGCGGAAAGATGCCGGCGATTGACCGACTGGAGGTAATTTGTTTAACATCGTTGATATATTTTTGCATTTATTT
>NZ_JAIDKI010000249.1 GCF_029051885.1 Muribaculum sp.
TTTTATCATCCTCCGATGTCGCGTCATCATCAGAAACACGTTCTTTTTGATTCTCTGCCTCTGCTGCTACTTCTGCTTCGATTTGCTCGATATCCTGTTTTTGCCTTACCTCTTCCGGTGTAGCTTTCTCAAGCATCTTTGACGTCAATTCCTGAATGCGTCGGTTGCTGTCGTCGGCCACATCTTTGAGTGATTTGAGTCTGCTGAGGCTCCGTTTGATACCGTGGGCCACATCCTGCATGGAGCCAAGGTTGGCCGAGGTGCTGAATGTGGCATATAGAGATACTACAATCGATACTACGGCAAGAACTATGGAAACGATGGCGGAGGCAAACGAAACGTTGTCCATCGCTGCATCGCTCACGCTCTCTTTGCTCAGACAGATTATGACGCAGAAGAGTATCGTAAGGAGTATTCCAATTATGTATACGAGATGCCACCAGTGGATCATCCCTCTTTTTTTGTCGTTTGTTCTCATCAGATGTGTCGGAGTGCGCGTTGGAGTCGGTCGATGTGGGCGCGGGCGCCGAGATAGGGGTAGCGGGTGAGGTCGGGGCGGAGGAGGAATGCGCGGGAGAGGATGTCGAGCATAGTGGCGCAGCAGTGTGCGGCTTCGGCTGGGTCAGTGGTGGCAGCGGAGCGTTGGCGCAGTATGGCAAATATGGCGGTGAGGCAATCGCGTTCGGCTGCAGGGGGATAGGTGCCGTCACCGTAGGTGGAGAGTAGTGTGCGGTAGCGCATATCAAGCTCGGCCCATGTAATGGTAGCTGCGTCTATCGGCGAGCAGACAACAGATGTCGGCAGGATGCGGTTTCTTGATTCAGGGTACGGTGTAGCCCCATTTGCACAAGCACATCCTGCTGTATTTATATCATTATGCGAAGTGGTGGCCATGGCTGCTCAGGCTTTGTCCCCCACTCCACGGAGGAATTTTATGGGCACTTCGGCGGTAACGACCGCACTGATGCCGGTTATGCGTACGATGACACGGTAGCTGTCGCTCCCGGCTTTTTCGATTATGCCGACATGTCCTGAGAAATTTCCGTCGGTGATGATTACCGTATCGTTGATTTCGGGGCCCGGAGCATTGTCGCCGGCCTGTGGGAAGTATAGCCTCAGTGTGTCGGCTCCTACTCTGGCAAGGAGCATGAATGTCATCATCTCGGCGTCGGAGATGATGGCCGGACTTTTCTCGCCGCTTCGGTAGGAGTAGATGTATGCGTCGCTGCCGAGATATCGTTTTATCTCCTGCGCACGGGAGGCGGTGGCGTGGAAAAAGAGCATCGGCTGCATCACTTTGTCGCAGCCGTCAGTGTCTACAGAGTCGCCGCCAAACGGGATATATACATCATCGGATTCTATGCCGAGTTTTGCATCGCCGAGGAGTAGACGTTCCTTTATTTCGGCCGGACCGGCGGCGAAGCATCTTGCTCCATACCAATGACAGGCTGAGCTTTCGATGCTGTCGGCAACGGCATAGTATACCTCCTGAATGTCATCGGCCGAGATTGACTTGTCAGTTTCGGAATAGCGCAGAATGGCAACTTCGCTATTGTTGACCGCTGCGGTAATGACCGGGGCCGGAACGCCGACAGTACGAGCCAAGGCTACCCAGACATCGGCCGATGATTTCGGAAGAAGCGGGTGGCGCAGCGTTAGCATCGCGCCAATGGCGTCGAGACACCTGCGGTAGCTTTCGCCGGTAACGGATGAGATGTAGCGGGTAATGCTGACTCCGAACTCATCCTGAAACTGCTGTATTACAGACAGGCCTTGTGGCGGGACGCTGATTGAGACTCCGGTGCGCAAGGTAGCGCGGCCATTCTCCTCGATATCAGCAAGTGCTTCGTGGAGATTTTCGATGGCTATTCCTCCCAGCAATGTGCTTAGGATGAATACTCGGCGTGCTTTTTCAAGTGCCGGATAGCCGGATAATGCAGCGGTGTCCTTAAGTTTGCGAAAGTCGCCCGGGGTGACGTGTCGTGTGTCGGTCTCATTTTTGGAGCCAACGCCGGCAAACGCTTCTTTTATGGCCTTGCGGTAGTCCGGGCCGAGATAGGAG
>NZ_JAIDKI010000025.1:0-2275 GCF_029051885.1 Muribaculum sp.
GCTCCATCATCACAAGACAAAAATCACTCAGAGATATGCGACCCCAGCGTTAACAAATATTGGGGAACGGGGTCTAATACGGGGCGGAGATGAGCATCCTTCATGTATCTTTTCGCCGGTTATACGGGAACGGCGGTAAGCGAAGCCTCGATTTTCTCTATGTCGAGACGCAGGGCCGCCTCAAGCGACATGCGCTCCTCGATATTCTTCAGGGCATGCAGCACGGTGGCATGACTGCGCGACAGGCGTGTGCCGATTGCAGTGACGGGCATCTTGACATGGCGCTTGGCGAGATACATCACCATCTGGCGTGCGTCGGAAATCTCGCGCTTGCGGCTCTTGGTAAAGAGTTTTTCAGAATCGATGTTATAGTAATCGCATACTTTCTGTGTGACGATGTCGAAATTGACAGTCTTTTTCTGAATCTTTACGGCATTGTTGAGCACGGACTGTGCGAGGTCGATTGTAATTTCACGGTTGAGCACTGTGGCGTGGGCCAGGAGCGACACTACGATTCCTTCAAGCTCGCGTATGCTGTCGGTGACGTTGGCGGCAATGTATTCGAGCACTTCGGCGGGGATGTCGAGACCATCCTGCGATGCACGCTGGCGCAACACCTCGCGGCGAAGGTCGAAATCGGGGCTTTCAAGCTCGCACGTCATACCCCACTTGAAGCGCGAGAGCAGACGTTCGTGCATATCCTTCATCTCGGAGGGCGCACAGTCGCTCGACATGATTATCTGGCGCTGATTCTGGTGGAGATGGTTGAAGATATGGAAGAAAGCGCTCTGTGTGCCGGGCTTGTGCATGAGGTCCTGGATGTCGTCGATTATCAGCACGTCGATCGACTGGTAGAAAGCGATGAAGTCGTTGACACGGCTTGGCTTGGCCATGGCGGCGGCAGTATACTGGCTCTCGAAGAGGCGTGCCGACACGTAGAGTACACGCGCCTGAGGATTGCGCTCTTTGATGCGTATACCGATTGCCTGGATAAGGTGGGTCTTGCCGACACCGGTATGTCCGAATACGAAGAGGGGGTTGAATGTCTTGCACTTGGGATTGGTGGCTATCGCCTCTCCGATAGAGCGGGCAATCTTGTTGGATACGCTTCCGCAATAGTTCTCAAATGTATATTTGGGATTGAGCTGCGAATTAAATTCGGGAGCAGCCTGTGGCTGAAAAGGATTGGCGGGATGGCGCTGCACTGCGGCACTCGGGCGTTCCGACTGCTGTGTTACAGCCGCTTCGGGAGCTTCCTTTACAGGATGGTAGGAATAGAACAGTTTCACTCCGGCTCCATAGACACGCATCAGGGTCGGGGCAATGATACGCATGAAGCGCTCTTCGAGTTGCTCCACGAAGAATGCGGTAGGCACGCTTAGGGTGAGGTTGCCGCTCTCGAATCCGAGCGACGTCACCGGGCGAAACCAGGTGTCGAATTGTTGCTGCGAAAGATTGTCTGCAAAAATTTTCAGACACTCTTCCCATAATTGTATATGGGTCTTTTCCATCTTAATGGTCGGTTGTAATTCTTAGAGGAAGAGGCACAGTGAGTAGACACGTCTAACTGTCGTGCGTGGAGAGAGGAGCCACATCCGTGGATTGCGATAGCCATGAGATGACAAAAATTATGGCAGAACTGGATAAATCCCGAATGGCGACAAGCCAATCTCCAAATAAAACATGTAAATAAAAATAGCCTTGGGGGCGTCTTTTCTACAATGCAAATTTCCCCCGATTTTTTTACAAAAACAAACCGTCAAAAATTTGGAAATATCACAATAAATACAAGTAAGATGAATTTCAGGGATTTAACTTTTTTGACAAAGTTATCAACATTGCAATGATGATAACTTAAGTTAATATTGATTATCAAGACATTACAAAACAAAGTTATCAACATTAAATAATTATCCCGATGCGTGAAACTGCATAATATCGCAAAAACAGGCACATAAGACGTGGAACACATATCAACAAAAAGTTATCAACTATTTGGAATGATTATAAATAAGCGAATCGGTATTGCATATTTCGGGACAACTTTTATATATGGTGTTGCGGTAGTTGATGGTAGCCCATCGGGCATAGATGCGGCTAAAGTTAAGTCGAGACATTAGGCATATATTGGGATGGTCGAGTTATCAGACGGCAAACGGGATGGTCGAGTTATCAGCAATATATCGGGATAGTCGCCGGGCTACGCCAGGCACAAACGAGGTGAGGCTACGAGGACCTATGGCTGCGCACCGCTAACGCGGAGCTTACCATAGGC
>NZ_JAIDKI010000025.1:2375-9354 GCF_029051885.1 Muribaculum sp.
TAACGTTGTTGACACCGCTAAAGCGGCTGTGCGCTAACGCGGGGGTTGATAATGTAGTTAATATGCGCGTAATGCGGGGGGTGAGAATGTTGCCATGGGGGATAAGGCGAGGATGATATTGTAGTTATGGGAGTTAACGAAGGGAGTGATATCGCAGCTATGCATGTGATGCGTGATTTGCTAATGTTGCCCATCAGCATAGATGCGGCTAAAGTTAAGTCGAGACATCAGGCATATATTGGGATGGTCGAGTTATCAGACGGCAAGCGGGATGGTCGAGTTATCAGCAATATATCGGGATAGTCGCCGGGCTACGCCAGGCACAAACGAGGTGTGGCTACGAGGACCTATGGCTGCGCACCGCTAACGCGGAGCTTACCATAGGCTAACGTTGTTGACACCGCTAAAGCGGCTGTGCGCTAACGCGGGGGTTGATAATGTAGTTAATATGCGCGTAATGCGGTGGTGAATCAGCCATTCAGTCATCAGCCATTCATTAGTATATAGACTAGACCTATATCAATAGACGGATTTAATATCCTGGCTTAATATACAGATATCAATATACCGATAATTAATATACTGACTTAGTTATACATATAGAGAGAGTGCCGTAACGCGTATGGCGGCGTTGCGGCACTCTCTGGAATAGTGTGGAGGGAATTAGAAAATCTTAATCGGGGGAACGTAGCGGCGAGGATTCTTTTTGAGATCCCACATAATGCTGTCGAGACCCATGGCCGCTCCGTTGATATGGTCGTAGAGCGAGCGGTCGTTGAGCAGAAGGCCTACCGAGTTGTCGGTACGGTTCATCTTGTCGGTAATGTCATTGAGATTTGACATAGTGCTGTCGATATTGTCCATGGTCGACTTAAGCGGAATCGTCTTAAGCTCGGCCGAGAGTACGGCAAGGTCAGCAGTGATAGAGTCGAGGTTGTGGGCGACTCCGTCGACGGTCTTCATTGTAGCCGGCATGGTGGCCATGGTGCGGTTGAGATAGAGAGTTGTGGCCTGGAGGTTGGCGGTAATGGCGTCGAGGCGCTTTACCGACTGAAGGAGCGCAGAATCGCCTACGAGTCTGTTGATTGAGGTCAGCAGTGAGTCGACTTTGGGTACTATGGCGCTGACGGATGGCATAAGATTGGTGGATACGTCATCCATAAGCGACGGGGCATTGCCGGCCTCGAGACGGTCGCCGACCTTGCAGAATTCGGACGCTGTCGAAAATTCCAGAACAATCGAGGCGGAGCCGAGGAGATCGGATGAAATCATGGCCTTGGAGCCTGCGGGAATACGCAGCTGCTTGTCGAGGCTCATCTCGACCAGTACGTGGCCGGGGTTGTCGTATTCGTAGTTGATTTCACGCACCTGACCTACTTTCAGGCCGTTGAGAGTGACGGGCGACGACACGCTCAACCCTGCGACATTAGTATATGAGGCGTAGTAGTAATTGGCGGCCTTGAATATGTTGATACCTTTGAGATAGTTGATGCCGAAGATTAGCACCAGAGCTGCAATGAGCACCGACAGTCCGATGGTCATTTGGTGAGAGAAACGTTTCATATCGCTATTTTCGAATCTTGTTCTTTGATGTAGGGGGGAGAGGGGTGTATATATATGTATAAACAAATTTATCTGATGCGTTGGCCGTCGACGACTGTAATGATGAACGCGTCGGGGAATTTCTTGCGCAGTCGGGCGAGTGTACGGCGTGCCTCCTGCATGTCGGGAAGATCGGGAGAGGTGTATTTCCAAAGTTTGCCATCGCGGTACTCGACATAGTCGGAGACACCTCGGAACTTTGAAGAGCCGGCAGCGACACGTGAGGGGCTTGTCATGAACTGCACACGATAGCAACGCTTGCCGGAGGCAGCGGGGGCAGTTCCCGATTTCTGCCGCTCAACAGGCGCTACGGTATCGCCTGAGGGGAGAGCGCCGGCAGTAGCGGGAGGTGAGGATTTGGCTTCGCTCTTATTCTTGCGTGGCTCGGCAGACGATTTTTTGTCATTTTTCTTGCCTGAGGCAATATCGTAGGAACGCTTGTAGTCCTTAAAGGCATTGTATATGGCCTGGGCGAGTTTCTTCTGTCCGGCCTCCGATGCCATGAATGCCTCTGAAGTGGGATTGCATATGAAATCAAGCTCGACAAGCACGGCCGGCATGCCGGTCTTGGCCAATACCCAGAATCCGGCCTGACGCACACCGTTGTCGGTACGGGAGGCTGTAGAGTGTAACTCTTTCTGCACTCTTCCGGCAAAGTCGATGCTCTGGTCGAGGTGCTTGTTCTGGTTGAGTTCGAAGATTATATACGATTCAGTAGAGTTGGGGTCGAAGCCGCAGTAGCGTTCGGAGTAGTCGTCCTCGAGCATCATCACGGCGTTTTCGCGCTTGGCCACCGCGAGGTTTTCGGCGCTGCGGTGCAGTCCGAGAGTATATGTGGCGGCACCATGTATGGTAGTGCGGTTGCGGGCTTTCTTGTCGACAGAGTTGACATGGACAGATATGAATAGCGACCCTTTTGCATTGTTGGCAATGTCGGAACGCTCCTGGAGGGTCTTGAAATAATCGCCCTTGCGGGTATAGACCACCTTGACATCCTTGTCGTTTTTATCGATAAGCGCTCCGAGCTTGAGGACAACGCTGAGGTTTATGTCCTTTTCCTTGGCCTTGCGTCCTACTGTCCCGGGGTCGTGTCCGCCATGTCCGGCATCAAGCACCACGACAAACGGCTCGGCACCAAATGTGGCTACGGGCACAATGAGGCACACGCATATATATATAATATGTAGATATATACTCCTGAGCATAATTTTGCGGTACAAAATTAAGAAAACATGTGCTAATTATGGCACGATATGCCGATAAATTGGACGTTAGCATCCAAATTTGAGGAATATATGACCAATGAATTTGTGTTATAGCCTGCAAAAAACTATTTTTGCCGTATGAGACCAATATTGCCATTAGCCCTCGCCGTATCAGTTGCTGCCGGTGGATGCAGCCACAGCAACAATGCGGACAGCGCACACGCGGAAAGTATGAAAATAGAGCGGTATGACCTTGAGGTGAGCGCCTATCCGGCTCTCGACTCGGCGTCGCGCGCCGACTTCCGCAGGGAGTATGCCGATATCAACGGCCTGGTGCTGCAACTTTATGCATTGTCACATCCGGAAGCGACTACGGAAGCAAGCGACTCGATGATGTCGGTGTATGCACGGAGCCGCGGGGTAAATATGTTCGGATGTGCGATACGCGAGCGCCTCGGGTCGACCGACTCCATCGAGGCTGAGCTGGGAAAGGCAGCCTCACGCTCAAAGGACATTATGCCGGAGCTGAAATGGCCGCGACTGTATGGCATAATCTCGACCTACGACCAGGCGATAATACTCAGCGGCGACTCAATAGCCCTTGTAGGGATGAACCATTATCTTGGCCCTGACGACGAGGCCTACAGTGGATTTGACAATTACCGCCGCCGCGACAAGCGCCTGGCGGCACTTCCGACACAGCTTACGGAGTCGCTTCTTTCGAGCCAGTGGCCTTATGACCTTCCCGAGACGGACGCCACCGCTCTGAGCCGTATGCTCTATGGAGGGGCCGTAGCGTGGATTACCGCAAAAATAACAGGTACAGAAAATGCAGAGGATATACTGGGCTGGAACGAGGCGCAGGCCAAATGGGCGGAAGACAATGAAAGCCAGGCCTGGGAAGCATTGATAAACAGAAAGATACTATATACTACCGACGAGGGTGCCGGCATGAGACTGACACAGAATGCTCCGGCAACAAGCATACTGCATCAAGATGCACCCGGCCGCATGGGAACATGGCTCGGAATGCGTATAGTCGATGCCTACATGAAGAGCCACCCTGATACGGAACCACGGCAACTCCTACAGAGAGATTTTTACGGAAACGTGAAGACTTTGGTCGAATCGGGATATAATCTGCCGGGCAGACGTGACCGATAATTCAGTTGAGGATAACTGCGGCATGCCTTGGCGCAAGCGCACGCTCAAAATGGTAGGCGCGGGCAAACTGCCGTATAATGGCCAGGGTCGACTCGCAAGGCTTCAGACACTCGTCTTTTTTATCGGAAGCCAACGTGCGATTATCGCCGACAGTCGAAGATGAGGTAGATTTTTTCAGCATAGGCAGAGACGTGTTATCGTTGTATATATAAAACGCATACGACCCTATTTTATTATCCATTAACCTATACAGGGTATAAAAATTATTCCACATGTGTGTCTCGACGGTGTCCCAACTTGGTAACGTGCGTGCGTAAACTACAGAAATATAAAAATATTGCATCACGACACTAAAAATTCCTTAATTTATTTGCCGTAATCATGGTAAATCTCTACCTTTGCAACAAAAGGAGGCTAAAACATGTCAAAATATTGCATGACCGCCATTGAGAGCAGCTTTCTTTTATAATTGCAAATATAGTTTTTACCTGCCTAAAATTTACTGCCTATAGAGACGACCATTACTTCAAATCAAAACCATCATAAGTAATGCAAATCTTTTCTTCACTCACCGACGAGCAGTTGGTGAAAGCATATGTTGAAGGGAACAACGAGGCTTTCGACGCTCTTTTGCTGCGTCACCAGTCGAAGCTATTTTCATATATCATGCGTATCGTACGCAATCGCGATATTGCCGACGACATCTTCCAGGAGACGTTTGTCAAGATTATCATGATGCTGAAACAGGGACGTTATACCGAGAATGGAAAATTCTCGGCCTGGCTTCACCGTATCGCCCACAATCTTATCATCGATTACTACCGTCAGGAGCGCGTAGAGAATACAGTGTCGACCGACGACAACGAAACCGACATGCTCAACCGACGTGACCTCTGCGAGACAAATGTCGAGGACTGGCTCGTGGAAAACCAGATACATACCGATGTGCGCCGCCTTATCGGCGCCTTGCCCGAACCCCAGCGTGAGGTGCTGACCATGCGCTATTACCGCGACATGAGCTTCAAGGAGATTGCCGAGGCTACAGGTGTAAGCATCAACACCGCACTGGGACGTATGCGCTATGCTCTGCTCAACATGCGCCGCATGGCTGCCAAGCACAATATCCAGCTTACCGCATAACAGACAGAGGGGAAAGCCAAACCGCCGGACATGGCTGCCCCCTACCCTATGGCGCAGAGACAAAGAGAGCCGGCAATCTTTAGCCACTCAGACAATAAGCATACTCAGACAATATAATTAAAGGCGCCCCAAACGGGACGCCTTTAATTATATTGTAATATCTTCAATCGGCCGGGCGATTAGTTTTCGGCTACCTTATTGTAGCGCTTGTTGAGACCGTCGATAACCTCGTTGGTGATGTCGAGGGCGGGGTTGAAGTATACGCCGGCAGCCTTGTAGAGGATTGCATCGTAGCCTTTCTTGCTGTTGTAGTCCTTGATGAATGCCTCGATTGAGTCGGTAAGCTGAATCTGCTGCTGAATCATCTCCTGCTCGGCTTCGCGCTGAAGGCTTGCGAGATAGTTCTGAGCTTCGGCCTGCTTCTTGTTGAAAGTCTCCTGGTCGGACTGGAAGCTCTCCTGAGAGAGATATCCGTTATTGTTGATTTTCTGCTGTATCTGGTTGCCGAGCTTCTGGAGTTCGGAGGAACGGGTACGCTGTGCGTTGTCAATCTTGTTGATCTGGCGGAGCTGTGCTTCCTTGAAATCTTTTGCGAGATTGTAGTGTGCCGCAATCGAGTCAGCATCGATGTAGCGGATGTTGACGGCAGTAGTGGCAGCCTTGTCGGCAGTAGCAGCAGCAGGAGTTGCTTCTCCCTTGTCGGAAGAGCATGAAACTGCCGCAACGGCCAGCATCAACATGAGCGATTTTGCACAAAGTGCGGTTTTCTTCATTGTAAGTTGCTTAATGTATGGTATTTATTTTCTTTTATCAGTCGTATGGGCATGACCCGACGCGCAGGAGATACCCTTGCGGCGGAGCGCCACATTGTCGTGAACATGGCCGGAAGGGAATCGGGAGCCTTTGACGAAAAGCACCTTAATGCCCAGCAGGACCACGCACACGGCTATGATAGCTATGGCTAACAACACTGTTTTCACTGTGTCTCTATATTTTTACACTGCAAATATAAGAAAGGAATTACAAATCTGGAATTATCTGAATTTTATTTTGTAACTTAGAGTGCGAAAAGCGACTAATTTAACAATTTTATACACTTCAAAGCGACCATTAACTAACCAAACAGAATAACGATTATGACAATCAAGGATCTCAAGCCAACGGCCGTATGGACAATCTTTGACGAGATTACCAAGGTGCCCCGCCCTTCCAAGAAGGAAGAGAAAATCCGCAAATACATACTCGATTTCGCCCAAGCCAACGGCATCGAGGCCAAGACCGACGAAGTAGGCAACATCGTGCTCAGCAAACCGGCCACTCCGGGCAAAGAGAACGCTCCTACAGTAATCATGCAGGGCCATATGGATATGGTGTGCGAGTCAAACAATAAGGACTTTGACTTCGACAACAGCCCCATCACGACCATCATCGATGGAGAATGGGTGCACGCCGACAATACCACTCTTGGCGCTGACAACGGCATCGGAGTAGCAGCCTCTCTGGCTGTGATGGCCGACAAGAGCCTGGTACACGGCCCGCTTGAAGCCCTGTTTACCGTTGATGAAGAGACAGGTATGACCGGAGCGAACAACCTCGGCGAGAACATGATGAACGGCTCGATACTGCTCAACCTCGACTCGGAGGATGACGGCCAGTTCTTCATCGGCTGTGCAGGCGGCATCGACACCACCATCACCTTCGACTATAAGCGCGAGATGGCTCCGAGTGACTATCATTGGTTTGACATCGAGCTCGCCAACCTCAGCGGAGGACATTCGGGCGGCGATATCCACGAAGGACGCGCCAACTCCAACAAGCTGCTCGCCCGCTTCCTCTTCGGCCTGTCGCAGAAGCATGATATCGTGCTC
>NZ_JAIDKI010000250.1 GCF_029051885.1 Muribaculum sp.
AAATTAATTATTACTTCTTTATTTGCATTACCCACGACTCATCCTTACCAACATTGTAGACTCTGTCGCCGACACTCCATTGCCCCTTGGCGAAATCTACCGGCTTGGTCGAGTAAACCACGACATTCTGTCCGTGATATTCAATTCCGGTGATTCCGTCATTAAAAGGCATCTCTTGAGGCTCCGGACACCTTTCCCATTTAAAACCACAGACACAAATGCCATTATCATAAAGCAATGAGCCTCCACACACCGGGACTTCAACTTTTTCCCACATTACCTTTCCATCTAAAGTGACACTTTTACGATACATGATAACATAAAAAAGCATACCGGATTCTTCAGGATTACCACCATCCGTCGACAACGAGAAGAGCACCTCCCCACGCGAAGGTATATCCTCTGAATAACTATATACCATAACATTCTCACATAATCCCAAAAGCGAGTGTCCATTTCCATCATGAGCATAAATGCCACGTTTCATATCCCATACCAATCTGTAAGAATAAGAAAATGACGCGGTAGGTCCAAGCCATAAGGGATCTTTGCCTGATATTCCCGGCGCCGAATTAAAATACATTTTAATCCGGTTGATATCCATGCATACAGTCACCGGCATCGAAACACGTTCACCCGGTGTTATCACACTCGACATGGAGACTAAAGGCGACAAATAATTAATTGATTCACAGCTCCTTTTATTCTCCGGATAGCTGTCTCTTTGCGTGCACAACAGCACGCCGAATGGAAGCGGTTCCTGAATGTTATAGCCTTTATATTGCCGATAACAATGGCTTATGGACACTGTAGCTATAATACGCTGATTCGGCATATTAAAGCTATTCCTTTCAATAAAAGATATGTCATATTTACATATCGATGACATGTAATCCACACTCTCGTCCGAGACAGGCCCCTCATCTCTTATCCATATGAATGTGTTATTCATACAGGTAACAATAGCCAATGCATGTCCATCCGGGATTATAACAATCGACGGCTTGCTCCCCTTCTGGAAATAATTTCCCTGAACCGTAACATTTCCATTTTTGATTTGCAGCTGGGCATCAATGTTTTCAAGATGATTGTCGGCAAATGTTGTAGCAAAACACTGGTTGAGCAGAACATGACAGTTAAATATGTTACTGTTGATTGTAGCACCGGAGGCAAAGCCGACATATACACCTTTTGTATTATCATGGTCATGTACCATATTTCCCTGAATCACAAGAGCATCGCCAAGGAATCCGGCATGAATGGTATATGTGCTGTCATTCCCGTCAGGGCCAATAGCGGGGGTGCCGTCACTGTTTATGACACGGTTATTTGTACTGTAGTCTGCAATCCAGCATCCTGTTATCTTCTTGTGATCAGCATAATCATTACTCCATGCTATCGACTGCCATAACCGGACAAATACCATACAATCAATATGAGCGCATCCGGCAGCACATACCCCACACAGATATGGCAATCCTGAATAAAATCTCTTGTCAGGATTACTTTTATCCGGCACACTGAATGTATCCGAGTTATCAATCTTAATATATCTGACCAAAGTGCCCGGTACCTGATTTCCGACCTCCATCATAGGTATTTCGTGCACATCGTATACAGTGTTCGCTTTTTTCCAGTTGTTGTATTTTTCCTCTTCAGTATTACCGGTTGCCGGCTCATACGAATCACCGACAACAAGATACTGCGGCTGTACATTGACAGCAATCACAATCCCTCTTGCAAAACGATGGGTCAGGGTAGAGGCGCCTGCCGACGGCGCAGTGGTCGACACCGTCTGTATAGGCACAATCACTGTCGCGTCGACATCAGTCCCTATCGAGTTCACCTCACCATAATTCAAATTCATGCCGGCCTCACCGACAAGCTGTATGCCTACGCGTACGCGTATAGTCCTCTTTACATAATATATACCTGCGGGAAGGAACACCTCGCCGGAACCTTTAAGGTCAATCGCCTTGTTAATAGGCTCCGACCAATCGTCGCAATCCGCATCGGCAAACCATTGAGGATACGCTCTGTCCATATCCCAATGCCCTACAAACTCCGTACCATCGAACACCCTTGATATCGGTGCCTGAAGGTAACTGCGGTACTTGTGGAATTTATAATCGCCATTATCCCAGGAAACCGGGATTGCTCCCCATCCACCGGCAAGCGTTCCCCCTCTTACCGGATAATCCGACAGCATCAGAGTACTTTCCGGCCTTATATCGCAGCGGGCTCCTACAAGATCAAGCACACCACTGCGTGCATCAAGTATGGATCCTTCTCCAAGCGTCAATTTACATCCCTCCTTTACAGTCAGCATACCCGACTCTATGCGTATCAGGGAGTTACGCCCAATAGTAAGATTGCTACACGACACGTGGGCAGCATTGCGCAATATGATTTCGGTATTATCCGGAAACTCGATATTGTCATCAAGCGTTTCACTGCTCTGAAACAGATACCGATTGCTACCGACATAATTAATTGACATTGATAGAGGGAGCATGGCATCCATAAGCAAGGCTTTTAATATTTTTAGCAATTATCGCAAATATAACATCAACTTTATACAAAATCAACATTTTCGCCAAATTTATTTAATATTTAACCTTAGTTAACCCATTAGACAGCAAATGCGCCCACTGCCTGGAGGCAGTGGGCGCATCATACGGATTATCAGACAGTTCGGCGAAGGGCTACGCCCATATACTCATTAACGCAGTCACAACGCTGCAAACCACGCCACACATATAACCATATTATAACACATAACTATATTATAATATGTATATGGGGATAAATCATATCCCGCGCCGGTCATGAATGACAGGAATCTCAGTTGCGGCATTACTTCTTGTCGCCGGCGAGAATCACATCGATAGGCATACGTGTATACCAGATGTCGTAGCTGTAGTGACCGTTGGCGCTCTCTTCAGTAAGGATGCCGATGCTGCCGTCGGGCAGTATTGTCATAGAAGAGTAAGCCGAAGGAATAGTTACCACGGTCTTCTTCACGGGCCATGTCTTGCCGCCATCCTTGCTCACGTAGATAGCCACATTGTTGCGGCCGTTGGGGTCGCCGGGAAGCGACTGGAGCAGCAGGTCGTGGCCGTCGCGGTTGTAGCGGATGATATCGCCGTTGCAACGCGGATCGGGCAGCCCCTCTACAGGCACCGGATCGCTCCATGTCTCGCCGCGGTCGTGGGAATACGAGAACTTGCGGAGCGAGCCGAAACGGTTGCGTATACTCATTATCAGCGAGCCGTCGGCAAGCTGTACTATCTTCGACTCGTCGCCGTCGGCTGTGGCGGGATTCTTCGACACGCTCCATGTCTTGCCGCAGTCATCCGAATAGATGGCATACACTTTGAAGCACGGATTCTCCTTCTCGCGCACCACAAGCGGAAACATTATGCGCCCGTTGTCGAGCTGGGTGGCACGTCCCGACGAAGCAAACGCGCTCGTACATTTAATCGGCTGCTTGCCCGACGGGTCGGTGGTAAGTATCTGCGGGTTGATATCGAGCATCGGGCCCCAGGTCAGCCCGTTGTCCTTGCTGCGGGCAACGCTGATATGCGCCGGGCTATCCTGCCACAGGCCGTTGCCGTGACTGAATATCGCAATAATATCGCCCGACTTCCGGTCAACTACAAGAGCGGGGTCGCCACATCCGCCGGTCTCATCGTGAGCCGCCACTGTGACATATTCGCTCCATGTACGTCCGCCGTCGGTACTGCGACGCGACACCACATCGATTTTGGCGGGAAGGTCACCGTTGTGTTCTATACGCTTGTCTGCAACTGTGACGAGCGAACCGTCTTTTGCAGTGACTATCGCCGGGATACGGTAGAATTTCGAACCATAGTCGCCGGGGCGGTATACAAGCGCACGCTCTACCCCGTCGGCCCATTCCGCGGTATGCACCTGTTGGGCGGAAACTCCAATACTGCCGAACATCACTATCGACAACGCCGAAACACGGATTGCATACTTCATGGATGATTTAATCATGTCGTTTAAGGTATTACAGTTAGTATAATTTCATAATTTGCACAAAGATAATACATTTTAATCAATTATACCTAATAAATCAGAGCATAATGGCAGTCTGCAGGCGTATATCGGCCGACGACGAGCCGACAAGCACCTCATACTGCCCTGCCGGAACGGTCACAAAACCGGCGTTCCGGTCATCCCAGTAGCGCAATGTGGATTTAGGCACAGCTATCTCCACACGCTCTGTCTTTCCGCGAGCCACACTCACGCGCCTGAACCCTTTGAGTTCCTTGAGCGGAGCTATCGCACAGCCATACTCCGGCATGCGCATATACACCTGCGCCACCTCATCTCCGTCATACCGTCCGGTATTTCTGACATCGAACGACACAAGCACACTGTCACCCGCATCCTCTACCCTGAGATTGCCATACCGGAATGTCGAATAGCTGAGCCCATGTCCGAAGGGATACACCACATCGCCTGTAAAATATTTATATGTACGACCCTTTGTAATGTCGTAGTCGTCAAATGCAGGCAAATCCTCAAGGCTCCTGTAGAATGTCAGCGGCAAGCGTCCGCCGGGATTGTAATCACCGAAAAGCACCTCGGCCACGGCACGGCCTCCGCTCTCGCCTCCATACCATGCGTCGACGATTGCCGGCAGATTGTCATTCTCCCAGTTTAGGGCCAGATTGCTCCCTGCGACAACCACAAGCACTATATTCCGATTCACCTTGTAGAGCTCACGCAGAAACTCGCGCTGGTCGTCGGGCAGACCGATATCATAGCGGTCCTGCCCCTCGCGCTCAATCGACTTGTTGATACCCATCACAGCGACTACCACGTCGCTCTTGCGAGCCACATCGCCGGCCTCGCCAAACATGTCAAGATGCGTCGACGCAGGAGCACTCGGCACTCTCCACTGAAGGCGCGCTATGGCATAGTCGCGGTTGTCCCAGTACTCGGCACGCAGATTGTAGTCACGCCCAGCCTCGAGATATACCGATGCAGAGTCGGTACGCACGGCGTGTCCTCCCCACGAATCAACGAGCAACCTGTCGTCGATATACAGACGCGCGCCGTCATCGCTGGTGAATGTCATGACATATTCGCCGCTTACCGGAGGACGAAGTTTTCCGGTCCATCTTATCGACACCGGATTGCCGGGCAAAAACGGATCCGGAGCCTGGTTGGCAGGCTCATAGTTGACCCACTTTTCATGCCTTACCTTTGGTGTGCCCTCAAGATTCATATTGGAGAAATACTCGGCTTTCACTCCCTCGGGAAATGAGCGCTCGTCAATGATTTCCAGACCATCCTTGGCCGACTTCCACGGAGCATGCAACACCCTCACGTCACTGCCGGCACGCTCACGGATACCCTGGAGCACCGACACCGGAGCCACGACAGGCATGCCGCTGTAATCGCCAAACTCCGCCTTGTCGGCATTGATTCCGACAACGCCTATAGTCTTTATTTTCTTTGCGTCGAGAGGCAATGTCGAGCCTGAATTCTTGAGCAGCACTATCGACTGGCGTGCAGTCTCAAGAGCAAGCTGCTGATGCTCCGGAGAACCTATCACCGACGCAGGTATCTGCGCATAAGGATTATCTCTCCCGGAGTCGAATATCCCGAGACGCATGCGTGCCCTGAGCACACGGGCGGCCGCTGTATCGATATCGGAGTCTGTCACCATGCCCAGCCTATAGGCCCGGAGCAACGGCTCGTCGTACACCTCGTCGCCACACTCAAGGTCAAGTCCGGCTTTCAGACATAGCGCACCGGCCGTTTCCAGAGTCTTGCAATATTTATGTGCGTTTCTCACCGCAGCGACTCCGCCACAATCGCTCACCACGTAACCGTCGAACCCCCAGTCGTCGCGCAACACCTTGGTCAGCAACCACGGATTGGCCGCGCACGGCACATCAAACACAGCATTATACGCCGCCATAATCGAAGCAGCCTTACCTTCGGTCACACACTGCTCGAATGCCGGAAGGTAATACTCCCGAAGCTGCTTCTCGGTAAGCTGCGGAAGGCACGAGAAGCGATTATGCTCCTCATTGTTGGCCGCGAAATGCTTTGGCGTAGACACAATCTTCAGGTAACGCGGGTCATCACCCTGCAAGCCCTTGACAAACGCCGTACCAATCGCTCCGCTCAACACCGGGTCCTCGCCATAAGTCTCAGGAGTGCGTCCCCAGCGCGGATCACGCGCCATATTGACTGTCGGCGACCAGAACGTGAGCAGGTCGGTAAACTGCTCGGTCTGCCGGCGACCCTGGTCGAGTTCATTCCAGCGTGCGCGCGCCTCGTCGGATATTGCTGTAGCCACACTGTGTATAAGGTCAGTATTCCACGTGGCGGCCAGACCGATAGCCTGCGGAAAAACCGTAAAACGCCCGGGACGCACCACCCCGTGTAGCGCCTCGTTGCCATGATAATATTTGTCAATGCCAAGTCGATTTATTGCCGGAGAGGTAGCCCTCAGCAATCCTACTTTCTCTTCAACAGTAAGACGCCCAAGAAGATCCGACACCCTTGCTTCAACAGGTGCGCTCTCATCCTGATAAAGAGCCTGCCCGCATACTACCGTAGTAGAAACAGCCAGCCTCGCAGTGCCGACTGCCAGTCGAATTACTCGTTGCATAATCGTTTCGGATATAAAATATATT
>NZ_JAIDKI010000251.1 GCF_029051885.1 Muribaculum sp.
AAGGCTCCAGGCTATCAGAGCCGGTATACAAAGGCGGGTAATGCGGTGGTTCATCGTTATGGAGATTGTTGGTTTTCCACAGCAAAATTATTGTTTCATCGATGTAGCTGCAACTTGAATAGATGTTTTGCCATATCGTGCGGGCAATTAATATGCTATTTTTTAGATAAACCGCCGGGTAGGATAGCAGAATGTTAATATGCGTGAAATATGGTGTTGCTATGCGTCAAAAACTGACATATTGATTGTTGTAGGTATTGTAAACGGTAAAATTATAATAATATGAATGAATATCAGACTTTGATAGAGAGTGCTCCTGTCGTGCTTGTGGAATTTTTTGCCACATGGTGTCCTCATTGCCGGCATATGATACCGGTTGTGGCTGATGTGAAAGAGCGAGTCAATGGTGTAGCTGAGATATATCAGCTTGATATAGACAAGAATGCGGAACTTGCCGATGCTGTTGATATAAGCACTGTCCCGACTTTTATTCTGTATAGGGACGGACGCGAGGTGTGGCGTCAGTCGGGCGAGATTGCCGGGGATGAGTTGCTGTCGCGTATTGAGCGATGATTGGAAAATAATTAAGCGCCGTGGGCAAGGTATGCTGTTACCTTGGCTCACGGCGCCTGGTTATTTATAAATTTTTATAGACCGTCTATAAATCAGATGTGATATTCGCGGAATGCCTCCATGGCCTCATAGCTTGCGAGACCGAGCGCATCGTAAAGTTGGGCTGTTGCGCGGTTGCGGTCCTCGGCACGCTGCCAGAACAGGCGCGAGTCGTTGCCGAGGTAGGGAGCGCTCTCCATCTGTGACGAGTGCTTGAGGATAGCGTTACGCTTCTGGAGAAGCTCTTCGGGGCTTATGGGCACGCACATCTCGATGTCCTCGATGGGCCATTCAGCCCACGCGCCTCTGTACATCCATACACGGCAGTCTGCAAGCCAGCTTTCGCCACGTTCCTTTGCCTGGGCAAGAGCGGCAAGTACGGCTTCAGTACATTTTCTGTGGGTGCCGTGAGGGTCGGCAAGGTCGGCGGCTACAAAAATCTGATGAGGCTTTACCTCTTCGATGAGCTTTGCTACGATATCGACGTCGTCTTGAGTCATGGGGAGTTTCTCTACTCGTCCGCTCTCATAGAACGGAAGGTCGAGGAAGTGTACGCGCGACAGGGGTATGTTGTTGAATGAAGATGCCAGACGTGCCTCGCCGCGGCGTATCAGGCCTTTGATTGTGAGTACGTCGCGGTTGTCCATCTCGCCGGCTTTCTTTTCTTTGAGGAATTTCTTGATTTCCTGGTATTTGGCCGGGATAACACCACCCATGGCGTTGTTGTTGCCAAACAGTTGGTTGAAGCCGTTGATGAAGTGCATGAAGCGGGTTACCTCCTCATCGTTTACAGCGATGTTGCCCGATGTCTCGTAGGCAACGTGTACCTCATGTCCCTGGCGCACAAGGCGGTTGAGTGTGCCGCCCATAGAGATTACGTCGTCGTCGGGATGGGGTGAGAATACAATGACACGCTTGGGGAACGGTGTCGCGCGTTCGGGGCGATGGGTCTCGTCGGCATTCGGCTTTCCACCGGGCCAGCCTGTGATAGTGTGCTGGAGATGGTTGAAGAGACGTATGTTGAGGTCGTAAGCCGAGCCGTAGATATCGGTCAGCACTTTAAGACCGGCCTCTTCGTAGTCGGCATTGGTGATTTTAAGGATGGGTTTGTTGAGCTTTTGGCTGAGCCATACTGCTGCGGAGAATGCCAGACCGAGAGTCCACTGGTCGGGCGATGTCGGACGAGCCTCGGGGTTGAAACGCTCTGCCGAGGTTATCTTTGATGTCAGATTAAATTGCATTGTCGGGTATATTTATTGTATTGTATGATGTGATACCATCATTCAGGCGTTCTCAATCTGGGTGAAATAACGGTATGTGCCTACTTTGAGTTCGTAGGTAGCGGCTTCGTCGCATACGATTATCGCATGGGGATGCATCTGAAGAGCGCTTACGGTCCATGCTTGTGTCACAGGACCCTCGATAGCAGCCTGAAGGGCGCGTGCTTTGCCGTGGCCATTGCAGAGGATGAGCACCTCGCGGGCATCCATTACAGTGCCTACGCCTACTGTAAGAGCATGCAGGGGCACGCTCTCGGGGTCGCCTCCGAAGAATCGTGCGTTGGCTATGCGGGTGTCGTTGGTAAGTGTCTTTACTCGTGTACGCGATGTAAGAGACGAGAACGGCTCGTTGAACGCAAGGTGTCCGTCGGGGCCTATGCCGCCGAGAAACAGGTCTATGCCGCCAAAACTTTTGATAGCTGCCTCGTAGGCTGCGCACTCTGCTTCGAGATCGGGAGCGTTGCCGTTGAGAATGTGGATGTTGGCGGCAGGTATGTCAATATGGTCAAACAGGTAGCGGTGCATGAAAGAGTGATAGCTTTCGGGGTGATCCTCGGGAAGTCCGACATACTCGTCCATGTTGAATGTCACTACGTTCTTAAATGACACGCGACCCTCTTTGCATGCTTTTACAAGCTGTTCGTACATACCGATAGGAGAACTTCCGGTAGGGAGTCCGAGAACAAAAGGATGCTCAGGAGTCGGACACGCTTCGTTGATACGCTTGATTACATGTTCGGCTGCGGCACGTGACAGTGCGTCGTAGTCCGCTTTGATGATTACTCGCATAATGATGTATGATTATGAATTAATATTGTATTAGGTTTCTATATACTTAGCGTACACCGACCTCGTCGATAAACAGGAGCGGGCGTGCCGTTTCGCTGTGGTCGCGGTGCCATACAGGCAACAGAGGTGATGCTTTGAGGTTTATACGCACTTTCTCAGCCTTTACGGGGCTGAAACGTGAGGTGTGACGCTCAACTTCATTGTCGGGCTGGTCGGCTCTGCGTTCCGGCAGGCTTTCTGATGCGGTCTCAATCCACTTTTGCTCGCCGTCGGGTCCGCAGGTAAGCACTTCGATGGAGTAGGCGCTTGCATCGGCAATCCATGCATTCATGTCGACGCATGTGTTGAATGTCACCTCGCTTATCATTGCCGGCTCGGGAAGAGTCACAGTTACAGTAGGGTTGCAGTTGCCGAATCCCACCCAATGTCCTGTCTGGAAACTTGGTCCGCCGGTCTGTGCATCGGTAAGGGTTGACTCTCCGGCCGGAGCGTGATGTTTCTCAAAAGGATGAGTAAGTTCGACCTTTCCGAAAGTTGCCAGATTGAATGTCACCGAGTCGGAACGTGTGCGTCCGGCTTTTCCCTTAAAAAAGGCTGCGGACCGCAACATAGTGCTTTTGTCGAGGGAAATGGGCGAGGAGTAGGGGAGGGCAGTCGGCGATGGTTGTCCGTCGGGTCCGATAGGCTGCGAACCGTCGGTGGTATAATATATGGATGCCGTGCCTATTGACGATAGCTCTGCGATAACCTTGCGTGCAGCGTGGTCGGTGGTGAGTAGGGCATCGACATCGGCCATATGCCGGGCATAATTGTAGCCACGTGTATCATACAGTCGCCAGAGGGCCGGCATTCTTTCGGAGAAGTCCTTGTAGTCGCGCATCGATTGCGGAGTCCATCCGGCCTCGGCCAGTGCCGACATACGCGGAAGCTCCATATACTCCACTTTCGGGTAATTGTCGATGTATTCGGTCCATAGATTGACTTGCGGTCCCAATACCAGGCGACTCTGTTCGGGTGTCATCCCTTCGGTCGGGTCGAGGCGGTATGTGCGGCTTACGGGTACATATCCACCCCAAGCCATGGGTTCGAGCACCTGATCGGGGCTCTGATAATAGTCGAGATAGCAGTATGATGCCGGCGACAGCACCACATGGTGGCCTTTGCCCGTACCTTCTATAGCGCCGTCTACACCGCGCCATGACATTATGATTGCATCCTGCGGGATATCGCCCTCAAGTATTTCATCCCAGCCGATGGCATGCCGGCCGCGTGCCGCAAGGGTCTGGAGTGCATGGGTGGTGATTACTCCCTGGAGCTTGTCTTCGGCCGAGAACCGGCCTTCGGGCTTTATGCCGAGCTCGGATATGCGCTTCTGGCATTTAGGACATTCTTTCCATCTTACTTTCGGACACTCGTCACCTCCGATGTGGACATATTTCGAAGGGAATATGTCCATTACCTCATTAAGTACATCATCGATAAATGTCAGTGTAGAGTCGTTTCCGGCACACAGCACGTCGGGTGATACTCCCCATCGACCCCATACTCCGTAGGGACCTCCTGTACAGCCCAGGTGGGGATAAGCTGTAAGTGCTGCAAGCATATGCCCCGGCAAATCGATTTCGGGGATTACGGTTATATGGCGTCGGGCTGCATATTCCACTATATTGCGTGCCTGCTCTTTAGTGAAGTATCCTCCGACAGGCTTGTTGTCATATACGCCTGAATTATGGCCTATTACTGTTGAGTCGCGGCGAGAGCCTACTGCGGTAAGCAGCGGATATTTCTCAATCTCGATGCGCCATCCCTGGTCGTCGGTGATGTGCCAGTGGAATGTATTGAGATTGTGTAGAGCCATCATGTCGATGAAGCTCTTGACATTTTCTTCGGTAAACGGGTGACGCGCTACGTCGAGCATGGCGCCACGGTAGGAAAAACGCGGCGCGTCGGCTACTGTAGCGGAAGGAAGTACCGGGATTTCACCTTTTGGCGCTGTATATGCTGCCTTGCGTATGGTCTGGATGCCATAAAAAACGCCGGCCGGTGAGGCGCCGTCAATTATAAGTAGTCCCGGGCGTACACTGATATGGTATGCTTCCGGACTGTCGGACGACAATGTACACCGTAGTACAATCTCTCCGGGCGCATTACCGATTGTTATGGCAGGATTCTCTTTCAGATATCCGCGTAGCATATCGGCTTCCGAGGCCAGTGAGTCGGGAGCGGATATCATTGTGTTGGAATACAGGGCAAAGCCTTTGGCATCTGCATTCTCCGATATCATCGACGGCAGGGGTATGACTTTGAAGCATCCGTTGGGGCTGGCTGCATGCAAGCCTGCCGCTCCTAAATATAATGAGGAGACAAGTAGTATTCCGTAAAGTTTATTCATGGCTACAAAAAAGTGGATTAAGTAGTCTTTAGGTGAAAATGATTCGTTTGAGAAGATTGGTCTGTGCAAATGTACACTAAAATTATGACATATCCTACTTTTATGAATTTTTATAGTCAGATATTTCTGTGCATTTTTCGGGCAATACGAATCGGCTCTAATGTCTTTAACATTATTTTGCTCGTTGTATGGCGAAATTTTAGTAACTTGCGCCACCAAAACCAGGCGGTAGAAATCCGCTTATGGTGTGGGTATAAAATTTCCCCATGAAAAAACTGCAATATAGTTAATTGTAATGAATCAAAAGAAGTCTCCTATTACATGGATTCCGACGGCGTATTTCGCCATGGGACTTCCATTTGTCGTGCTCAACATGGTGGCAGTGCTTATGTACACCGATCTTGGTGTAGATACCGAAACCATCACATTCTGGACATCACTTATCCTTATGCCTTGGACTTTCAAGTTCCTCTGGAGTCCGTTTATGGAAATATTCGGGACAAAGAAGGCGTATGTAGTGGCTACCCAGATTATCTCGGGAGCGGCATTCGGATGTGTTGCTCTTGCTTTAGGGCTCTCCGACTTTTTTGCCATCACTATAGCCCTGCTTGCTGTAGTGGCATTCTCCGGAGCCACACACGATGTGGCCTGTGACGGTGTGTATATGGGAGAACTTTCATCGGCCCAGCAGTCGAAGTATATAGGCTGGCAGGGTGCATTCTATAATATAGCCAAAATCGTAGGCACCGGTCTGCTGGTGTATCTTGCCGGAGCGCTTTTCAAATCGTTCGGTGGCAGTGGCTCAGAAGCTACGGCAGTCAATTATGCCGCCAATCAGAAGTCGTGGATGGTGGTGATGCTGATTATAAGTGCCGTAATGATACTTATCGGTGTCTATCACATATTCTTCCTCCCTTCATCGCAGAAAGCCGATAAGACTGTGCGTCGCAGCGGAGGCGAGGTAATGCACGAGCTGGGAAGTGTGCTGATGCAGTTTTTCCGCAAGCGATATATATGGTATTATATAGCATTCATCATCCTCTACCGTTTCGCCGAAGGGTTTGTGGTAAAGATTGTGCCCATCTTCCTTAAGGATGCTACAACTGTAGGAGGTCTCGGTCTTACAAACGAACAGATAGGCCTGTACTACGGTACATGCGGTGCTGCTACTTTTGTGCTTGGCTCGCTGCTCGCCGGATACTATATCTCGGCACGCGGTCTGAAGAAGACACTGTTTTCTCTGGCGCTGATATTCAATCTTCCGTTTGTCGTCTACACCCTGTTTGCGATATTCCAGCCTACCAATGGCCTGCTTATTGCCTCCGGCATCGGTATCGAATACTTTGGCTATGGATTCGGATTCGTTGGCCTCACTCTATTCATGATGCAGCAGGTGGCCCCCGGCAAACATCAGATGGCACACTATGCCTTTGCTTCCGGAATCATGAACTTCGGAGTTATGCTCCCCGGTATGCTCAGCGGATTTGTGCTCAAGCATCTCGGCGGTTATGAAAACTTTTTCATATTTGTGCTTGTGGCTACAATAGTGCCTCTGCTGATTACCTGGTTTGTGCCATTCAAATATAATGACGACGGCACCCCGATAAAGGGCGCCGTAGAGGAAGCTCTTACCGGCGATGAAGGTTCATTGCCACCTTCCGCTAAATGACAGTGACACTGCTACATATTATATATTTAATAATATTGTATAAAGAAAACCAAAACTAAAGTGAAACAGAACAACAATTTTCCCTGGCAGGATCGTCCTGCAGGCTGCAATGAAGTAATGTGGCGCAAGAGCGATAACCCCGTCATCGACCGCTATTCCATACCTACCTCCAACAGTATATTCAACAGTGCCGTAGTGCCATTTGGCGACGGATATGCAGGAGTGTTCCGTTGTGACAACCGTGCCGTGCAGATGAATATATTTGCCGGACACAGTGCCGACGGTGTGCATTGGGATATCGAGCACGAACCTATTCATTTCGAGGGTAACAAGGAAAGTGACTACAAATATGACCCCCGTGTGACTCGTATCGGCGATCGTTTCTGGATTACATGGTGCAATGGTTATCATGGTCCTACAATCGGTATCGGTTATACCGACGACTTCAAGACTTTCGTACAGTGTGAGAACGCATTCCTTCCTTTCAACCGCAATGGTGTGCTCTTCCCCGAGAAAATCAATGGCAAATATGCTATGCTCAGCCGCCCGAGCGACAACGGACACACTCCGTTCGGTGATATCTGGCTCAGCTATAGCCCCGATATGGTGTACTGGGGTGAGCATCGCCACGTAATGTCGCCCTCGCGCTTTGAAGACAGCGCATGGCAGTGCACAAAGGTTGGCGCCGGCGCTGTGCCCATCCGCACTTCAGAGGGCTGGCTCATGTTCTATCATGGTGTAATCACTACCTGCAACGGTTTCCGCTACTCGATGGGTGCCGCTCTGCTTGACCTCGACGATCCTTCCAAGGTAATCGCCCGCACTCAGCCCTATCTTCTCGCTCCTGCCGAAATGTACGAGATGACCGGCGATGTGCCCAACGTCGTGTTCCCTTGCTCGGCCCTTACCGATGGCGACCGTGTGGCCGTATATTACGGAGCAGCCGATACATCGGTATGTCTTGCTTTCGGATATATTTCTGAGATTGTAGAATTCATCAAACGTAACTCTCTATGATGATAAGCCGTTTCCGCGCCCCAATTATCGCCGGGGCGCTCATCGCCTCAGGCGTGCTTTCCGGCGCGGCGGCAAAAAAGCCCCAGGAGCCGGCAGGCGATCCCGTGGACTTCGTAAATCCTTTTATCGGCACTACCAACTTCGGCACCACCAATCCAGGTGCCGGAGTGCCCAACGGGCTGATGCGTGTCACACCCTTCAATGTAATGGGATCGGATACCAACCGCTATGACAAGGATGCGCGCTGGTGGTCGACACCTTACGACAATACCAACTCGTTCTTCACCGGGTTTGCCCACGGAGCGTTGAGCGGAGTAGGGTGTCCCGATCTCGGTTCTCTGTTGCTTACCGCGACAACCGGCAAGCTCGATGTGGATTACCATAACTATGGTACGGCATACTCCGACGAGCAGGCCGTGCCGGGATGGTATTCGCTTAATCTCGATGCTTACGGTATAAAGGCCGAGACGACCGCCACGGCACGTACGGCCCGCACGAGATTTACATTCCCTGCCGGAGAAGGCAACATCCTGCTCAACCTCGGGGAGGGACTGACCAACGAATCGGGTGCCACCGTGCGCCGTGTGAGTCCTACAGAGATACGCGGGTCAAAGCTCCTCGGCACATTCTGCTATACCGCCGATCAGGCTGTATTCCCGGTATACTTCGTAATGCGCATCAACCGCGTGCCCTCAAGCCAGGGTATGTGGAAAAAGCAGCGTCCCGGAGCCGAATGGGAGGCCGAGTGGAACAAGGACCAGGGCAAATACAAGCTCTATCCCGGATATTCCAAAGTGATGTCGGGCGACGATATCGGAGTGTGGTACAGTTACGACGGCATGACAGCCGGAGAGACAGTCGAGGTGTCGATGGCCATATCCTACGTAAGCGAGGAGGGCGCTCTGCGCAATCTTGAGGCAGAACAGCCCGAGGGCACTACATTCGATGATATTCGCGCTTCGGCACGCCGTATGTGGAACGACGACCTTTCCCGTATATCTGTCGAGGGGGGCTCGCTTCGCGACAAGGTAGTGTTCTATACAGGACTTTACCATGCGCTTATCCATCCAAATATCCTTCAGGATGTCGACGGCGCATATCCGGTAATGGAGAGTGACAGCATCGCGTATGTGCCCGAAGGTCATAACCGTTATACGGTATTTTCTCTTTGGGACACCTACCGTAATCTCCACCAGCTGCTGACACTCGTATATCCCGAGCGTCAGACCGATATGATCAATACAATGCTTGCCATGTATCGTGAGCACGGATGGTTGCCCAAGTGGGAGTTGTATGGCCGCGAGACATATACGATGGAGGGCGACCCTTCGATATCGGTTATCGCCGATTCGTATCTCCGTGGTCTGCGTGGATTCGACACTGATCTTGCATGGGAAGCTATGAAGCGCGGGGCTACAGCTCCCGGTGCTGAAAACCTGATGCGTCCCGATGCCGACGACTACTTCTCTCTTGGATACGTGCCTCTGCGCGAGCAATATGACAACTCTGTGAGCCACGCTCTCGAATATTATACAGCCGACTATGCGCTCAGCCGCTTTGCCGCGGCTACAGGCAGAGCCGATTCCACCCTGTTTGCCGAGCGTGCGGCCGGATGGCACAACTACTTCGACCCGGAGCTTGGTGTGCTGCGTCCGCGTCTGCCCGACGGTTCGTTCCTTACACCCTTCAATCCCCGTCAGGGAGAGAACTTCGAGCCATCGCCCGGATTCCATGAAGGCAACTCGTGGAACTATACTTTCGCGATTCCCCATGATGTAGAGGGCATGATTAAGGCCCATGGCGGTAAAAAGCAGTTTGTAAACAGACTACAGGCTGTATTCGACAACGGACTTTATGACCCCGCCAACGAGCCTGACATCATCTATCCCTACCTCTTCTCGCGCATAAAAGGAGAGGAATGGCGTACCCACCGTATTGTAGGTGAGTTGCTCGACAAGTATTTCACCACCGCTCCCGACGGTATTCCCGGCAATGAGGACTGCGGTACCATGTCGGCATGGGCCATATGGTCGATGATGGGCATGTATCCTGATACTCCCGGCGACCCGGCTTTCACTCTTACGGTGCCTCGCTTCGATAAGATTACCGTGAAACTTGATCCCGAAGTCTGGGGCAAGAATTATCTTGAAATCAAACGTCGTAATGCCAAGGCCCACTCAGGACGTATCTCTCACGACGAGATGCTACGCCGTTATGGCAAATGATATTTTTCGGAGGGTGTCATGAGCATCCCTCCACCGGCCGACTGATGCCGACCCCTGCGCCGCTGTTACAGCGGCGCTTTTTTTTATTAAGTAAGTCGTAAAAATTATTTTATATTTCCGGCGAGAAGTTTTTTGTTTGATTTTTCCTCAATGAGGAAGGAGTGTAGCGAGCTACATGACTGACGAAGAGAGGGAAAAGCGGCAAA
>NZ_JAIDKI010000252.1 GCF_029051885.1 Muribaculum sp.
GCATATCTTCATTATCTTTGCGACCGATTTAACCGATATACTAACTTTATCTAAGATTCTGTTATGGCCGCAAAGGCTCAGTTTGGAAGTAAGATTGGACTCATTGCCGCAACAGTAGGCTCCGCTGTGGGGCTCGGCAACGTATGGCGTTTTCCGGCCGAAGCGCAAGCCAACGGAGGAGCTGCGTTTCTACTTTTATACATTGCATGTGTGTTTCTCCTCGGAATCCCGGTCATGCTTGCCGAATTCTCACTTGGCCGCGGCCAAAGAAGCGATGCCGTAGGCGTGTTCAAAAGTCTGGCCCCCCGTTCACGATGGTGGATTGGAGGCGCCATCGCAATTCTCGCAAGCTACCTCATACTCTCCTTCTATATGGTAGTGGCCGGTTGGACTCTCGAATACATGTGGCAGTCAATAACAGGTGCACTATACGCTCCGGTAGCTGAATCAGTGAGCCATACTGGCCTTGACGCTCTTGACATACAGTTCAAGACAAAAATGGAGGAATATATCCTTCAGGATATGCGCCCGCTGGTAATGACATACATAATGCTTGCCATAAACCTCGGCATACTGCTTATGGGTGTCCAGAAAGGTATCGAAAAAATATCCAATGTGCTTATGCCGGTACTGTTTGCCCTGTTGCTTGCTTTTGCCTGTGTGGCGCTTACCTTCCCAAAGGCTTCTGAAGGCCTGGAATTCTTTTTACGTCCGGATTTCAGCAAGATAAATGCATCAGTAGTAATAAATGCTTTAGGGCAGGCATTTTTCTCCTTATCACTCGGTATGGGTATCCTGATTACTTATTCGAGCTATTTCCCCAAGGACACACGCCTGACACGTACTGCAGTAACCGTATCACTGCTTGATATGCTCGTGGCTGTGATGATGGGCATAATAATATTCCCTGCCGTGAAGTCATTCGGACTTGACAGCGAAGGTCTTGAGGGAGCTACGCTTGTGTTCGTGACCCTACCGGAGGTATTCGCGCAGATGCCGCTCACGCAATTGTGGTCGTCACTCTTCTTCCTGCTCCTCATGGTAGCCGCACTCACCTCCACAATATCACTCGCCGAGGTGTCGATAGCATTCATGCAGGACCGATTCAGGATGCGTCGTACCGCAGCATGCCTCACGGTAATACTACCGCTGTTTCTACTCAGCACGGTATGCTCCCTGTCGCAAGGCTCACTATCGTGGATTAAAATAGGCAACCTGAATATATTCAGCCTGCTCGACACGGTAGCCACCAACATCATGCTGCCGGTAGCGAGCATTATCACATGCATATATATAGGCTGGTTTGCCCCAAAAGGATATCTTCGCCGCGAACTCACCAACCACGGCACTATCGGCTCGCGGGCCTATCCCATAGTCATGTTCATCATACGCTATGTGGCTCCGGTCATAATCTCAATTATACTCTTAGGATCATTCTTCTGATATGTCAACACAACGAGCACAATTCGGCACACGGCTTGGCGTTATAGCCACCACCGTAGGCTCGGCTGTAGGCCTCGGCAACATATGGCGCTTCCCTTACGAGGCAGGGGCTCATGGCGGTGGTGCATTCCTGCTTATATACATAGGTTTCATTTTCCTGATAGGAGTGCCTGTGATATGTGCCGAATTCATCATGGGACGCGGCACACGCCGTAATATTTTCGGCGCATTCCGGGCACTTCATTCATGCCGTTGCTGGTCGTGGGTAGGATATATGGGCATTCTTGCGAGTATCCTTATTCTGTCGTTCTACTCTGTTGTGGCGGGATGGACTATGGAATATCTCTGGCAATCCATTACAGGCACGCTTGACGCCAACTCCGGAAACAACAATCTTCAAGCCGCATTCGACACATTTGCCGCAGGCCCGCGCTCAGTGATGTGGACTCTGATATTTCTGGCAATCAATGCTGTGATATTACTGCGCGGAGTGCGCGGCGGCATTGAAAAAGCATCCAATGTGCTCATGCCGGTGCTGTTTGTGATACTGATTATATTCTGTATAAACTCTCTGACGCTTCCGCAGGCATCTGAAGGACTTCGGTTTCTTTTCAATCCGGACTTTTCCAAAGTCGACTCATCCACACTCATTGGCGCGCTGGGACAGGCCTTCTTCTCCCTCTCGTTAGGACTCGGCACCCTTATGACATATTCAAGCTACTTCTCCGACTCGACTCCACTTGTCAAAAGCGCAGTAACTACAGCATCACTCGACACAATAGTAGCCATACTTGCAGGAATTATAATATTCCCCGCAGTATTTACCTATGGATGCGAGCCGGCAGCAGGCCCAAAACTGGTGTTTGAGGTGCTTCCTGCAATATTCCACCAGATGCCGGGAGGCGCGATATGGGCCATTCTCTTCTTCTTCCTGCTATTTCTCGCATCTCTTACTTCGACCATATCAATGAGCGAAATATGCATCGCTTTTTTCTGCGAACAGACAAAAATGTCACGGCGCCGTGCAACCCTTATCAATACGGCCATAGCCATGGGGCTCGGCACATTGTGCGCACTGTCGTTCGGGAGTCTGTCAGGCTTCACCATAGCCGGACTTACTGTATTCAACCTCTTCGACTATCTGTCAAGCAACATAATGCTGCCATTGGGAGGAATGCTTATATCAATATTTGTAGGATGGATTGTCGACCGCAATCTTATCCGCAACCAGTTGGGTGGCTCGGGCCGAATACCGCGCCCGCTTCTGAGAGGAATCACATTCTGTCTGCGATATCTTGCTCCGACAGCCATCCTCCTAATATTCCTTTCAGGCCTGAATATACTGTAACACGTACATCCTACAGCAATAAAAAAATATGGCGGCATATCATCAATCCGATAGCCGCCATGCTTATTTTTTATGACAAGACGATATCAACCGTACTGGATGGTACCGTCGGGATTACGGTAAAGGTCGAAACTCTTTTCGTACTGGTCCATAGCACGAAGACTCATACCCATGGAAGAGAATCCGCCGTCGTGGAACAGATTCTGCATAGTAACCTTACGGGTGAGGTCACTGAACATTACGATACAGTAGTTGGCACACTCATCGGCATCAGCGTTGCCAAGAGGCGACATGCGGTTGGCAAAGTCCATAAGCGACGACATACCTTTCACGCCACTTCCGGCAGTAGTCTGAGTGGGTGACTGTGAAATAGTATTGATACGCACGTGCTTCTCGCGGCCATATATATATCCGAAGCTACGGGCAATCGATTCAAGAAGAGCCTTGGCATCGGCCATGTCATTGTAGCCGAACATAGTACGCTGTGCTGCGATATAGCTTAACGCAAGGATACTGCCATAGTCGGCAATAGCGTCAAGTTTCTTGGCCGCCTGTATCATCTTGTGGAATGATACCGCCGATATATCCAGAGTCTTATTGAGCAAATCGTAGTCGATATCATCGTAAAGACGCTTTTTACGTACGTTGGGCGACATGCCTATAGAGTGAAGCACAAAGTCTATCTTGCCGCCAAGTACATCCATCGAACGCTGGAAAACCATTTCCAGATCATCAACGTTGGTTGCATCAGCAGGAATAACCTCGGCTCCAAGTTTCTCACCGAGTTTGCTTACATCACCCATTCTTACAGCAACGGGTGTGTTGGAAAGCGTAATTGTCGCGCCCTCTTCTACGGCACGCTCGGCTACCTTCCATGCAATACTCATATCATTGAGTGCGCCGAAGATAATACCGCGCTTTCCTTTTAGTAGATTGTAACTCATAATTAATTTGAATTATACTTCTAATCTGTTTACGGGCTGCAAAATTACAAAAAATAACTCATCTACGCAAATCGCATATATCCCACTAATATACAGCCATTTGCCCACATGCCAACCATCCAGCCATAGAGAGCCGACATCAACACAAGTACCTGCTACCGCCCTTCTAGCATTATAAGCACAGGTGTGTCGGGCACAACAGTGGCAGCCATCAGGCGTGGAGCGCCCAAACCTTCCTTGGCACGGAGCTTGCGCGACAGCACATTTGCAGCCATCGGAAAGTTTCGGGCCGCGACCTGCATATGGGAATAGCGACGTGGCAACTGCTTGAGTACGGATGAAGCAAACGGCAGCACTTCAAGTATACGCCGTCCTTCTCCCGGAAAATCAGGCACAGGCTCGGCTGAATAATACAAGTGAGTGTTGGGGTGAAGCTGTTCCACACCTGGCTCTTATTCACATCT
>NZ_JAIDKI010000253.1 GCF_029051885.1 Muribaculum sp.
GCACATAAAAAAGGTGTAGGTAGTTCAAAGAACGGCCGCGAGTCAGAAAGCAAACGACTCGGTGTTAAGATTTTTGGCGGTCAGCGCGCTAAAGCGGGCAATATCATCAAGCGTCAGCGCGGTACTGTGCATCATCCCGGTCTGAATGTAGGCATGGGTAAGGATCACACAATCTATGCCCTCGTTGACGGCGTGGTTGTATTTACCGAAGGCAAAAACGGTCGTCGTTTCATCAACATCGATCCCGAGGTTAAAGCCTAAGCGTTTTACCTGCTGATTAATCCATTTGGGCGCATTCCCCGTCGGTAGCGACGCGGTGTGCGCCCTTTTCTATAATCAACATCCAGGAGATTGTCTTATGAAATCTCTTGATAACTAACTGGTTTACAAACTCAGATGATGGAAAAAAAAGACCTTAAGATAGTGTTTCTCGGCACTCCCGATTTTGCGGTCGAGAGCCTGCGTCGCCTGGTAGAAGGCGGATATAATGTGGTCGGAGTCGTGACTATGCCTGACAAACCGGCCGGTCGCGGCCACAAGATGCTGCATTCGCCTGTGAAGCAGTATGCCGAGGAGAAGGGCCTCTTCCTGATGCAGCCTCCCAAGCTGAAAGCGCCGGAGTTTGTTGACGAACTTCGTTCGCTCGATGCCGATCTCTTTATTGTCATCGCTTTTCGCATGCTCCCCGAAGTGGTATGGTCGATGCCGCGCTTTGGCACATTCAACCTCCATGCCTCTCTTCTTCCGCGATATCGCGGCGCCGCGCCCATCAACTGGGCTGTCATGAACGGAGATACGGAGACCGGTGTGACAACATTCTTTCTCAAGCATGAGATTGACACCGGCGATGTGATTGACCAGAAGCGTATCGCAATCGGACCGGATGAATGTGTGGGCGATGTGCATGACCGCCTTATGATGCTTGGCGCCGACCTTACGATAGATACCGTCGACCGTATTCTTGCAGGAAATCTGTCATCCATGCCCCAGGATGCACTTGAAGGAGAGCCTACTTCGGCTCCGAAGATTTTCAAGGAGACCTGTCTTATCGATTGGAGCCGCACAGCGCGCGAGATACACAATCATGTGCGCGGCCTTTCGCCGTATCCTGCGGCCTGGACTCTCCTTCCGCGTGAGGACGGTTCGGAGCCTATCAATGTCAAGGTATTCGCTACAGCGCTCGTTGATGGCGCATGCGTGGATGTAGTTTCCGCTCTGCCTCAGGCAGGCGCGCCCGGGGCCATACATACAGCCGGAGGCCGTCTGTTTGTTTCTGCTGCTGACGGATGGATTGAGATACTGTCGCTGCAGCCGGCAGGCAAGCGCCGCATGCAGTCCGACGAATTTCTCCGCGGATACCGTCTGGCCACTGTTTAGACCCCGTTTCTTTCAAAGGTATAGCCGATAGGCTGATGTCATAGCCCGGTATACGGGACAAAAGTTTTGAGCTGCACTCCGGAATGTTGCTTCCGGGGTGCAGCTCAGTCTTTTAGAGGCTTAGAGAGTGGTTGGATTTTCTTATATCAATGTAATGTGCATGTCCTGTATCATGGTGTTGAGATAAGGACATTTCTTGCGTAGTACGGAGTAGAATTCCGAGTCGGTGAGCGACGTTGCTGTAGCTTGCCCCTTGTTGAGCTCGATTGACAGCTGCACCATGTCGTTTTTGAGGCGATTGCGCAGTTCGCCAAGCAGCATTCCGAGGTTTGACATGATGCTCCCCTCTATGGCCTCGCTCTCTACGGTGGCGATAAAGTGATGTTCGTTGTGTCGGCGCGGCCGGGCGTTGCGCATTGCATTGGTGAGGAGTTGCTCGGTAGGATGGCTGTCGATAATCTGTTGCCATGCTTCGGCGAATTCCTCGTCGGTAAATCTCTCCGAGCGCTGTTGGGCCGAGGTCTGTGATGTGGCGGCAGGGTTGTCGGATGTCTGCGCGTGGGCCTTGGGATTGGTGATTGAAAATCCGGGAATACCGCCGATGGCCGGTATTTTGCCCCGAGGTGCCGCGGTAGCCTGGCGTGGCATGGCCTGTGCCGCCGCCGCACGCATATTGTTGTGCTGTGGGGCGGGAGGAGTTGCAGGAGGCTGTGGCGCCTGTTGGGGTGTGGCCTGAGGAGTGCCGTATGCTGCCTGTCGGTCGGAGGCCAGCGGTGGTTGCGGTGTAGGTGTGCTTGTAGCTGCCTGCGGCGCTTGTGCCGATGGTTTCATCGGACGTAGCTGCCCTTCGCCGGCGCCGCTTTCATGCGGTGAAGGGCTGAGCAATTGGCACAGTTTGATTAGAGTCAGCTCGACAAGCAGCTGCTTGTTTGATGCCGTACGGTAATCGAGGTCGGCCTTGTTGCATAGTGAGATAGCGCTGTATATGAATGCAGGCTGACACTTGGCGGCTACTTTGGCGAGCGCTTCGCGTGTCTGGTCGCTTGCCTCAAGCAGGCACATTGTCTTTGGATTGCCGGCCACCATGAGGTCGCGCAGATGCTGCGCGAGGCCGTTTATGAAAAATAGCGAATCAAATCCTTTCTCGCGTATCTCCTTGTATATGAGCAGTGCATCGACAATGTTTCCTGTAAGAAACGACTCTATAAGACGGTTGTAGTATTCGTAATCGAGTATGTTGAGGTTGTCGATTGCCGAGGCGTATGTCACGTTGCCCATCGACGAAGCCGCCACCTGGTCGAAAATCGACAGGGCGTCGCGCATTGCGCCGTCGGCTTTGCGCGCTATGACATTGAGGGCGGCAGGCTCGGTGCTGATACCTTCCTGCGAGGCCACATACGACAGATGGTCGACCATATCCTGTATGGTGATTCTGTTGAAGTCGTAAATCTGACAGCGCGACAGAATCGTGGGGAGCACTTTGTGCTTTTCGGTGGTAGCCAGTATGAATATGACATACGACGGCGGCTCTTCAAGTGTCTTTAGAAACGCGTTGAAGGCTGCATTGGAGAGCATGTGCACCTCGTCGATGATGAATACGCGGTAATCGGCATTGACGGGAGGCACCTGCACCTGGTCGATGATATTTTTCATATCATCGATACCATTGTTGGAGGCTGCGTCGAGCTCTACGATATTAAGCGACGCGCCCTTGTTGAATTCGCGGCATGAGTCGCACTCGTTGCATGCCTCTCCGTCGGCATTGCGGTGGCGGCAATTGATGGTTTTTGCGAATATGCGCGCACAAGAGGTCTTGCCTACTCCGCGCGATCCGCAGAACAGATAGGCGTGGGCCAACCTGTTTTTGCTGATTGAGTTGCGCAGAGTGGCAGTGAGAGCCTTCTGTCCGACTACGCTTGCAAATGTCGACGGACGATATTTGCGTGCCGATACGATATAGTTTTCCATTAGTGTATGGATATGCGTCAGGGTGTCTCCCAGTCGGGTATATCCTTCAGCTTCATGTGGAATACGAGGTTGGAGTAGGGGGGTACACTGCTGTAGCCTGACGAGCCGTAGGCCGACTGGTAGGGGATTACTACCTCACAGGAGTCGCCTACATGCATGTTCTGAAGGGCAATCTGCCATCCTGCCACTACTTTGCTTAGTTTTGTATCGAATATAGAGTCGGTCTGTAGATAGCTGGAGTCGAATGCCGCACCATTATAGAAACGTCCGATGTACTTTACATGAACGGTCGATGTATAGTAGGGCTTTAGATTGCCGGCTGTAAGCGAGCGGTCGTTGAACCAGTGCATGAGCACATAGCTGCCCTGGTCGTAGGGAGGCACTACGCGGGTGAAGTAGAGGTCTGACGAACCCTCTTCTGTGCGCGCTTCCTGCTCGGCAAGCCAGGAGTTGTTGGCTTCGCGCCATTCGCGGTAGGTGTCCCAGGTGGATTCGTCACCTTTGCACGATGCGAAAGCCGACGCCATCAGTACCGTGCCGGCGAATAATATGGGTAATCTGTTCATTATCTTGATTGGAATGTTTGAGCGGGAGAGGGTTCCGATGGCCATGGGGATATCAGAATTCTACAGTGGGTGCTGTCTGGGCGCCTTCCGTGGCTCTGAACTGTGGCTTGGGAGTGAATCCGAACCATCCTGCATAGATGGTTGTCGGGAATTTCTTTATGGCTGTGTTGTAGTCCTTCACAGCTTCGGTATAGCGTCCGCGCGCTACTGAGATGCGGTTTTCGGTACCTTCGAGCTGCACCTGCAGGTCGCGGAAGTTTTCATTGGCTTTGAGGTCGGGATATGCCTCGCTGACAGCAAGAAGTGACTTCAATGCGCCGGTAAGTTTGTTCTGTGCCTCTGTGAAGCGCTGGAGATTCTCCTCGGTAAGCTCATCGGCATTGATGTTTACGGCCGTTGCGTTGGCGCGCGCCTGAGTCACTTCGGTGAGTGTCTTCTCTTCATGTGTGGCATAGCCTTTCACAGTAGCTACAAGGTTGGGTATCAGGTCGCTGCGGCGCTGGTACTGGTTTTCTACTTCGGCCCACTGCTGGTCTACTGTCTGCTGTTTGTCTACAAGTGAGTTGTAGTTGCACGAACTGAGTCCGGCCATGCAGAGCATTCCGGTGGCTATGGCTATTATGCGGCGTTTGAGTGTCATGATTCTTGTTTTTGAGTGTTTTATTTGTGGGGCCCACGGCCCGCAAGCCCGGCTGTTAGCCGAGTTTGCGGAGCAGTGAGTTGATGCTTACGGTGTCGTGTATGAGGCGGTGGAGATCCTCTACCTTCACGCGCTTCTGTTCCATCGAGTCGCGTTCGCGCAGGGTTACTGTGTTGTCCTCGAGGGTCTGGTGGTCGACGGTCACGCAGAAGGGTGTTCCGATTGCATCCTGACGGCGGTAGCGCTTGCCGATTGAGTCTTTCTCCTCATAGTGGGTGGGGAAGTCAAACTTGAGGTCGTTGACAATCTCGCGAGCTTTTTCGGGAAGACCGTCTTTGCGCACGAGGGGCATTACGGCACACTTGACGGGAGCGAGTGCCGGCGGGAGGTGGAGTACCACACGCTTGTCGCCGCCTTCGAGTTCCTGCTCTTCGTAGCTTGAGCAGAGCACCGAGAGGAACATGCGGTCTACTCCGATCGATGTCTCGATGACGTAGGGTGTGTAGCTTTCGTTGAGCTCGGGGTCGAAGTATTGTATCTTCTTGCCTGAGAATTTCTCATGCTGCGAGAGGTCGAAGTTGGTACGTGAGTGGATACCCTCTACTTCCTTGAATCCGAAAGGCATCTCGAATTCGATGTCGGTAGCGGCATTTGCGTAGTGGGCGAGCTTCTCGTGGTCGTGGTAGCGGTACTTGGCATCGCCGAGGCCGAGGGCCTTGTGCCATTTCAGTCGGGTCTCCTTCCAGCTCTTGAACCATTCGAGTTCCTGGCCGGGACGCACGAAGAACTGCATCTCCATCTGCTCGAACTCACGCATGCGGAAGATGAACTGACGTGCTACTATCTCGTTGCGGAAGGCCTTGCCTATCTGTGCTATACCGAAGGGTATGCGCATACGTCCGGTTTTCTGTACGTTGAGATAGTTGACAAAGATACCCTGTGCGGTCTCCGGACGGAGGTATACCGACATAGCGCCGTCGGCTGTAGAGCCCATTTCGGTGCGGAACATGAGGTTGAACTGACGTACCTCGGTCCAGTTCTTGGTGCCTGAAATCGGGTCGACAATCTCTTCGTCGATGATAATCTGGCGGAGTGCGTCGAGGTCGTTGTCGTTCATCGCCTGGGCGAAGCGCTCGTGGAGTGCATCGCGCTTGGCCTTGTGCTCGAGGACGCGGGGATTGGTCTGGCGGAAGAGCTCGGCATCGAAGCTGTCGCCGAAGCGTTTTGCAGCCTTGGTTACCTCTTTCTCGATTTTGTCGTCGTATTTCGCAATCTGCTCTTCGATGAGAACGTCGGCACGATAGCGTTTCTTGGAGTCTTTGTTGTCGATCAGGGGGTCATTGAAGGCATCCACATGGCCCGAGGCCTTCCAGATAGTGGGATGCATGAAGATGGCCGAGTCAATGCCTACGATGTTGTCGTGGAGCAGGGTCATGGAGTCCCACCAGTAACGCTTGATGTTGTTTTTCAACTCCACACCGTTCTGTCCGTAGTCGTAAACGGCTGACAGACCGTCGTATATCTCGCTTGAGGGGAACACGAAGCCATATTCTTTGGCATGTGACACTATCTTCTTAAACTGATCTTCTTGTTGAGCCATGATTGTATATATGATTTTCAATATTTTCAGAGAGCAAAGATAATGTTTTCTGCGGATATGACAAAGGCAGATGCATATGCGTCTGCCCTAAATGTATTTAAATTCGGGGATTATTTGAGGATAGTGCGCGGGCCGGCCGCCTGGTTTTCCTGAGCGCCGAGGCTGTTGAGCGATTCGGTCTCCTGCTTCACTGCTGCTTCGGTGGGGTCGGTATAGTGGTCTACCTGCTCTCCGGGAGTCTGCGACTTGATACGCGGGTCGCGTTTGCTGTCATTTTTAGTATTCATGCCTGTAGTATTATTAGTTGATTATGTTTTGGGCAGTGGGTCGTGACGATTTTGACCGGTTGCTAATAATCAAACAGATTGCCGTCGTAAAAGGTTTGGATGACGCATGGCATGTCGGCGACAGTGCAAAAAAAAGCGCTGTGTCGTAGTATTGACACAGCGCCATAGGTAAATCAAAGTTGAGAGTAGCCCATAGGAGAATCGAACTCCTCTTTCAAGAATGAAAATCTTGCGTCCTAACCGATAGACGAATGGGCCGGATAATGATGGCTATATATGTGTGTAGCCGTTATCCTCTATTAAGGGCAATTATGCCTTGGCAGCCAGCTTGTTGATGTGAAGGGCGAGCTTGCTCTTCAGGTTGGATGCCTTGTTCTTGGAGATAGTACCCTTTGCAGCCAGACGGTCAAGCATTCCGCTTACCTTGGGCAGAGCTGCTTCAGCTTCAGCCTTATCGGTGAGGGCGCGTACGCGACGCACGGCATTGCGGGCAGTCTTGGCGTAGTAGCGATTGTGGAGACGACGCGACTCGGTCTGACGGATACGCTTAATAGATGATTTATGGTTTGCCATTACTTAAAATGCTTATTCTTTTATTGTTTTATTTTTAATTGTAGCCCATAGGAGAATCGAACTCCTCTTTCAAGAATGAAAATCTTGCGTCCTAACCGATAGACGAATGGGCCATCATTGCGCTAAGGCTTAATTGCGAGTGCAAAGATAGGAACTTTTTCTCATCTCAGCAAATATTTTTATAAAAATTTAATCAATCATGTCGTTTTTATGGTTTTTGAGCGCTTTATTTCCGGTCAGACGGGTTCTCGCTCAGGCAATCATAAGGAAGATATACATTAATTATATATACGGAAATTATATATGCAGGTGTCATGCCGGTGAGAGCGGGTGTATTGCCGGAGACATAGGTGAGTATTGCTGATGAACTTCGAATAAAAGTGGATAATATTTCATACGAAAAGCACAGCCGGAAAATTCTTATAGCCATCACTTATGTAGATGCTCTAAAACCAGTTACTTAATAGAATTTTAGTTAATAAAATGGTTAATTGATAGAAAAAATTGGCCAATACTTCACCTTGATTGAATTCGAATGGTTAATTATTTGAAAAAAATAGTTACCTTTGCGACTCTAATATTAGGTAAACCCTATAGATTATCACAAATTTTATGAAAAAGAAGATTTTTTTATTTGTTGCCGCTGCTATGTCGATTTTATCGGTAACTTCTTGTAAAAGTGACGATAATGAGAATAGCCAAATTGTTGATGCCAGCTTCTTTAACGAGACATTGCAGGTTACATACAACGGTGTTCCCGTAATCGGCAAGAACGCTCATCTGCGTTTTGACAAGGCTCAGGGAGGAGAGGGCACTCTCAATGTATACAGCGCTATTGACATGGCTTCTGTAGCATCCGACAATCAGTCATCGGTACTCAATGGTCCCGGTGTGCTCCCCGGCACTCCCGTACTCACCATACCGGTGAATGTGGTAAAGGAAGGCGACAACTTCTCTTTTGCAACATCCGGCTCCACCGACTATGTAGACTATGAACTCGACGGTGAAATCAACGGCAGTGTGCTTTCTCTTGATTTCTCCAATGTTTCGCTCAAAAACAAAGCCCTTGCCGGCAAGAGCTACAAGCCCGCGTCTCTTCAGGCGGATTATGACGGCGTTACAGGCAGTGTGTATGTCAACTGGGAGTCATCCGCTAAATTCGATATCGGTGGCGGTGCTGAAAAAGGTTTCCCGGCCCAGACATTCCTTTCGGCTTTAGTGCTTAACTCTGCGTTTATCCCTATGGGCGACACTCAGATGTCGGTATATGATATCGTATGTGCATTGCTTAAGAACGTCACATTTACCGCTGATGGAAACATCACCGGCAAATATGTCGATATGGCTACCAATCAGGAGACTGCTATCCCTGTGGGTATCGCACAGTATGTAGTGACTTCGGCCGGTGAAATCAAGCTCTTCCTCAATCCCGAGATGATCATAGCCTCAGCCATGGGTGCCCGCAGTGAGTCGGGCGACCAGTCGTATGAGCTTGACACCACTCCGCTGATTGTATATGCCATGGATACATTCCTCCCCATGCTCTCTGAAGGTATACCTGTAGAGTACAAGGTGGATAATGGCATGACATCGTTCTATCTGCCCTCTTCGATTCTTCTTCCTCTTGCCAAAGGTCCGCTTTATGACCTTGCAAGCGATCCCAATTTCGTGCCTTTTGTAGAGGAGTCCATGAAGGGTATGGAAGGCATGGAGTTTGTTATGGGTATGATTCGCCCTGCTATCGCAAGTCTTCCCTCAGTACTTGAAGGCACAACAGAGCTTGAGCTCGGTCTCAATCTCGTTGACGCCGAGTAAGAGATTTCCTACAGGATATTACAAGATGGCAGCATACCGCGCGGTATGCTGCCATCTCTTTTTGTACCATATGGAGAACGTAAGGTGTGGTAAAATTGCCCACTTGATGAGCAAAATAATGTGGATTGTGTTATATAAGGTATAAAGACTAAGAGCTTGTTTAATAATAAATGTTGCCGCCAGGGTCGTATAGCTTGAGACGATTTTCGACATGTGACGAAGGAG
>NZ_JAIDKI010000254.1 GCF_029051885.1 Muribaculum sp.
AATCCATTTACCCGGGTCGGAATGTCGGGCAATCATCCTCATCACACGGTAGGCCATCTCACAGGCAGAGCTGTCAAACGAGGTATTGGAAAATTTACCCTTGAGCTGAGGCATTAGCGCGCGTCTCACAAAATCAGGCACGACACACCCCATATGCCCGACTACATAGCGGCAACGCTCAGCCGGCGACATCGACACGCCCGATTCAGTCTGGTGCATCTCCATCATCAGGTTGACGATGATGCGCCCCCTCGCATTAGCGTAATATTTGCTCAACTTCACATCGCCAAAAAACTCCCTCAGACTTATTCCGGCAGAAACACGCCTGATTACAGGCAAAGTCACATGCGCCGAACCGGAGTCAAACATCCTGGCGGCAACCAATGCATCGTAGTCCGACATGGCCTTAAGAGTACCCGACACATCCGAAAATACTCTAAGATTATCAGGCAGGGCATCCAGCTTCCGGAAGTCGGCGGCATCAGGATATAATACAGCCAGAAGATATGGACGCAACAGTCCGTCGATGACAAATTCCAGTCTTGATTTTGACTTTCCCCAGCTCCATCTGAACTGTTGTATCGACCATGGTGTCGGATATAGCCATGCGAAACGGGTCTTATCGATAAATACCTCCGACGAACCGGTAATATCAAGAGCCTTACGCACCTCCATCTCACTTATCACGCCTGAAATCAAACATTTGCGCCATAGCTTCAGTTCCTTATCCGGAACTTTGTCAACAAGCCATTTCAGATTGCGGTAATCCGACAGAAACACTGCGAATACCTCAGCCAGATGGCCTCGGTTCCTGGGACTATTCAATATCGCCTGACTCATCTCTCCATCTGTAAAGAGTGGCTTCCCTTTGTATGCGCTCCAGTCAACCACAGGCTCACTGTCTCCGATATCGACAAATGCGTAGTGTAGCATACGCTGGATATACACCGGCCGGTATACGGCAAGTTCCCTTATGATGGCTTCGACATCCGACTCATTGCCGGCATATATAGTTACGATTTCAATCTCCTTATTCTTCATTTTGAGTATGTCAGGATTATGATAGAATAAAGTCTATGTCTTCCTGCGACATCTGCTTTGAGAGAGTAGAGTCGGAAGAAACAAGACCCTCGAACAGAGCCGCTTTGCGTTCCTGCAACTGGCGTATGCGTTCTTCTATAGTGCCGCGGGTTATCATGGAGTATGAAGTAACTTTCATCTTCTGCCCCATGCGGTGCAGGCGGTCGATTGCCTGTTTCTCGGCAGCGCGGTTCCACCATGGCTCATAGATAAACACCGTATCGGCGGCCGTAAGATTAAGCCCGACACCGCCTACCTTAAGTGTCAGCAGCAGCACTTTGCAGTCAGCATCATTCTGAAAACGCTGCACCACACTGCGCCGGTCGCCTGTAGAGCCGGTCATGGTGGCATAATCTATGCCCAGACGTTCAAGTCGCTCCCCGACAAGCTCGATTCCGGCAATAAAGTTGAAGAACACCACACATTTATGTCCGTTGGCGGCAGCCTCCGATATCGTCTCAACAAGCGGATCGAGTTTTGGAGAGCTGACAGCTCCGTCGGTAAGTATATTAGGCACAGATGCTATGCGACGCAGTTCGCTGAGAGCCTGAAATATCACAAACTGGCTCTTCTGCATACCGTCAGTTTCTATCGATTTGTTGATAATGTCCTGATAATACCGGCGGCGCTCCTCATAAAGGCGGGCATGGGCCGGTTCCATCTCGGTATACAGCGTCTGCTCGGTAAGGTCGGGCAGTTCGGTCAGCACATCGCGTTTCAGTCGGCGCAGCATAAACGGATACAGTTTGCGCCTGAGAGTCGCCATCGCCTCGGTATCAGCCTCATTCTGGATAGGCATCGCATATTGCCGGCTGAAATCGCCGGCATCGCCAAGCATACCTGGGTTAAGGAAGCGGAACAGAGAGTACAGCTCCATTATATTGTTTTCCATCGGCGTTCCGCTCAGCGCCAGCCGGTGATTGCATTCCAATATGAATGCCGCCTTAGCCGTCTGCGACTCCATATTCTTGATATTCTGCGATTCGTCAAGCACCACATACTCCCATCTCCTGCGTCGAAAAGCATCTATATCATTGCGCATCATACCATATGTAGTAAGCACCACATTGGCCCTGCATGCCTCATCCATATCACGGTTAACTCCATAATAAGTATAAGTCTTCAGCCAGGGCGCAAATCTGGCTATCTCGCTTTCCCAGTTAAAGATAAGGCTCTTGGGCATAACGAGCAGTGAAGGCGGTATACTGCCATCGGCCATCATGTCGGGGGCGCCCTCATTCTTGCGTGGACGTCCACGACGGCGGGGTCTGGCCTCGGCAGATATAGCTCCGCCATATACTATTGTAAGCAATGCTATTGTCTGCACGGTCTTTCCCAGGCCCATATCATCGGCAAGACATCCGCCCATGCCATTGTCATGCAGATACTTCATCCACTTGACACCCTCAAGCTGATATGGCCTGAGAGTGGCATTCAGCCCCGGCAAAGACAACTCTGATGACGGCAACCTCCTGAATCCCTCGAGAAACTCTCTGTAGTGTTGCGGAGCAGAGCCATCGAGAGGAAGCTCAAGCAGAGCCTCGATTTCCGGCATATCAAAATACGACACCTTTACCTTTGCCTCCTTGCCCGAGCCTTCCACCTTGAATATACGCTGAAGGCGGCGCATATAACGGTCGTCCAGTATCGCACGGTTGCCGTCAGAAAGCACCACAAACCGCTGACTGCCGTACTGGTTGAGAAGATCGGGAAGAGTTATCTTTTCTCCGGCTATATCCACCACCGCCTCAGTATCGAGAAAATCGATACCCGACGAAATCATGCGCATGCTGATTTTGGGAAAAGCGGCCTGTATCTTATATTCGCGCAGATGTTCCGAACCAATCAGACGGAACTCCTTGAGCAGCGACGGAAGGCCATGAAGCAGAAACGGCCCCGCCACCTCAGGGGGAACGATGAAGAAAGAGCCATCGCGGTATACATTTTTATATGCCGCCCGGCTTGGTGTGTAATACCGCAGCATCTCCGCTATCTTGTCAGCGTCATTATCCGCCCCCTGTACATCGCAATGCTGTGTACGGCATATGACAGGAAAGCCATCGCCGCCATCTACAGCTACCGCAGTAAGCTGAAGGCGACGCTGCAGATTGAAATCTATGCCGGGGAGCAGCCTGGCGACCTCCATGTTAAGCGAACGGTCGGCATCGACACGCGTAAACACTATCGTCGGCTCATAACCAGCGGCATTGTTGCTCCACTCTACAGGACGTCCGTCGAGCATCACCATTACATTATCTATATAGGTAAAGAACAGACTGAGCCATTGGTTCAGACCTCCGGATGGTATGCTGCTGAAAAATATCGCGATAATATTGAAGTTATCACCCATGTCGGCAATGCTACGCAATACATTGCCGTCAAGTGCGATATTTCTCGACAACAGGTTTTCCGGCGGCAACATGCGGGTCGTGCTTCCACCACCATCGGATTCAGCCGACTCAACGGTAATACCGAGTTCCGGCTCAAACCTCAGTGTATTGCCTTCGTTGTCGGTCACTCTACGCAACTCTACGACCACCCTGGCAGGCTCTATTGATACGTTCACCTGCCCGACACCGTCCACCTCTACATTGTGACAGTCGAGCAGCAACGTGCCCGCCATCGGGAAACGCGACAGACTCACAGCGCTGTCCACACCGTCCCATCCAAGCATGAACCCCGATTGGGAGCGAGCCTCATGCATGGCGTCAAGCACGCGTGCCGCCGCCACAGTGACTCTCGACCGGTCGGGCGTCACCTCTTTACCCTCCGCATCGACCACCGATATGAATGCTTCCGTATGACGGTTGCCGCTTGTCGTGCGGCTGATACGAAACCGGAAATCATCAGCAACAACTGTAGAGCGCACAGTACGGTTTATCGGACGTAATCCCGACAGTCCGGCTGCAAACGCCGATGAAAATACACTATTGTTTTTTTCTAAAGAATCCAATGTTTTTTTCTTGATAAGCAAACTGCAAATATAACGAATCATATTAAAAATCCATCTGCATGTCATTCGAAAAAATCTCAGAAAATTTCACTAACTTTGCACACTATGAAACGAATCAGAAATTTCTGCATAATCGCCCATATCGACCATGGCAAAAGCACCCTGGCCGACCGCTTGCTGGAATATACCCATACCATAGCCGAAAAAGACCTTCAGGCTCAGGTGCTCGACGACATGGATCTCGAGCGTGAGCGTGGCATCACTATCAAGAGCCACGCCATACAGATGGACTATCTCCTGGAAGGAGAACACTACACGCTCAATCTTATCGACACCCCGGGACACGTCGATTTCTCTTATGAGGTATCGCGCTCGATTGCCGCGTGTGAGGGTGCGCTCCTTATCGTCGACGCATCCCAGGGAATTCAGGCCCAGACAATATCAAATCTGTACATGGCCCTTGAAAACGACCTTGAGATTATCCCCGTAATCAACAAGGTAGACCTCGACAGCGCAAAGCCCGACGAAGTAGAGGACCAGATTGTCGACCTGCTCGGATGCGACCCCTCGGATATAATCCGTGCTTCCGGCAAGACAGGTATCGGCGTACCCGAAATACTTGAGGCCATCGTAAAGCGTATACCTGCTCCCCAGGGCGATCCCGACGCGCCGCTGCAGGCTTTGATTTTTGACTCGGTATTCAACCCCTTCCGCGGTATTATTGCCTACTACAAGATTGTAAACGGCACTATCCGCAAGGACGATTTTGTAAAATTCGTTTCTACCGGCAAGGAATACCATGCCGACGAAATAGGCGTACTGAAGATGGACATGTCGCCGCGCAAGGAATTGTCGGCAGGCAACGTAGGATACATCATTTCGGGCATCAAGACCTCAAAAGAAGTAAAAGTAGGCGATACAATCACCCACGTGGACCGTCCCTGCGAGAAAGCAATCGACGGATTTGAGGAAGTGAAGCCGATGGTATTTGCCGGCGTCTACCCTATTGAGACTGAAGACTTCGAAAATCTGCGCAGTTCGCTCGAGAAGCTACAGCTCAACGACGCGTCGCTCACCTTCACACCGGAGTCATCGATGGCGCTAGGATTCGGATTCCGCTGCGGCTTCCTCGGACTGCTCCACATGGAAATCATCCAGGAGCGTCTCGGCCGAGAGTTCGACATGGATGTAATCACCACCGTGCCCAACGTAAGCTACCGCGTATTCGATAAAAAAGGCAACATGACCGAGGTACATAACCCCTCGGGCCTACCCGAGCCTACGCTTATCGACCATATCGAAGAGCCCTACATACGCGCGTCGATTATCACCGCAGCCGACTATATCGGCCCGATTATGACCCTCTGTCTCGGCAAACGCGGCGAGCTTCTCAATCAGCAGTACATATCCGGCAACCGTATAGAGCTCACTTTCGACCTCCCGCTCGGCGAAATCGTGATTGACTTCTACGACAAGCTGAAGTCCATATCCAAAGGCTACGCATCGTTTGACTACCATCTCCACGACTTCCGTGAGTCCAAACTCATCAAGCTCGACATCCTGCTCAACGGCGAGAGCGTCGACGCCCTGTCGACACTTACCCATGTGGACAATGCCGTGACATTCGGCCGACGCATGTGTGAAAAACTAAAGGAACTCATTCCCCGCCAGCAGTTTGACATCGCCATCCAGGCTGCAATCGGAGCAAAAATCATAGCCCGCGAGACCATCAAGGCCGTACGCAAGGACGTTACCGCCAAGTGCTACGGTGGCGACATATCCCGTAAGCGCAAACTCCTCGAGAAGCAGAAGAAAGGCAAAAAGCGCATGAAGCAGATTGGCTCTGTCGAAGTACCGCAAAAAGCATTCCTCGCAGTGCTTAAGCTCGACTGATTCACACCCACGACATCAGCCGGTACAGCTCCCTCATCATGATAATCGCCATAGCTCCCGACAAATACAAAGGCACACTCTCATCGCACAAGGCTGCCGAGGCCATGCGCGAGGGTGTGCTTGCCGTGTGTCACGATGCAGAGGTACACGTCGTGCCTATGGCCGACGGAGGCGAAGGCACAGCCGACATAATAGGCCCGGAGATGGGTTTCTCACGCCACACCGCCACAATCCACGCTCCGGTCGAAGGGCTTCCCCCTACAACTGCCGTGTATTACTACCATCCTGAGCATAAGACCATACTCTTCGACTCAGCCACTGCGGTAGGGCTATCGCTCGTCCCGGCCGCCAAGCGCGACATAATGCGCACATCATCGGCCCCGGTCGGCGAACTGCTGGCGATAGTCCAGGAGCGCCACGATGTACGCAAGGCTATGATAGGACTCGGCGGAACGGCCAATTGCGATGCCGGCCTCGGCATGGTACTCTACATGGCCCGATTCAAGGTGCATATGCCTCAGATAGTGGGCCTGTATGACGCAGGCGTGCCGCTGCTCGCTCACAAAGGCGAGCCTTCGGCACTGACTTTCGCGCCACAGAAAGGCGCCGATGCCGACGATATGGCCATGCTGGAGATGCGTCTGCGCAAAGCGATAAAAATGATGCCGGAAGGAGATCCCGACTCACCGGGAGCAGGAGCTGCCGGAGGACTTGGTTTTGCCATACTCGCAATGGGCGGCAAGCTCGTGCGCGGAGTGGATATCGTGGCCGGAAACCGTATCAGTTCGATTCACCCCGACCTTGTAATCACAGGCGAAGGACGTATCGACAGGCAGTCGTCAATGGGAAAAGTGCTATCATATTTCATTGAATACCACCGCACCACCGCCACGCCGGTAATAGCCATCGGCGGATGCGTGGCCGACGACTGCGATATCTCCACCGACTCATCAGCCACACCCTGCGGCAACGACCTCACGGCCATAATAGCTGCCGACAGCTACGAGCCGCGCGACGTACATCCAATAACTCCGGAAGTAGCGGCATGGCGCATCCGCGAGGCTGTCGCCGACCGCCTACAGGCCTACATCTGACATCATCAATCAGGACTTCACCCGTATATCCGGATTCATGGCTGTCAGCGTCCGGATAAACTTCTCTCTGTCTGTCGGTGAAATTACCAGCGGCGTACGGGTGTTCGTAAACGTTATGGCAAGCCTGTCCATCGAAGCTGCCGGAGACGAAAGAATCGTACGGGTCGGACTTATCTCCACGATATTGCCTATATCATACGTACCGCTGTTCATGACATAGATTGCCTTCACTACAAGCGTGGAGCCATCTATCACATACCTGAATCCGGTAATCACAGCAATCTCCAATGCCGCTATACACGCCAATAAAACAAATACCCATATATCCTCGCCCGACATTACTACAGGGAGCGCAGGCAGGAGGGTAAGGGCCGGAATCAGTACTGCCAGCCAACAATCGATTTTTGACTTATATACTTTCATAACACGGTATTGATTTCCACAAATATATTATTTTCACACATCATAACCAATATTTTCAACAAATAAGTGGAGCCATCTTGACTTTAATCGCGTACTTACCTCACGGAAAAGACTCCACGCAAAAGACAAAAAACTCTTACGCGGAGATATTGTTATACTGATTAGAAACCATAACCAGCCACTCACCTATGTCTTCACAACATATCGATTCAGCTGCCAAAGAATTTCCGGCGAAAGTATATTACAGTGCCAAACGTGCGCTCACGTCACATGCCTCCGGCGGAAATGCGCTTATAGCCGCCACCATACTGGCCCTTATCGTAGCCAACATACCCGGAGTCAACACCATGTATGCCGACTTCTGGAATCAGGAGATACGCCTTCAGGTAGGCTCGTTCAACATATTCAGCCATGGCGGACACCCGATGTCTATGTTGCAGTTTATCAACGATGCGCTGATGGCCATATTTTTCTTCACAATAGGCCTTGAGATAAAGCGTGAGGTGCTTGTCGGCGAACTGAGTTCTTTCAAGCAGGCCCTGCTGCCTATTGTGGCGGCAATCGGAGGTATGGCGGTTCCGGTGGGACTGTTCTGGCTTATGGCTTCCGGCACTGACTACATCGACGGAGCGGCCATACCCATGGCCACCGACATAGCCTTCTCGCTCGGCATACTCGCCATGCTCGGCTCGCGTGTACCCATATCACTTAAGATTTTTCTTACCACTCTTGCCGTAGTCGACGATATAGGCGGCATCATCGTCATAGCCGCATTCTATTCCACCCACATAGAGCCTTGGTTCATAGTAGGAGGCTTATGCATGCTGGGACTGTTGTTTCTCGGGTCGGTACTATCGATTCAGAGCAAGATATTCTATATAATTATAGGTATAATCGTGTGGTATCTCTTCCTCAACTCAGGCATCCACCCCACAATAGCCGGAGTGCTTGTAGCGTTCTGCATACCTTCGAGGCCCGTATTCGCTCCCGAAAAGTATATCAAACAGATACGCAAGGCCATAGCCCACTTCAATGCCGACGACGATGAATCACTGTCACGGCGCTCTATTCTCGACAAAGACCAGATGGACTGGCTCAAAGAGATAGAGTCGGCATCCGACAAAGTGATATCTCCGCTACAGGACCTTGAGGACTCTCTGCACCCTGTAGTAAGCTACCTGATTGTACCGCTGTTTGCTTTCGCCAATGCCGGGATATGCTTCTGGGGCATGAATGCCGGCGCTTTTTTCAGCGGCATCAGCCTCGCTATCATAATCGGTCTGGTAGTCGGCAAATTCTTAGGCATATTCGCATTCTCATGGATTACGGTAAAGACCGGGCTCGCACCTATGCCTGCACACTCCGACTGGAAGATGATAGCCTCCATAGCAATGCTTGCCGGCATCGGATTCACCGTATCCCTATTCATCGCCAACCTCTCGTTTGGAGGCGGTGCAGAGACGGGCAACACACTGCTCAACAACGCCAAGCTCGGCATCGTCATAGGCTCGCTGATAGCAGGTGCTGGCGGATTCCTGCTGCTCCACCGCTTCCTCCCGGCCTCAGCGCCTGATACCGGGGAATAGACACAATATCGCCGCCTTACGCATAAAAGCATAAGACGGCGATAATATTTTGAATACAGGTCTTCTACTTGAAATTAAGCAACGTAAGATTGTCGAGCACTGTCGACTGTGCTACCTGCTGCAGATACTCGGCCTCAGGCCCCGACATTCCGGCCCGGAATTTAGTCTGATATCTCTTGGGAAACATGGTAGTGTATATCACATTAGCCGCCAGATAGCTGCCGATGCGCGAAGGATGGTAGCAGTCGTTGTTGTAAAGTATGACCTCGGGACGCTCCTCGCGCACACGCTTCCATGCAAGCCCCACAGGAGCACATAGGGCATCGTTGTCATAAGCCATCTCAAGATATGATGTGATAAGACGGTGCTGCATACCCTCGTAACTGTTCATCGGAGGATATTCGGGCATAGGCACCCTATAGCCGTATTTATGCCCCCATGTCATGAAGAAAATCACCTTGGCCTGTGGCGAGCCGGCCATCACAAGCGAGTCAATCGTGTGGGCCGAAGGATATACCTTCTCGACAACCTGCGCTGTAGGTAGCGCAGGGTCAGTGCTCTGCTCCTGGACTATCACAAAATCCCAGCCACCCTTCTTCAACAGTTCGTGCAGCTTCGGATTCTCAAGATGTCCCGACAGTCGCTGCCCTCCCTTCACAACCGTAGTAATCGATACAGCCCGCTTCTGTGATGTAGCGATACTGTCGACCATCTGCGGCATCTTATTGTGGTAAGTGAAACTGTTGCCGATAAAAAGGATACGCACCGAATCGGCAGGCTCAGCCTGCTTCTTGGCCTCGGCTACCGAAGGCAGCAGCGACAGGAGCGCTACAAGCATTAGCCACATGTTTTTTCTCATAATCTGTATTTTTCAAAAATTTGGTATTTCCAACGACAAATATAATTATTTCCTCCATACAAGCGGCTCATAAAGCCCGCATTTTATACCTAATCAGCCCTTATACCCGCCGCAAACGTTCCCGATTTTCACGCACCTCCCTCGGCCCCTCACTTTGATGTGAAAGAGTTTTTTTGAACATGCTCTTAGAGCTTGTTTAATAATAAATGTTGCCGCCAGGGTCGTATAGCTTGAGACGATTTTCGACATGTGACGAAGG
>NZ_JAIDKI010000255.1 GCF_029051885.1 Muribaculum sp.
CGATGCTGCCGGGGGCGGGCTCGATGACGCGGCGGCCTGTAAGGTCGGTGTAGATTACTGACACTACAGGCGATTCGCTGCCGGCTACCGACTCGATACCTGAGGTGGCGCTTACTTCCATTACTGCCGATTCGGCTCCTTCTTCCGACATGCCGAAGAAGTTAAGATAGTCGGTGCGCACGGAATATCCGTATCGCTTGCCTGACTCAAGGCCGGTGAATGTGTGGGAGGTAGCGCCGGTGACTGTAGCCGATTCGAGTTTCTTGTACGATTTCTGGCCGGGAGCGAGAGTCTGGTACACCTTTATGTCGTCGAGCATGAATTTCTTCAGGTTCTTTGACTCGAAGTGCACGGTGGCTCCGTCGCATGCTCCCGAGAGGGTCACGGTCTCATCGATGATGCCGTCGGCGGGCACTTCAAACACTTTGGCGCGGGTTGCGTCGTAGTCGCCGATGTATACGGTAATCTGGTCCTCTCCGGGCTTGCTGCTCTGCAGGCGGAAGGATACGGTGGCATCTCCATCGGCAAATCCGAGAGCGGGAGTCACCATGGCGCCGCCACCGTAGGGACGTCCGCCGATAAACATACCGTCGAATGTGCCCAACATGCCGGCGGCTGCGATGGCCGAGTTGATGTTCCAGCCTGGCATTTCGGTATAGTCGTCGGCTGAGATGCGCTCTATCGGCGAGTCGAATGTGCCGGATGTGGATTTGTCGAAGCTGTCCTCAAGCAGAATGTTTTCTACAGGCTCGCCCTGTGAGGCGGTGATGCTTCTGATGAAGAATTTCTTAAGATTCTTCGATTCGAAACGTATGTAGTTGTCATTGGTGCCTCCGATAATCTCAAACGACTCGGTGACGATGCCGCTCTCGGGGATTGTGATTGCATGGGCCTTGTCATCGGAGTAAGAGCCGATATACACGGTGATGATATCTTCGGGAGTGGCGTGCAACGATACTGTTATGTATACTTTGCCGTTGTAGGCCGAGAAGTCGGCGTTGGGTGAGTATATATAGCCTCCGATGGGACGGCCGCCGCGTATGGCTCCGTCGGCAACACCAAACATGCCGTCGGCAACCAGACATGTCACGCCTTTCCAACCTTTGGTATCGGTGTACTCGTCGAGCGATTCAACGGTAGTCGGGTTGTCGAATGTGCCGCCGTTGCATTTTGCGCCGTTCTCACTTATCCGGCATATGCCGTCGGCCGAGATAATCTCGTAGTTGGTGACCACGTAGGAGCTGCCTTTGGGATTGGCCTCCCAGTTGGCGGTATAGGAGTTGGCTGTGACTGACGATGCCGGTCTGAGCACTGTAGGCACGAGGCTGTCGAGATGCAGTATCTCTGACGCGGCTGACACTTCCTCTCCGCCGATGGCCTTGACGGTGGCATAATAGTTGGTGGCAGGGTCGAGGCCGGTCACTTTCATGGTTGTGGCAGTGCCCTCGGTGGCCTCATGGTCCATTATGTATACGTTGGGGCGGTATGTGTTTACCACGGTCGATACTGTCATGGTGCCTTCACCGGTAGGTTCACTGCCCGAGGGGCCTGCCTCGATGTAGATGCATTGGGTGAACTCGTCGACGGGATAGCCGCCAAACATCTCGTAGGTGGATACCTGGTTGGTGATGGCAAGCTGTCCCATATAGATGTCGCCACGGAATATGGAGCTGAGCTCGTGGTTGGCATCAGCCTGGCGGAAGATGAGCGGGAGAGTCTTCTCGGAGTCGATACCGGCAGTGCCGCTTATCGTATAGTTGATTACCGCTTTGTCGAGATGACCGTTTACGGCCGGTGTATAGAGAGTCGGGTGATCCTTGTTGATAATCTGGTTTACATACTGGGCCTCGGTGACGCTTTCGCCAAGATGCCATACGGATACCTCATATTCTGTGGCACCCTCTACGGATTCCCATGTCAGAGTAAGCGAGTGGCCGTCGTAGTCGCTCTGTGCAAGTCCGGTCGGGGGAGCTATCGCACTTGCTCCTGTTGGGATACCGGCCAGAGCCAATAAACAAAGTAAAGAATTTCGCATTGTTTTGTTGTGAAAATAAAGAATAATGATTGAATGTGTAAAACAAGTGTAAATTTAGCCTAAATCTGATTATAGACCAAACGTTTCGTTTGTATAATGTCGTTTTTCAACAATTTATCCCTTCCTGCATGTCGCTGTCGCGGTATGAATAGATATTACAAGAATAGATATTATATGTAGAATCGGGCTGCTCCGTAAGGATTTTTATACGGAGCAGCCCGGTTTATGTCATGTATTTCCGGAAAATCAATATCCGGTGTAGCTATGGGGCGACAGGCGGTGCAACTCCTCCTTCACTTCGGCCGACACGTTGAGGGTGTCGATGAATGCGGCGATGCTTTCGGCGGTGACTGTCGTGTTGACGCGGGTGAGTTCCTTGAGTGTTTCGTAGGGCTTGGGATATCCCTCGCGGCGGAGGATGGTCTGGATGCCCTCGGCCACTACGTTCCACATGCCGTCGAGGTCGCGGTTTATTGCGGTCTCGTTGAGCAGGAGCTTGCCGAGTCCCTTAAGGGTCGATGCGATGGCAATCATCATATGGGCCATAGGCACACCTACGTTGCGCAGTACTGTCGAGTCGGTAAGGTCGCGCTGCAGGCGGCTTACGGGCAGTTTTGATGCGAGGTGGTCGAGTATGGCGTTGGCAATGCCGAGGTTGCCTTCTGAATTTTCGAAGTCAATGGGGTTGACCTTGTGGGGCATGGCCGATGAGCCAACCTCTCCGGCCTTGATTTTCTGCTTGAAGTATTCCATCGATATGTACTGCCACATATCGCGGTCAAGGTCGAGGATGATGGTGTTGATGCGGCGCATTGCGTCGAATATGGCGGCCAGATTGTCGTAGTTGGAAATCTGGGTGGTATATTCTTCGCGTTCGATGCCAAGACGCTCGCTGAGGAATGTGGCCGCGAATTTGCGCCAGTCGATTTCGGGATATGCTGTGAGGTGGGCGTTGAAGTTGCCGGTGGCGCCGCCAAACTTGCCGCTGACGGTAGTGGCGTCGAGCATGTCGAGCTGCTTGCGCAGGCGGTAGCGGAATACGCGTATCTCTTTTCCGAGGCGTGTGGGCGATGCGGGCTGGCCGTGGGTCTTGGCGAGCATGGGGAGGTCGGCCCACTCGTCGGCGCGTGCCTCAAGATGTTCTATCAGCTCGACGAGCATGGGACGGTAGGCCTCGGCGATGGCTTCCTTCACCGACATGGGCACGGAGGTGTTGTTGATATCCTGGGATGTCAGGCCGAAGTGTATAAACTCCTTGACGTCGCTCAGGCCCAGGGCGTCGAACTGCTCCTTGAGGAAGTATTCCACTGCCTTTACGTCGTGGTTGGTGACCGATTCGATATCCTTGATGCGCTGTGCATCCTCGGTCGAGAAGTCCTTGTAGATAGCGCGGAGGGCGGGAAACAGGGCGTGGTCGACTCCCGATAGCTGGGGCAGAGGTATCTCGCAGAGAGCGATGAAATACTCTACCTCCACGCGCACGCGGTAGCGGATGAGGGCGTATTCAGAGAAGTACTGGTCGAGGCGCTCGCATTTTCCGCGGTAGCGTCCGTCGACAGGCGATATGGCTGTAAGCTGTGAAAGTTCCATTGCTGATTGTCGGAGATGGGTATATGTGATGTGATGAAAAAATGGCCATAGCCCCCCGTTCGGAGGGCTATGGCATGAGATTATTTACGGGCGAGGTAGATGGTACACACGCCGAATGTCAGAGGATGGTGCTCAGTGTCCGAGAATCCGGCTTCGCGCATAAGGGCGAGCATAGCCTCACCCTGGGGCACGGCCGCTATGCTTTCGGGCAGATAGCTGTAGGCGCGCACGTCGCGGCTTACAATACGTCCCGCCAGGGGTATGATATGGCGGGTGTAGAAGCGGTAGAGTGGCTTGACCAGAGGTGAGGTAGGGGTCGACAGCTCGATTACACAGAGTGTGCCGCCGGGCCGCAACACACGGTACATCTCGCGGTAGCCCTGGAGCAGGTGTTCGAAGTTGCGCACTCCGTAGGCTGCGGTGACGGTGTCGTAGGTACCCTCGGCCATGGGCAGATGCAGGCAGTCGGCGGTGAGGAATGTCATTTTTGTACCGGAGTCAGTGGCTCCGGAGTCGGCGGCTGCCTTGCGGCGCGCCACTTCGAGCATCCCTTCGCTGAGGTCGATGCCTGTCACTGTAGCCGGGCGCAGCGACCTGGCAAGGAGCAGGGCGAGGTCGCCTGTGCCGGTGGCCACGTCGAGTATGTCGGCATGAGGCCTGGCTGCAAGCATGCGCACCGCCTTGCGACGCCACAGCCGGTCGATGCCGAAGGTCATCATCCGGTTCATGAAGTCGTAGGCGGGAGCTATGGAGTCGAACATGTCGCGCACCTGCTCTGTCTTGCATCGCGTGTCGTCGCGGTAGGGGTTGACGCGCTCGGCTTTTACATCCATAATGGCTGACTTAGAGCTTGTTTAATAATAAATGTTACCGTCAGGGCGGTCATTCGTCGAGCAGATTTTTCGCTTGTGATGAGGGAGTTATGGGGTTCCATAACGACCGAAGAGCAGGCGGAAAGATGCCGGCGAATGACCGACTGGAGGTAATTTGTTTCATATCGTTGATATATTTTTGCATTTGTTTCAAAAGCAGGAGGGAGGTTGAATGGTTATAAAGTCACCTTTTGTCTCGTATATCTTGGCCGCTTTTCACCCTGTTCCTCAGTCGTGTACATAAAGTACACTCCTTCGTCACATGTCGAAAATCGCCTCAATATATACGACCCTGGCGGCAACATTTATTATTAAACAAGCTCTTATTAGCGTGCTTCGAGCCAGGCTGTCACTGACTTCTCGATGCGCGAGGCGATGTCGGAGGTCTCGGCGTCGCGGTCGAATTTCTCGCCGGTGATGTGCTCGTACAGTTCGATGTATCGGTCGCTTACCGACTCGCAGTAGGCGTCGGTCATCTCGGGCACCTGCTGGCCCTCTTTGCCCATGAAGCCGTTTTCGATAAGCCACTGGCGCACAAATTCTTTTGAGAGCTGCTTCTGGGGCTCGCCCTTGAGGAAGCGCTCTTCGTATCCGTCGGCATAGAAGTAGCGCGACGAGTCGGGAGTGTGGATTTCGTCGATGAGGTATACCTTGCCGTCGCGTTTTCCGAACTCATATTTGGTGTCGACGAGTATCAGACCATGCTTTGCGGCGATTTCCGAACCGCGCTTGAAGAGCTCGCGGGTGTACTGCTCCATCTGCTCGTAGTCGGCTTTGTCGACGATGCCCTGGGCTATGATTTCCTCGCGTGAGATGTTTTCATCGTGTCCGGCCTCGGCTTTGGTGGTCGGAGTGATAATCGGCTCGGGGAATTTCTCGTTCTCCTTCATTCCGTCGGGAAGTTTTACTCCGCATATCTCGCGGCATCCTGCCTGATAGTCGCGCCATGCGCTGCCGGTGAGGTAGCCGCGGATAATCATCTCCACACGGAATCCTTCGCACTTGAGTCCGACAGTCACCATGGGGTCGGGAGTGGCGAGCTTCCAGTTGGGTACGATGTCGGCTGTGGCGTCGAGAAACTTTGCGGCAATCTGGTTGAGCACCTGTCCCTTGAAGGGAATGCCTTTGGGAAGAATCACGTCAAATGCCGATATACGGTCGGTGGCGACCATCACCATGATGTCGTCGTTGATGTCGTAGACGTCGCGTACTTTACCGTGGTACACGCTCTTTTGGCCGGGAAAATTAAAATCGGTCTTGGTAAGTGTCTGTGCCATTGCTGTTATGATGTGATAGTTGTGATTAAATTCGTAAGTTGCTGGCGGTTATTCGGAGATTGCGGTCGGGTCCGTTGTCTCCGGGTTGGACTTCATCTCGTCATCGTAATGCTGATATGCCTCTACGATGCGTTGCACGAGATGGTGGCGCACGATATCCTTTTTGCCGAACTCGACCATGCCGATTCCCTCTACACCCTTGAGTACGTGGAGGGCCTGCACGAGTCCGGAGCGTACCGAGCGCGGGAGGTCGATCTGTGTCACGTCGCCCGTGATTATCATCTTGGCGTTCATGCCCAGTCGGGTCAGGAACATCTTAATCTGGTGGGTGGTGGTGTTCTGAGCTTCGTCGAGCACGATTACGGCGTCGTTGAGTGTGCGTCCGCGCATGAATGCGAGCGGTGCTATCTGGATTACGTTGTTGTCCATGTATTCCTTGAGCTTTACGGCCGGAATCATATCCTCGAGTGCGTCGTAGAGCGGCTGTAGATACGGGTCGATTTTATCCTTCATGTCGCCGGGCAGGAATCCGAGTTTTTCTCCGGCCTCGACAGCCGGGCGCGATAGGATAATCTTGCGCACCTCACGGTTTTTCAGGGCTCTCACGGCCAGGGCGATTGCTATGTAGGTCTTGCCTGTGCCGGCAGGGCCGAGGGCGAAAGTGAGGTCGTTGTGTATAAACGCTTCGACGAGTTTCTGCTGGTTGGGGTTGCGGGCCGCGATAGGCTTTCCGTTGATGCCGTAGATGATTACGTCGTCGCGTTTCATCTCTTTCGGGGAGTGACCTTTTACTATGTCGAGGATTACGTCCTCGGGCAGTTTGTTGTAGCGTGAGCAATAGTCTTCAAGCTCTTTTATGCGCTTTTCAAACTGTGCGGTCTCTTCTTCATCGCCGATAACCTTGATTACCTGTCCGCGTGCGGCCATGCGCAATTTCGGGAACAGATTTCTGATTAACTGCATGTTGCAGTTGTTTACCCCGTAAAAACTTACGGGATCCACGCTGTCGATAATTATAATACGCTCAATCATCCGTGAATCGTGAAATATGTCTACAAAGTTACAACAAATCTCGGATACAGAATGATTTTCGGCTTGCAATTTTAAGATGATAATTTGAGAGCTTGAAGTCATCTTGGCTTCAAGCTCTTATTCGGAGACAAAACAAACGTTTAGACTCCGCTCTCCAATATTTGTTAACGCCGAGGTCGGGTTGGTGTTCAGTCGCCGGGCTACGCCGGGCATTTCGAGAGAGGGGGGGGACACCAACCTATGGCTGCGAACCGCTAACGCGGCTCTTGCCATAGGCTAACGTTGTGGACGCCCCCAAAGGGGCTATGCGCTAACGCG
>NZ_JAIDKI010000256.1 GCF_029051885.1 Muribaculum sp.
CCTATCAGGCTCTTATCGAGTATTATTAAATCATTCCTACAGATATCGTTGATATATAATCCCCCGTATTGCCGTTTGCATTGCACACGGCTCTCCGCTTTCTTATGCTATCATGGCGTGAAACGTCGGAAAATGTGAAGATGTGTAGAAATAGACTGTAAAAAGTTTGGCGGAGTGGATATTAATCCGTAACTTTGCCGCGCCATTACGAATCGGGGCACATTAGAGACGGCTCCGGCGCTTGACGGCGTAACTAATAATGTACACAACAAAACAGACATCACGATGAAAGCAGACATCCATCCTTCCAACTACCGCGAAGTAGTGTTCAAAGATATGTCTAACGACGAAATCTTTATCACCCGTTCGACCGTTGCCTCTAAGGAGACTATCGAGGTAGATGGCGTGACCTATCCTCTGGTAAAACTGGAAATCACCAGCTCTTCTCACCCCTTCTTCACCGGCAAGCAGAAGCTCGTTGACACCGCAGGCCGCGTAGACAAGTTCATGAGCCGCTACGGCAACCGCAAGAAGAAGTAATCAGGAAGTCTACTGACATCCCCTTATACCGCTCGGGCTGATATCAACCGATATCAGCCCGAGCGTTTTTTTTGTATTCAGAGCTTGTTTAATGATAAATGTTACCGTCATGGGGGCGGTCATTCGTCGAGCAGATTTTCGCTTGTAATGAGGTCGTTATGGGTTTGGCTTGTTCCATAACGACCGAAGAGCAGGCGGAAATATGCCGCTGTCAGTTGGCGAGAATGTATCCGCCAAGCGAAGAGGGGCGCGGGGTGTAGCGCTTGAGGCCCCATTTGTGCTGGAAGGCGGGGCCTGACACCGGCGACCCGAAGTGCTCGCACACATTGTATTGCGAGCCGCATTGCGGGCAGGTGGCGAGCTGTGTGTCGGAATTGTAGGCGACGCGTACCGACTGCTTGCGCTCTACCGGGCAGGCGAGGTCGTAGAGCAGAGGCATGTTTTCGAGGTCGCCTACGAGCAGCAGCCCTCCGAATCCTGTGGCCGACAGGTCGCTGTAATGGAAATTTTTAGGCTGTTGGTCGGCGCTGTTGCCTGTGTGTATGAAACTTCGGCCCTGGCCGAAAGCGTGTACGCCGTAAATGTCCCATGTGCCCTGTCCCGAAAGGTCTACATGGACCGGTGCATAAGGTATGCGTTCGCTGTCGACTGTATCGTGGCACGAAACAAACGACAGCGAGCATATGATTGCCGACGCTATGGCATATGGCAGTCTTGACATAGGCTTGGAATATGAGCAGAGGGGTGTTGCCTTATCGGCCCAGGAGTGAATCTACGGCAGTGTGGTAGGTGGCGAAGTCGAATGAGTCGACGGTCTTGTCGAACAATGCACGCAGGGCGTCGTTGCAGAGATTGCCAATCGAGCCTTCGTGGGTATGGTCGACGGTCTTGCGCGCGGTGAAGTTGCCGTTCTCGATGTCGAGTCCTACTTTCTTGTAGGCGTCGCGGAAAGGCATTCCGGCTACTACGAGGCGGTTGACTTCCTCGACGGAGAACATGAGGTCGTAGCGCGGGTCGGCAAGAATCTCGGTGTTGACCTTTATCTCGCCCACCATGCGTGTCACCATCGACAGGATGTCGGCAAGAGTGTCGAATGCCGGGAGGAAATTCTCTTTTACGAGCTGTAGGTCGCGGAAGTATCCCGAGGGGAGATTGTTGGTTATGAGCGTTATCTCGTAGGGGAGGGCCTGTAGCTTGTTGCACTTGGCGCGTGTCAGCTCAAACACATCGGGATTTTTCTTGTGGGGCATTATCGACGAGCCTGTCGTGTACTGGTCGGGCAGCTTGATAAAGCCGAAATTCTGGGAGTTGAACAGGCATGCGTCGTAGGCGAGTTTGCCGACAGTGGCGGCTATCGATGCGAGAGCCTGCGCCACTATGCGCTCAGTCTTTCCGCGTCCCATCTGTGCGTATACCACATTGTAGTTCATCGACTCGAATCCGAGCAGACGGGTGGTCATCGACCTGTCGAGAGGGAATGATGAGCCGTAGCCTGCGGCAGAGCCGAGCGGGTTGCGGTTGGCCACCTTGTAGGCCGCCGACAGCACGGTTAGGTCGTCGATGAGCGACTCGGCATAAGCGCCAAACCACAGTCCGAACGATGAAGGCATAGCCACCTGCAGGTGAGTATATCCGGGCATCAGCACATCCTTGTAGCGTTCGCTCTGGTCGACGAGGGTGTTGAATAGCGATGCCACAGCGTGGGTGGTGGCTTCGATACGTTCGCGGGTGAAGAGTTTGAGGTCTACGAGCACCTGGTCGTTGCGTGAGCGGCCTGAGTGTATCTTCTTGCCGGTGTCGCCGAGCCTTCGGGTGAGCATGAGTTCCACCTGCGAGTGCACGTCCTCCACGTCGGGCTCGATTGAGAAGTCGCCCTTTTCGATTATGCCGTAGATGTCGCGCAGTTCGGCTGTAAGGATGTCGAGCTCTTCCTTGGTGAGCAGTCCTACCGACTGGAGCATGGTGATATGGGCCAGCGAGCCGAGCACGTCGAAGCGTGCGAGATACATGTCCATCTCGCGGTCGCGGCCTACGGTATATGTCTCTACGTCAGTGTTTACCGTTACGTTCTTTTCCCAGAGTTTTGATGCCATGATATTATAAACAGAATAGAGTGATTGTTTCATCGTAGCATTGTGGCGCCGGGGCACGGCGTATCCTGCTCGATGGTAAGACTGTCCGGAAATATACCCCTTGCCTGAGAGCGGGATTATTTCCGGATAGTTTATGCTTAGATTTTTACGATGTTGGCAATCATTTCGCCGAACTTCTCGGCCGACTGCTTCAGCATAGGCTCGATTTTGGGGCCGATCATCGGCTTGAGCATTGCGGGTATGTCTACGTCGATGGCTGTCTGCACTTCGGTGAGTTCGGGAGTCTTTGCTTCGAGGTTGATAGCCATGAACATGGGGATGGGGGCGTTTTCGGCCTGCAGGGCGATGCGCTTGTCGGGGATGCGTTCGCTTACGCGGAGTGTAATCTCTCCGAGCATGTTGTGAGGTATCACGATAGTGTCGGTGGTGAATTTCACCTCGCCCAGCTGCGAGCGTACCTCTTCCGGCAGTTTGGCCACAAGGTCCTCGAATTTAGAAAAATCGCTTATGCGGGCATATATTGCCGATGCGGCCATATCGACCTCTTTCGGCTGGCTTTTGTATGATGTCATTTGATGTCGATTTGTGTCGGGGTGTGGATAGATGCATGGGGAAACCGGGCCTGCGGGCACGATTTCCCCATGCGCATTTTATTGTAATACGGCCGTTATGACGGGCCGTAGCGTATTACTCGGCGTTTCCGGTGTGGGGATTCCAGGCGGCAGGGTCTTTGCGCCATTCCTTGAGGGTCTCGAGGTGTTCGGGACGGATGTATTCGGTCTCTACGGCAGCCTCGAGCATTGCGTTGTAATTGCTCAGGGTGATGAGTTTCACGCCGGCTTCGTTGAAGCGTTTCACCGCCACGGGGAAGCCGTAGGTAAACATCGCGGCCATGCCTACTACCTCACATCCGGCATTGCGTATTGCCTCGACAGCTTTGAGGCTGCTGCCACCGGTTGAGATGAGGTCCTCGATTACAACTACTTTCTGGCCGGGCTTCAGATTGCCTTCGATAAGGTTTTCGAGGCCGTGGTCCTTGGGAGCGGAGCGCACATACACGTAAGGCAGACCAAGCTCGTCGGCAATCAGGGCACCCATGGCGATGGCTCCGGTGGCTACACCTGCGATGGCGTCGGGGCGCTCGAAGTTTTCCTGAATGATACGGCAGAGTTCTACCTTGATGAAAGTTCGTAGCTCAGGATAAGAGAGAGTCTTGCGGTTGTCGGTATATATCGGCGAGTTCCATCCGGAAGCCCATGTGAAAGGTACGTCAGGCTGGAGTTTAATCGCACTGATTTTTAACAACTTTTGTGCAACGAGACTTTCTAATTTTTTCATCTTCTTATTGATTAGTTAATTTGCGAGCACAAAGGTAGTGGATTATGGTGCAATATTCAAAAAAAAGAGGTTAAAAGTCTGTTGCATTTTTTTTACCGAATTGTTTAAATTTGCTACATTTGCATCGAAGAGGGAGGAAGTCTTCTCTCTGTACAATATATTAAAAAGCTCGTATAATGTCGACAGTTCTCCAATTGACTGATGTATACCGTGCCGCCCACGTGCTCAAGAGTGTAGTGCGCCGCACCGAATTGATACACGCTCCCAAGATTAATCCCGAAAGTACCATATATATCAAGCCCGAGTGTCTCCAGCATACCGGTTCGTTCAAGCTCCGTGGGGCTTACTATAAGATATCGCAGTTGTCGGAAGAGGAGAAATCCCACGGTGTGATTGCCTGCTCGGCCGGCAACCATGCCCAGGGGGTGGCTCTCGGAGCCAAAGCCAACGGCATAAAGTCGCTGATATGCCTGCCTGAAGGCGCCCCTATCTCCAAGGTGGAGGCTACCAAGAAGTATGGTGCCGAAGTGAGGCTCGTGCCCGGAGTCTATGACGACGCCTATGCCGAGGCACTGCGTCTGCGCGACAAGCACGGATACACGTTTGTACACCCCTTTGACGACCCGCTGGTAATTGCCGGACAGGGTACCATAGGTCTTGAGATAATCGACGAGATGCCCGACGTCGACGCTGTAATCGTGCCTGTTGGCGGCGGCGGACTGATATCCGGTGTGGCATTTGCCATCAAGTCGATTAATCCCAATGTAAAGGTCTACGGAGTGCAGGCCACCGGTGCTCCGAGTATGGTCAGGTCGCTTTCCGGCGGCGAGCGCATCACACTCCCCTCTGTATCGACTGTGGCCGACGGTATCGCTGTCAAAGAGCCGGGCGAGCATACATTTGAGCTCTGCCGCGAGTATGTCGATGATATAGTCACCGTCACCGACGACGAGATTGCCGCCGCAATCCTGGCCATGATGGAGCAGGAGAAACTGGTGGCCGAAGGTGCCGGAGCTGTAGCTGTGGCAGCGGCCATGTTCGACAAGGTGCCTGTCAAGGGCAAGAAGGTGGTATGCCTTGTGTCGGGCGGCAACATCGACGTTAATATGCTGAGCCGCGTCATCAACCGCGGTCTGATAAAGAGCGGACGCCAGTATGCCGTCACCATTGACCTCAGCGACAATCCTGGCGTTCTGGCCCACGTCAGCAAGGTGGTAGGCGAGCTTGGCGGCAATATCATATCCGTGACCCACGAGCGCATCTCGACCGACACTCCGATTGCCAGCTGCACTCTGCGTCTTGTAATGGAGACCCGCAACCACGAGCATATCGAGATAATACGACGCGGTCTTGCCGAGGCCGGCTATCAGGTAGTAAAATAATCGTCTATGAGACGACGCATTTTTTTAGTGGCTGTGATAGCCGCCGCGATAGCCTTGGTTTATGCCGGAGCCGACGCCTCGTCGGCCGCGACCGATGGTTCCGTCCGCGAATTTCCGTTGCCGGAGGTCCCCGCATCTCTGACGAAACCATCAGATAGGGCCGATTACCTGCTGACACGTTTCTGGGACGGTCTTGACTTTTCCGGCAAGGATTCCTGTGTCCGCGATACGGCGTTCATGGAGCAGAGTTTTGTCGACTTTCTTAGTGTCATGCCTCACGCCTCGTCCGACAGTGTGCGCGATAAGGCTGTGGGCAACCTGATTGCGAGGGCCACCACCGACTCTCTCGCTCTTGACCTCACCGGCTGGCTGGCCGAGACGTATCTCAACTCTACCGACTCGCCGATGTACAGCGAGGGCACATATATCATGTTTCTTGACCGGCTCGCTTTCTCCGACAGTGTCGACGAGGCCATGCGCGAGCGTTATGCGGCACAGTTGCACGACATCGACTGCAACCGTCCGGGCGCCGTAGCCGCAGATTTCCGGTATACCGGTATCGACGGACGCAGCTCCACACTGCTTGAGCTTACCGCCGCCCACGACAGCACGCTGCTGGTGTTCTACGACCCCGACTGCAACGATTGCCATACGCTTATCGACTCTCTGAGCCACGACGCCGACGTGTGCGGTGCTGTCGGTGCCGGCTCGATGGCTGTCATGGCTCTGTACCCCTACGACGATACGGAACTTTGGCGCAGTACGGCCGGAGAGCTCCCCGCCGGATGGATTGTGGCACAGTCAACAGTCGCAATCGATGAAGATGGCATGTATTATCTGCCTCGTACCCCCCGCACATACCTTCTTGACCGTAGCGGACGTATACTCCGCGTGAGGGAATAATCCGCCCTCCCTGTCGGTAATAAGTAAGTCGTAAAAATTATTACTTAACTGAATAATGAAAGTATTTCTCTCCGCGATGGCGGCGCCCCTGATCCTGGCCGTGCCGGTGTCGTCGCTTTCGGCCAACCGGTCGGCAACCGACGACATTGAGGCAGTAGCACGCCTTACACGTCGTGTGGTTCCGTCTGTGGCCGAAACAATCAGATATGAACTGATTCCCGCACAATGCGACACCTTTGCGGTGACTGCCGACAACGGCTCGGTAGTGATAAAAGGCAACAATGCCATATCCATGGCCGTTGGTCTCAACAATTATCTGCGCCGCGACCTTGGCGTGAGCGTGTCGTGGTTTGCCGACGATTCCGTGCAGGTGCCCGATGTAATTGTACTCCCTTCAGCCGGCTATGGCGGTAGAGCGGCTGTCGGCGAGCGCTTCTTTCTCAACTACTGCACTTTCGGCTATACGATGCCCTACTGGAGCCGGGGCGACTGGGAGAGATTTATCGACTGGATGGCCCTCAACGGCATAAACATGCCTCTGGCAATGACCGGACAGGAGCGTACGTGGCAACTGACATGGCGCAGCCTCGGGCTTGACGACCAATCCATATTATCGTCATTCACCGGTCCGGCACACCTCCCCTGGCACTGGATGAACAATATCGACCATTTCCAGGGGCCTCTCACACAGTCGTGGATCGACAGCCAGGAATCGCTCCAGCGCCATATCCTTGAGCGTGAGCGCGAGCTTGGCATGACTCCTGTGATGCCCGCTTTTGCCGGACATGTGCCTGACGGATTGCGCGCGCTATATCCCGATGCCCGGATATCGTTGCGCTCACAGTGGTCGGGATTCGAGGATAAGGACCGCTGCTGGTTTCTTGACCCGTCAGATCCGCTTTACTCTACCATACAGAATACATTCCTGGCCATACAGGATTCGATATACGGTACTGACCATATCTATGGCATAGACCCGTTCAATGAAGTGGATTCACCCGACTGGAGCGAGGGATATCTGCGCGGGGCCTCTTCGGGCATATATTCGACTCTGCGCGATGCCGACCCCGATGCACGCTGGCTTCAGATGACATGGAATTTCTACTACGACCGCAAGCACTGGACCAAGCCGCGCATCAAGGCGTTTCTTGACGGTGTGCCCGATGAAAATCTGCTGCTGCTCGATTATTTCTGCGACCGTAAGGAGATATGGCGCATGAGCGATGCATATTTCGGTAAACCCTTCATATGGTGTTATCTCGGCAATTTCGGCGGCAATACAATGCTGGTAGGAGATATGGCCGATGTCGACAGAAAGATATCTGCCGCACTTGCCGAAGCCGGGAGCAATCTTGTGGGCATAGGCGGCACTCTCGAGGGATTCTCGATGAATCCGGTGATAGACGAATATGTATTTGCCAAGGTGTGGGAGCCGGGTCTCGGATATCGCGAATGGGCCGACCGATGGGCCGGCTCGCGTGGCGCTAAAGTGTCGGAGGCTGTAACCGGGGCGTGGCGCATCCTTGCCGACAGTGTATACATAAAATGTACGAGGGTAGGGGAGGCCTGCCAGACTAATTCGCGTCCGTTTATCGATAAGCCAACCGGCGGATATACCAACTCGTCATACCGTTATTCGCAGCATTCACTTGTCGAGGCGCTCAGACTGATGCTTTCCGACGAGAGAGCGTGGAGCAATGCGGCTCTGTCGCGCGATGCTGTCAATGTAGGGCGGCAGCTGCTCGGCAATCATTTTGCGACAGTGCGCGACAGTTTTGTTACGGCCTATCGCGGTATGGATATAAAGGGAGCTAAGCGCTATGCCGCAGTCATGGAGGATATAATCGTCGGTATAGATACTCTGATGTCGACAAATCCCAATACCACACTTGCAAAATGGGTGGCGTCGGCACGCGCTTTCGGTGAGACTCCACAACAGAGCGACAGCCTGGAGGTGAATGCACGTACACTCCTTACTGTGTGGGGGCTTCCGGGAAAGAAACTCAACGACTATGCCAACCGCCAGTGGTCGGGGCTGCTTTCGGATTTCTATCTGGAGAGATGGAAGATGTTTGCCGATGCGGTAATCTCGGCCATGGAAGAGGGGCGTGAATATGACGAGGCGGCATTTGTCGAGTCGGTAAAGGCATGGGAGGGAGAGTGGCCGGAAATGAGCATGCGGTCAGGACGGCGACATGCGGCAATGCCTGCTCAGAGCACAACCACTCCCGAGGATGCTGTCAGGCTGGTAAGAACTGCCGTTGGCAAATATTTTCCGGAGATATTGAAGAATACATCTGAAATAAATACAAAAATATATCAACTATATTAAACAAATTAACTCCAGTCGGTCAATCGCCGGCATCTTTCCGCCTGCGCCTCGGTCGTTATGGAACCCCATAACTCCCTCATCACAAG
>NZ_JAIDKI010000257.1 GCF_029051885.1 Muribaculum sp.
CTTCGTCACATGTCGAAAATCGTCTCAAGCTATACGACCCTGGCGGCAACATTTATTATTAAACAAGCTCTTAATCCGGCAAGACTTTCTCCGCTGTTGCATCTTTTGCATGGACGTTTGCCCAATGCAATATCGGCACGATTATCGGCGAAGAGACCGGAGAATGAGTGTGAGCTACAGCGATAAACTCTGATATCATCTGCCGGTGTCAGACCTCGAGTGTGGCATTTTTTGCCATCGGCTCGGCAATCTTGAAAAAAGCGCCGTTGACGGTCAATAGATAAGGTGTTCGCGGCGCGAGGCGTCGATTCGGAGGAGTATGAACAGCAGGAATGTGAAGCCCCACAGCGAGGAGCCGCCGTAGCTGAAAAACGGCAGCGGGATGCCGATTACCGGACATAGACCTATGACCATGCCGATGTTGATGGCGATATGGAATATCAGGTAGGAGGCCACACAATAGGCGTAGACGCGTCCGAATGTGGTAGGCTGGCGCTCGGCTATCGATATGATGCGGAGTATGAGCGTAAGAAACAGCAGAAGCACTAATGCCGAGCCAAGAAAGCCCTCTTCTTCGCCGATTGTGCAGAATATGAAGTCGGTATGCTGTTCGGGCACATATTTGAGCTTGGTCTGGGTGCCGTTGAGAAATCCCTTTCCGAAGGTGCCGCCTGAGCCGATGGCGATTTTCGACTGGTTTACGTTGTAGCCTGCCCCGCGCAAATCCTCCTCGATGCCGAGCGATACCTTGATGCGTTGCTGCTGGTGGGGCTGAAGCACGTCGTTGAACACTTTGTTGACCGAAAACAGGAAGCATATTGATAGCACTGCCGCGCCGGCGGTGACGAAAATCTCGCGCTGGGGTATGCGCAATGCCTGAAAGAGAATGTAGCCGATGGCTGCTCCGATTACCGTCAGGAAGAATGCCAGGCCGGGTATCTCCACGCCACAGATAGCGAGTATCCAGGCAAGAAGGCCGGTAGCTGTAAACCATACCAGGACGTTGCGCGCCACTGTATGCAATTTGCAGTATATGGCGAGCATGGCCACCATGCCGGCTTCAATCATTATAAATACCGCAACCTCTCCCGACGGGATGCCGAGCACGAGTGTCTCGGTATATTTTACCGTTGTCACGAAAAACACAACGGTGGCGAGTGCCGCTGTAAGCACGAGTCCGCTCATGCCCTCGCGGTACAGAACGAAGAACAGAGCCAGATACGCCAGTGCCGAGCCGGTCTCTTTCTGAGCGAGGATAAGAAAAATCGGGAGGAAGATAATCAGCAGAGCTTTCAGATAGTTGGAGGCATTGGCGTTGAGGCTGAAGTTGTACGACGAGAATAGCTTGGCGAGCGCAAGCGCGGTGGCAAATTTACCGAACTCCGCAGGTTGCAGACTCATTGGTCCAAGCACGAGCCACGACCTCGACCCCTTGATGTCGGGAGCAATAAATATGGTGATAATCAGCAGTAATATGACCATCGCATAGATGGGATAGGCATATGCTTCATATACCCTGAAGTCGATAAGCATTATCATGGCTCCGGCCAGAAATGCCAGCCCGATCCAGCGCAACTGTTTGCCGGAGAACTCGTCGAACGAGAACATGGATGCATTGTCGAAGTCGTAGCTCGCGGCATAGATGCTTACTACTCCGCACAGTACGAGCAGCACGTATATTATCACTGTAGGCCAGTCGAGGCCGCGCAGCAACGATGATGCGTTAGTGTTTCTTGACTCCACTGCTTATGATTGTGTTTGATTCAAACATGCGATCTTCAATATATTTCCGCTCGGGAGCGATGGAGTCGTTGAGGTATTTCTCCATCATCAGCGAGCCGATAGGCACACCGTATGTGGCGCCGAATCCGGCATTCTCGACGTAGACGCAGATTGCTATCTTAGGGTCGTCGTAGGGGGCAAAGCCGATGAATGCCGAGTGGTCTTTGCCGTGGGGATTCTGAGCGGTACCGGTCTTGCCGGCTACAGCCACATCCTTGAGGTTGGCAAGGCGGCAGGTGCCTCCGAGCACAGCCATGCGCATACCCTCGGCCACATCAACGAAATGCTGGTGGTCGATGGTGGGAATGCGCTTGTCGGTGAGCTCTTTCGGGAGTATGGTGTCCTGTATCTCTTTTACGATATGCGGGGTGATAAACCATCCTCGGTTGGCTATCGTGGCGCAAAGGTTGGCTATCTGGAGCGGAGTGGCAAGTATCTCGCCCTGTCCGATTGAGATGGATATTATGGTGTTGGCGCTCCAGCGTCCTTCGCCGTATATTTTGTTGTAAAACTGTGCGTTGGGTATGAATCCGCGTCCCTCGCCGGGTAGGTCGACACCGAGGCGGTAGCCATAGCCGAGCGACACAAGGTGTCGCTTCCATACCTCGAATGCCTCGGCGGTAGACCCGTATTTTGAGCGGTTGTTGTCGAGCATGCTCTTCAGACCCCAGCAGAAAAATGCGTTGCAGGAGGTCTGTAGCGCGGGTTTCAGTGTGATTGGTGACGCATGTCCGTGGCATCCTACTTTAAGGCCTCCGCTGATAAATCCGTGGTAGCACGGATAGGCTGTGGTGAGTGAGATTATGTTCTCCTGGCGCAGTATGAGGCCTTGCGACGGCTTGAATGTGGAGCCGGGAGGATATGCACCCTTCAGCGCGCGGTCGAATAGCGGTTTGTAGAAGTCGGCTACCAGTTCGTTGTAATGCTTGCCGCGGTCGCGACCCACGAGCAGGCGCGGGTCGTAGGTCGGACTGCTGACCATTGCCAGAATCTCGCCTGTGGCCGGCTCGATGGCCACGATAGCTCCGATTTTGTTGGCCATCAGCTTCTCGCCGTACTCCTGGAGGTCGATATCGATTGACAGCTTCAGGTCGCGTCCCGACACGGGGGCTATGTCATGTATGCCGTTCTCATATTTCCCCTTTATGCGGCCATATGCATCGCGGATAAGAATCTCGACGCCTTTTTGTCCGCGCAGATACTCCTCATAGCTTTTCTCTACGCCAAGGTCGCCGCAATAGTCGCCGGGTGCGTAATATTCGTCGTTGTCAATCTCTTTCTGCGACACCTCGCGTATGTTGCCGAGGATATTGCCGCCGGCGGGGCGGTCATATTGCCGGAGTATGCGCTGCTGTATGAAGAATCCGGGGAAGCGGTAGAGTTTCTCCTGCAGGCGTCCGTAGTCCTGTGCGGATATATGTGTTATGAAGCGCTGGGGGGTATAGGCCGAGTAGCCGGGGTTGAGCCGGCGGTCCTTCATGTCGGCGAGCCGGCGGTCAAACTGCTCGCGGGTGATGCCGAGCGTGCGGCAGAAGTCGATGGTGTCGAATGCCTGTACGTTTTTGGGAATCATCATTACGTCGTAGGCCGGCTGGTTGTATACGACCAGTTTGTCGTTGCGGTCGCGTATCATGCCGCGCGAAGGGTATAGGGTCTTGCGCATGAACGCGTTGCTGTCGGCGACCTCCTTGTAGCGCGAATCCATTACCTGAAGGCCGAACAGACGTATGATGTATATGCACACAATCACGAGGATGAATCCCCCGATTACGTATTTTCTTTTTTCAAGTTGATAGTCTTTTCTCATAGGTTGCGGAGAGTCAGCTGCCGCGCGATATCACACTGTCGAGTCCGAGCAGCAGCAGAAAAGTGAGGAAAGTGCTGCAAATGACACGCAGCATGAGTCTGAGGGGGTCGAACAGAGAGAATGCTTCGATAAGGAATATGGCTGTACAGTAGAACAGTACCATGGTAAAGAGATATCGTCCGTATATCTCGGGACCGAGAGAGCGGATTGATGGCTCAGGCATGGTGAGCTCGTCCTCGCGCGGGAAATACAGATGCAATATCGGGCGTCGTGCCATCGCAAGCAATGTGCATGCGAGCGAGTTCATCCCCTGTGTGTCCGAGAAGATGTCGACAATCATGCCGAGGGTGAATCCTATTGTGAGCACCCAGTTTACGGCAAGTGTCATAGGCAGCCTTATTATCACATATATGAATACAAACGGGACAGCCGCTCCGAAAAGGCATACATTGTTGAATACGATAGCCATGTCTCTTATACACAGCT
>NZ_JAIDKI010000258.1 GCF_029051885.1 Muribaculum sp.
CTTCAGTGCACAACTTCAGCCTTATCCCCGTAGAGGCGGCCTCTGACCGTTCGCGCACTGACATTCCGTCGCAATGGCGCAATCCCTGCTTCGACTTCACACGCAGTGCCGAGGCTGTGTTCCGCCGGCATAATAAAGATGTGGAGCGCGATTCATCATCGTTGCTTCCGCGCATTTTTCCTCTTCCTGCCATAAATCTTTCCGACCATATACTTCCGGTGTGTGCCGGCGAATTCGCCGACGATAAATAGTGCCGATTTATTTTTGTCTTTCGGGAAACATTCGCTAAATTTGGGCATTGACCAAAATCTTTTCCCGATGAAATACGCTCAATTGCCATGTGAAACCAAATTGAGACCGTTGCCATTTTATCTGGCCATGGAAGAGTATCTTGCAGGACTCCAGTGCGATGACGAACTCTTCTTTATGTGGCAGGTGGCTCCTACTGTGATTTTCGGCCGCAACCAGCGTATCGAGAGTGAGGTTGATGTGGATTACTGCAAGAGTCATGGCATACAGTTCTTCCGTCGTAAAAGCGGTGGCGGATGTGTATATGCCGACGGCGACAATATAATGTTCAGCGCGATAATGCCGCGACGCGGCGACGTTTCCACCTTGTTTTCGCGATATACACGGATGGTGGTCGACATGTTGTGTTCGCTTGGGTTTGACGCATGTGCTTCCGGCCGCAACGATGTCCTGGTCGGCGGCCGCAAAGTGTCAGGCAATGCAGTGTATATGCTTCCCGACAAATGTATTATTCATGGCACCATGCTGTTTGATACCAATCTGCAGCATATGATTAATGCCATTTCGCCCTCCGGTGCCAAACTTGACGCGCGAGGCATATCGTCGGTAAGGAGCCGTATCACCACACTTCGCTCCAATATGCCCGGACTTGATATCGCAGAATTCAAAGAATATGCGAGGCAATCGTTTTGTGGCGAGGAGCAGCTTGCTCTGACTCCGTCGGACATGGTCGGCATCTATCGTCGTTCGCTTGAGTATTACCATCCGTCATGGATATATGGCGATAGCGTGAGCGATACACATTCCCACGTAAGGCGTATAGAGGGGGTAGGAGAATTCAGAGTGTGTGTCTCAACCAGGCTCGACTGCATAGCCCAAGTGTCGCTTTCCGGAGATTACTTCCCGTTGGACGATGTTGACAGACTTCTGTTGCGTCCACTTCATGGATGCCGGTATAACCCCGAAGCTGTTGCCCGCCGACTTGCAGAGTTGCCGGCTGACACCTCTGCGGTGATAATGTCGCTTACGCGTGACGAGTTTGTCTCGCTATTGTTTGAGTGAGACGAATGGACTGACCATGAAATTTTCTATGTAAAATATTCTGATAGATATAATAACCTAAACTATAATAATGGAAACACAAGATAACAAACCTACATGCCTCCATTCGCGCCACGTTGGGCTCGGTGCGCTTATGTCGCCGTTCGGAGGATTCCACATGCCTATACAGTATGAAGGAATTGTCGAGGAGCACAATGCCGTGCGCAATGCCTGCGGCGTGTTCGATGTGAGCCATATGGGCGAGATGTGGGTCAAGGGCCCCGATGCCATGCGTTTCGTCAACTATATCTTCACCAATGATGTATCCGGCGGACAACCCGGAAAATGCTACTATGGCATGATGCTCAACGAGCAGGGAGGCGTTGTCGATGACCTGCTGGTATATAAGTTGTCGGATACTGAATTTTTCCTCGTGTTCAACGCCGCTAATATAGAAAAAGACCGCCGTTGGATTTACGGGCATGCGGCAGGATATGATGTCGCACTTGAGGATTTATGCGACAGTCTCGGCGAAATCGCTGTGCAGGGTCCGTTGTCGGAGGAGGTGGTCGAAAGTGTACTTTCGGTGCCGTGCGCCGACCTTGGATTCTATACATTCCGGTGTACGACATGGCACGATAGCGATATTATAATTTCGCGTACCGGTTATACCGGCGAAGACGGATTCGAGATATATGCTCCACATGATATGATATGCGCTATGTGGGATGCACTGATTGAGTCGGGCCGTTGTGCGCCTTGCGGACTCGGATGCCGTGATACCCTGCGCTTTGAGGTCGGACTCCCTCTTTATGGCGATGAACTCGACGAAGACATATCTCCGGTCGAGGCCGGTCTCTCTACATTCGTCAAGTTTGGCAAAGAGGGTGGATTCATCGGTCGTGATGCTGTTTCACGCGTCAAGGAGGAGGGCCCGAAGCGCCGCCTCGTAGGAATCGAACTCACTGACCGGGCTATACCGCGTCATGGCTATGATGTGCTTGACGCTGCTACGGATTGCGTCATAGGCCATGTCACTACCGGCTATCATGCCATCTCTGCTGATAAATCCGTGGCCATGGCTCTGATTGAGGCGTCATATGCCGCTCTGGATACCCCGGTGAGGATACGTATACGGCGCAAGACTTTCCCCGGGCGCGTAGTGAAAAAACGCTTCTATGACAAGCATTACAAAAAACAGTAAATTTTTTTTACGTTTAACAGTCGGTTCGGTTATCTTATCGAATCATAAAATATATCAACCCCTTATTAATATAATTCCCATGAGCAAGACTTATTATTCTCCTACCCACGAGTATATCACTGTAGACGGCAATGTCGGTATGATTGGCATAACTGATTATGCGCAGCAACAGCTTGGAAATGTAGTTTATGTCGATCTTCCCGAAGTTGACGACGAGGTTGTAGCCTCGCAGGATTTCGGCGGTGTCGAAAGTGTGAAGGCCGCTTCCGACCTTATTTCGCCTGTGAGCGGCACTGTGATTGAAGTCAACGATGAGCTTGCCGACAATCCCGGTCTCATAAACAAGGATGCTATGAACACCTGGATTATAAAGGTGGAACTTTCCGATCCTTCAGAGCTCGAGGGTCTGCTCGACGAGGCCGGCTATCGGGCATTGATTAGCTGATATCTTTCAGAATTTGGGTTAAAACTAAAATCATGGCTTATCATCACTATTTCCCTCATACCGACGAGGATGTGGCCGCCATGCTCGCCCGCTGCGGCATGACATCGCTTGATCAGCTTTATGCCGATGTCCCGGAGGAGCTGCTTCTCGGACGTGAGTACAACCTTCCTGCGGCTAAGTCAGAAAAGGAAGTGCGCGATTTTTTCGCTTCCCTTGGAGCCGAGAACCGTACGCTCACATGTTTCGCCGGCGCCGGTTATTATGACCATTACACTCCGGCGGTCATTCCGTCGATACTGTCGCGCTCGGAGTTCCTCACGGCATATACTCCTTATCAGCCGGAAATTTCCCAGGGTACGCTGCAATATATTTTTGAGTATCAGACTATGATGGCTGCCATTACCGGAATGGAAGTCAGCAACGCATCAATGTATGACGGCGCTACCGCGGCTGCCGAGTCCATGTTGATGATGGTAGCATCGGCACGCAAGCGCACCCGTGTGCTTGTTAGTGCCACGGTGCTTCCGCAGGTGCGTGCTGTGATGGCCACATATGCGCATTACCACGGTATAATACTTGATGAGGTGCCGGCAACCGAAGGGGGTGTTACCGACCGCGAGGCTCTTTCCGGGATGCTTGCCCAAGGCGATGTAGCCGGAGTGCTTGTCGCCACTCCCAACCGTTTCGGTATACTTGAGGACTATGCAGGGCTTGCCGATGAGGTGCATTCCGCCAAGGCTCTTCTTGCCATGTATGCCAATCCGTCGGCTCTTGCCGTAATCAAGACTCCCGGAGAGTGGGGCGCCGACATTGCTTGCGGCGATGCCCAGCCGCTCGGTATGCCGTTGAACTACGGTGGCCCTTATCTCGGATTCCTTTGCTGTAAAAAGCCTCATATCCGCAAGCTCCCGGGCCGAATAGTAGGCGCGACTGTCGACGGTAACGGACAGCGGGTGTTTGTGCTCACACTTCAGGCGCGTGAGCAGCATATCCGCCGCGAGAAAGCCACAAGCAATATATGTTCCAACCAGGGGCTGATGGCACTCTTTGCCACTATATATCTTTCGCTGATGGGGCCCGACGGCATGCGTGAGGTGAATGAGGCCGGAGCTGCAAATGCCCGGTGGCTGCTCGAAAGAATAGTGGCTACCGGAAAGGCACGTCCCGCATGGCCCGATGCTCCATGGCTCAATGAATTTGTACTTGATACGGATGCTCCCGTAGATGATATTATTGCCAAGGGTGCAGACAGAGGTGTGCTCCCCGGAGTGAAAATCGGCGACCACAGGATTCTTGTGGCAGTAACGGAGATGCGCACCGAAGCCGAGATGCAGTCGTTGGTCGATATTATAGCGTCCATCTGATTGCCTGATGTTATAAAGTCATTTATAGCTAAGTAACTGGTCAAACCTGTTTTGATGTTTATCAAAGTGAAGTTTTCAGAAGATTTTGCCGAAGAGACATTGAAAATGCTATGACCGGAAAACAAAAAATACTTATGAACAGGAAATTATACGGCAATCTTATATTTGAATTGTCGCGGAATGGACGCCGCGGCGCCACTCTTCCGCCTCATGCCTCCGCACCCGGGCTTGATTCCATCCCTCAGTCGCTTATGCGCTCGCAGGCTCTTCCGTTGCCTCAGGTCGACGAGCCTGCGGCTGTGCGCCATTATACCAATATGAGCACCAACAACTTCGGCGTAGATACCGGATTCTATCCGTTGGGTTCGTGTACGATGAAGTACAATCCTAAGATTAATGAGGAGATGGCTTCGCAGCCTGCATTTGCCTCGCTTCATCCGATGCAGCCCGACGCTACGGCGCAGGGAGCATTGCGTCTGTACTGGACTCTGCAATGCATGCTGTCGGAGATTGGTGGCATGGCTGAGTTTACCCTCAACCCATATGCCGGTGCTCATGGCGAACTTACCGGACTGATGATAATACGCGCCTATCATGAACAGCGTGGCGATATGCGCAGGACGAAAGTCATAGTGCCCGATTCGGCCCATGGCACCAATCCGGCAAGTGCCGCTGTCGCCGGGCTGTCGGTTGTGGAAGTCAAGAGTCTGCCTGATGGCACAGTTGATATCGATGCCCTGCGCCCGCTGCTCGACGATACTGTGGCGGCCATGATGATGACTAATCCCAATACCCTCGGTATGTTTGAGCGCAATATTCCGGAAATCGCACGTATGGTGCATGATGCCGGCGCTCTGCTGTATTATGATGGTGCCAATCTTAATCCGATGATTGGCAAATGCCGTCCCGGTGATATGGGATTTGATGTGATGCATGTTAATCTTCACAAGAGCTTTTCCACTCCGCATGGCGGAGGGGGCCCCGGCTCCGGTCCGGTAGGTGTACGTGCCGGACTTGAGCATCTGCTACCCAATCCGCGTGTGGTGCGTAATGCCGACGGGACATTTTCAGTGGTGGAGGGTGACACATCCCTCGGAAGAGTTACCGGAACGCTTGGCAATTTCGCTGTGTTGCAGCGCGCTCTTTCATATCTGCTTACTCTCGGACGCGAAGGACTGGCTATGGTGGGCCCGCTGGCCACACTCAATGCCAATTATATAAAGGAATCGCTGCGCGACCTTTATCTGCTACCGGTAGATGGGGTGTGCAAGCATGAGTTTGTCTTCGACGGCTTGCGAGACAAGTCGGGAGGGGTGACTACGCTGCATGTCGCCAAGCGTCTGCTTGATTACGGCTATCATGCTCCGACCATATATTTCCCGCTACTGTTCCACGAGTCTCTTATGATTGAGCCTACCGAAACCGAATGTCTCGAGACCATCGACAGTTTCATAGCTGCCATGCGTGAGATTGCCGAAGATGCTTCATCACGTCCGGAATTTGTGAAAGGGGCTCCTTACGAGACTCCTGTGGCTCATGCCGACGATACAGAGGCGGCTCTTCATCCCAAAGTTACATTCTTCGATTTGTAATAGCTCCTTTATATGGACCACAAGGAATTTGACAATATAATAATAGGCGCAGGCCCGGCCGGAATGCGGGCCTGCGCTATTGCCCGGGAGAAAGGCGAGAGTGTGTGCGTGGTCGAACGCAGAGAGGTAGGAGGCACATGCCTCAATCGCGGATGCATACCCACCAAGGCTCTTGTCCAGTCGGCATCAGTGATATCCACTGTAGCATCGGCCTCGGGATTCGGCGTAGAGATAACGGGAGAGATACATCACGACTATGCTGTGGCATCCGCCCGCAAGGATGAAGTGGTAGCCTCGTTGCGAAAAGGTGCTGAAATGGCTATAGGTGCCGATACTGTCGTATACGGTGATGCTCGTATCGTTTCTGCCGATACGGTTGAGACCGGAGATTTGTCGCTGCATGCTTCGAAGCGACTGATAATTGCTTCCGGTTCAGAGCCAGCCCGGCTCCGTGTGCCTGGCGCTGAACTTGCGGTGACGAGCGATGAATTTCTGCACATGACTGCGCTCCCTCCTGAGCTTGTGGTAATAGGCGGGGGTGTGATAGGCATGGAATGCGCATGCATAGCCAATGCCTTCGGCTGCAAGGTGACGGTGGTGGAATATTGCCGGGAGATACTTCCGGGCCTTGACTCCGAGATGGCCAAGCGTCTGCGCTCGATGTTGTCGCGGCGTGGCATAACTGTCGTTGTCGGTGCTCAGGTAACATCGCTGGAGTCGACCGTACAAGGCGAAATAACAGTGACATATACAGACCGGCGTGGCGACCACACGCTGACAGTTCCGATGGTTATGATGGCTGCCGGACGGCGTGCGGTAGTTCCCGATGGTCTTAGCGATATCGGCATTGAGTTTACACCTGCCGGCGCTATAGGCACCGATGACAGTATGCATACATCAGTACCCGGAATTTATGCCATAGGCGACTGCAACGGACGCCTTATGCTTGCTCATGCAGCCTCGGCCCAGGCTGAAGTAGCTATGGGTGTACGTGATTCTGTAGGGAATGTGCCGTCGATTGTGTTCACTTTGCCTGAGTGCGCTCAGGTAGGTGTGCTGACTTCCGACAGTCCCGGTGCACTGATTACCGGAAAGGCGATGTATGGTGCCAACGGCATGGCTTCGGCGATGGGGCAGACCGAGGGGTTTGTCAAGGTCGCGGCTGATGCTGCCACACGTCGTATCGTAGGATGCTGTGCCATCGGTGCCGGTGCCGACGCCATCGTGCAGGAAGCTGCCATCGCAATAGCAGCATCCATGACTGTCGACGACTTGCGCACACGTGCGGTGTTTGCTCATCCTACACTCTCCGAGATGCTTCTGTCGGCGTTGCCTGTTTTTAAGGATTGAGATGAGTGAGCACTATGCGGATTTCGTTGTAAGACACTTTGTTGCGTAGCCGTTCCCTGATTTCTGTCATGGTGGGAACACCATCGAAACTTTCAATGGCTTTGGTTATGCTGTCGATGGTGCTGTCGTCAAGCAGGTCGTGGATATCAAGTTTTCCATCCTGCATGGCTTTGGCAAGGTGTCCCCATACAGTCGACTCGGCATATCCGCGGCGTTCGGCTATGGTAGCCGGAGTGAGGCCATCGCCGAACATTCGGAAACTTTCTACCCACGATGCTTCCTTTGGTTCTTTCTTCGGCTTCTCTTTTTTTACTTTTACCACTTTGGGCATCTTCTCGGCCGCATCAGTCGGCTCACTGATGGTTTTGGCCAATGTTGGTGCCGTTGTCGCCGGGGGTGTCTTTGTCGCTCCCTTCCGGCGTGTGATTTTCTTTGACTTGTCGCGTGTAGCCTCGGCAATGGCTCTTTGCTTACTGTTGAGA
>NZ_JAIDKI010000259.1 GCF_029051885.1 Muribaculum sp.
CCTTCGTCACATGTCGAAAATCGTCTCAAGCTATACGACCCTGGCGGCAACATTTATTATTAAACAAGCTCTAAGTATCTGAGGCGAAATCTTATTGACTTAAATTTATTCACAAGCGGTCAGATCCGGAATTAATTGAATGTCAGAAATCCGGATTTGACCGTTTTTTTGCTTATGAAAGGATTATTTAAAATAATAGTATGTGCGTTGGTTACCGCCATACTTGGTGCATGCTCCTCAGACGACGATGTGGTAAAAGGCCGATTCGAACATGATTGCGGCATGGTTGATTCACATTACGGGTCCTATAATATGAAATATGTTATGGAACTCGACCTGTCTGCGCCGACAATTGATTCGGATGAAATTGGGGGAGGAAAGTGCTATGGAATAATGAATTTTTCCAATATCAACCGTATATATACTTATGACATAGATTCGGTCGTCCCGTTGGGCAACGACCGGTATCTCGTACGCTCGTTGGCATCATATACTATGGAGTACGAATTTGATACTCTTACCTACAATCCACGCAGGAAGGAGGTCCGCATAGCAAGCATGCCCGATGATGTTGTTTTCCATAAGATAAATGAAACTCCCTTTGTAGGAATGTGGAAAAATCAGGATGCTTTCGGGACATCTGAGGTGTTCCTGAGCCTCTACGAACCTGTCAAATACCCCGTTGACGGGAGTCAATGCTACGGATGGATACGAAGAAGCGGGAATAACGGCACGGAATGCTATAATAAGGTTGCTATGGTCAATTTGGCCGAATACGGCAATGCCGATGTCGAAATGGAGCTTGATGGCGATGATGGCACAGAGTTTATAACCACAGAATTAATCTATGATTATTCCGACGGCCGTCTGATATTCTCCATGTACGACGAGGTATTTTTTCCGACGGAGGGTAATGCCGCAAATGCCGGTGCGTCATCGGCCGAAGGTGACAACACACTTGCCTATTGCTATATCGCCGTGGTCGTGCTGCTCCTTGCTGCGATTATCTATGTAAAGCTGGAGGAAGAGTACGATACCGGCTTCTTCCTTGTGAGCGGATTGGTGCTGTTGCTCAGCATACTGATATTGTGGATTGGATACGATATGATTTTCAATGAAATCGCTCCATTCATGTTCTCACACTCTCCTGATGGTGACGTATGGACATGGGTCATTATTATCGGTTTCCTTTTAGGCAGTATTGCGGTATTCTTCATCGGCATATCCATGATGCAGAAGATGCTCAGCCACGAGTGCCGCAGTCTCTCTCTGGCATGTGCCAAGTGTGCTGTGGTGTTTACTGTTATTGCCGCGTTTATCAACCATGTGTACGACAACACGTTGATTGACACCTTAAGGGCCGATTTCATGTCATGTCTCAGCTTCGACTCCGGATTCTGGGTAGGATGTGCCGCCGTATGTTTCACCCTTGCCGTATCGCTCTTCCTTATTCAGATTATAATCCTTGCCGTAAGGCTCGATGGCATGTACAGGTGGGTTGCGCTTGTGATATATCCTGTCGTTTTCGCCGCGTCTGTGGTTATGTTTGCTTTAGCTGCTGTCTATGTGGTGATTGCTGTGGTCATAGCCGCGATAGTAGGCGGATTTTTCGAAGCCGCGCGCACATACAAGGCCCCCGAACCCGAGCCCGAGCCTCAGCAGGTCGGGCCACAATGTGAGGAAGATCCTGATAGGGTCGTTCTGGATGATGGCTCTGTATTCGGCAGAGAGATTAAAAGAACCTGGGGCAATGACTTCCGGGATTCCGATGGCAATAAATGGAAGAAATGTTCAAAAGACGAATATAAACTTGATAATTAAGCTCTAATTATTACCTTTGGAAGTTTTATGAAAAGAATGATTAGTGTGGTGGCTGCGCTGTGTATGCTCTTTGGGGTATGCGGAGATGCATTTGCTCAGCCGTCACTTAGATTTAGCGACAACGGCACTCTGAAGATAGTGCAGTTTACCGATACCCACTACAAGCACGGAAAGAAAGCCTCACGTGCAGCCACTGAGATGATGGACGAAGTGCTTGAGGCCGAAAATCCCGACTTTGTAATCATAACCGGCGACCTCGTCTACTCCAATGGAGTAAGGGAGGCCCTTCCCGAGCTCGTTGAGCCTATCGTGCGCCGCGGACTTCCATGGGCCATGGTGTTCGGCAACCACGACGAGCAGTTTGACATGACTCTTCCCGAAATGTACGACGCCATGCAGGTGATGGCCGGATGTATCATGCCTCCGCGTCCCGAGGGTGTCGACAGTCCCGACTATTCGGTGAGTCTGCTTGCCGGCGACGGTTCCGACCGTGTGGTAGGGGCGCTTTACTGCCTCGACAGCCATTCCGGAGCACGTGTGCCCGGCGTCGGAAAATATGCATGGCTTACCTACGACCAGATAGGGTGGTACCGTGGCGAGAGCATGATGCGCACGCAGGCTGCCGGTGGCAGGCCGGTGCCTTCGCTCATGTTCATGCACATTCCTCTACAGGAGTTTTCAGCCGCTCATGGCGACACAAAAAACTTCCTGCTTGGCACCAAAGGCGAGAACATCTGCCACCAGGCTGCCAACAGCGGCATGTTTGCCTCGATAAAGGAGATGGGCGATGTGTTTGGCGTGTTTTGCGGCCACGACCACGACAATGACTTCGTCACCCAGTATGCAGGCGTGATGCTCGGCTACGGCCGCTATTCCGGCGGCAAGACCGTATACAACCATCTCGGCAAGAACGGCGCCAGGATAATCGTGCTCCACGAGGGCGAGCCCCGCCTCGACACATGGCTCCGGCTCCGTGGCGGCGACGTCATCAACACCACCTCCTTCCCACGCTCTGGTAAATAACCCGGCATAAGAGATACATTCATAATACAGTTGTGGCGCACATCGGACTCGAGTCCAATGTGCGCCACTGCTGTATTTGTATATCAGGACTGTGTGCTTCCCGTATCCTGTCAGCGCGT
>NZ_JAIDKI010000026.1 GCF_029051885.1 Muribaculum sp.
AAATATAAAGTTTTAAAAGTATTCATATACGAAATAATTTTTACGACTTACTTATAACGAGTGGGTGCAGACAACAAATAAATGGCTGCTCTCGTTTTTTAACTATAAAAGAACTCATAGCTTATATGGAAACTGCAAATGATATCATAGTCCCATGGCTTGTAATCGGCATTGTTTTTATGGCCGTATCGTTGTATCTGCTCATACGTCCCTACTTTCCGGCCGCAGTAACTGCTTATGCATCAATGTGGTTTATGAAATGGGCGCATGCCATTCATCCTACTGACTGGCTGATTACATCGTGGGGTATAGCTGTGGCGATAGTTCTGATAACAGATATGTTGCAGCCGCGTCAGCTCTCCAGGTGCATCAACGGCATGACTTATATTGGAGTCGGAGCCATAGTGGGCATGATGGTCGGCATGACAGGATTCTCCTATCTGTGGATGGTCGGCGGAGCGGCTATAGGTGTGATTGCCGGCGGATATGTCTACTCGCGTACCCCCGCAGGAAGACCTATCGGATTTCCTTCAGCCCGATTTTTTCAGTATCTTTGTGCCAAGGGATTGCCGGCTGTGGTTACAGTATCGGTTATCGGTATAGCAGTAATGCTATGGATTATCGAGCAGCATCCGGTAAGTACCATACAATACATGTAGGTCGGACTGATGTGCCCGTTCTTATTAAAACCGAATATTATGAAACGTCTGATTCATATATCCATTGTACTTTTTGCTGTCATGATATCTTTTTCTGCTGTGGCTGAGAAGGTAAAACCCGTAAAGCCCGATATGGAGCAGATACGCCGCGATGTCAGTGACCCCAAGTCGAAGTATTACTATCCCAGGCTGATGAAACAGTTTGCCACGCGCGACACTACGATGTCGCTCGACCAGTTCCGGCATCTGTATCTCGGCTATGTATTCCAGGAAGATTACAATCCCTACCGTCGCAGCCGCTACAGCCAGAAGGCGGAAGAATTGTACATGCGCGACAAGCATACGGCAGCCGAGGCCGATACCATAATCCACTATGCCGAGCTGTCGCTGAAAGATGACCCGTTTGATTTGCGGCAGATGTCGTTTCTTATCTACGCTTATCAGGAAAAGAAAAAATATAACCTCGCCAAAATATGGCAATACAAGCTCAACCACCTGCTGGAGGCTATTGTGTCGACCGGCACCGGTCTTGATGAGGAGAACGCATGGATTGTGATAAATCCGATGCATGAGTACAATCTTATCAATTTCCAGAACCATGTGGTTGATGCGCAGGAGGACCGTCCTCCCTACTACGATTATATCACCATAAAGGATGCCGACAAGAAGGATCCCAAAGGATTCTATTTCGATGTGCGGTATCTTCTTGAGGAGTACAACCGTAAATTCCCGGAGCAATAATGTGGCGAGAGGCCGTAACCACCATGTCGTCATTATGGTTACGGCGCGATTTCGCTCCCCTTTTGCTGTGTCGGTGTAATTTTGTAAATTTGTATATCAAACAATACAATCATTATCGATGAAACATATACTTGCATGCGTCATGGCCTCGGCCATGGCATTGAACGTCTCGGCGTGGGATGGCTCGGCCATGGCTCTTGCTGCCGCCGGCGACGACAAAGTTGTGGTGCCCGACAGCACCGGATTCAAATTCAAGGACATCAAGCTGGTGAAGACTACCCCCGTGCGCGACCAGAATCAGTCGGGTACATGCTGGTGCTTCTCTACCAATACATTTTTTGAGGATGAGATTATGCGCAAGGGCGGCGACGAGCTTGACCTCAGCGAGATGTTTGTCGTACGTATGTGCTATCTCGACAAGGCCCGCAAGTATGTGCGCATGGACGGTCAGATTAATTTCGCCCAAGGTGGTGCCGCCCACGATGTGCCCTATGTGATGGCCCGATACGGCGCTATGCCCGAGGAGGCCTATCCCGGACTTAACTATGGCGAGGAAAAGCATGCTCATGCAGAGCTGTCAAAAGTGCTGAAATCATATCTCGACGCAGTGCTGTCATCTGGCAGCAAGCGCCTGTCTACCGCTTGGGAAAAGGGATTTGAGGCGATTCTCGACAGTTATTTCGGTCCCCTGCCCGAAACGTTTGAATACAAGGGTAAGACCTACACTCCCATGACATTTGCCGAGTCGCTCGGTATCGATACTGATGATTACATTGAGGTGGCTTCATTCACCCACCATCCTTTCTATGAGCCTTTTGCTCTTGAGGTGGCCGACAACTGGCTGTGGGGCACCATGCAGAATGTGCCTCTCGATGAGCTTCAGGCCATCGTCGACAATGCTATCGAACACGGCTATCCCGTGGCATGGGGTGCCGACGTAAGCGAGGGCGGATTCAAGTGGCGTCAGGGCTATGCCGTGATTCCTGTGGAAAAGGGCGCCAAGGATTTGTCAGGCACCGAACTGTCGCGCTGGGTACAGCTCTCCGACAAGGATCGTGCCGACGAACGCTACAACATCAAGGGCCCGGTTGAGGAAATAACCGTTACCCAGGAGATGCGTCAGGAGATGTTCGACCGCAAGGAGACCACCGACGACCATGGTATGGTAATCATGGGTATAGCAAAGGACCAGAAGGGCAACAAATACTACAAGATACAGAACTCCTGGGATACCAACCAGCTGTACGACGGATTCATGTATGTGAGCGTGCCTTTCTTCCTGGCCAAGACCATGGATATAATGGTCCACAAGGATGCCGTGCCTGCTAAGATAGCATCTAAGTTTAAAAACTGATACCTAACCCCCTTGCCATATGGATGCCGAAGCCCTTTCCCGCACAGCCCTTCTGCTTGGCAGTGATGCCGTAGGCCTTCTCGCCGACGCTCATGTGCTGGTGGTTGGTGTAGGCGGCGTGGGCGCGTATGCGGCAGAAGTCGTGGCACGTTCCGGTGTCGGAGCAATCACGATAGTCGACGGTGACACTGTGGCTCCGAGCAACCTGAACCGTCAGCTCCCCGCGCTTGTTTCAACACTGGGAGAGCCGAAAGTCGAGGTCATGCGACGCCGCATACTGGATATCAATCCGGAGTGCCGCGTCGAGGCATGTTGCGGCTTTATCGCTCCCGACGATGTGGCTGCGATGCTTGATAGAGTGAGGCCCGATTTCGTCATTGACGCAATCGACTCAATCGCGCCGAAGGTGGCTCTTATCGAGACATGTCTGCGCCGTAAGGTGAAGATTGTATCGTCGATGGGTGCCGGAGGTCGCACCGACCCGCAGAAGGTGCGTTATGCCGACATTTCTGAGACAGTCCACGACGGTCTGGCCCGCGAAGTGCGCCATCGGCTCCGGCGTTCAGGCATAAGCAAGGGTCTCAAGGTCGTATTCTCTACAGAGCAGCCGCGCAAGGCCTCGCTTGTGCTTACCGACGAGATTGCATTCAAGCGGTCGTCGTTCGGCACAGTGTCCTGGATTCCGGCACAGTTCGGGCTTATGCTCGGAGCGTATGCCGTAGGGCGTCTGTCGGGCTGTCCTGTTAAGGCATAGGGAAGTACCATAATATTACCGATAAGTGACGTGATATCAATACGCGACATATCAAAGAGCTACGGCTCGCTCAAAGTGCTCCACGGCATTTCGCTCGATATAAACCGGGGCGAGGTGCTGTCGGTGGTAGGCCCGAGCGGCGCCGGAAAGACCACGCTTTTGCAGATAGTGGGCACTCTTGAGCGCCCTGACTCGGGCAGTGTGTTTTTTGATGGCGAGGATGTGGTGTGTATGAAGGAGTCACGGCTGGCGGCCTTCCGTTGCCGCAGTATCGGCTTTGTGTTTCAGTTCCATCAGCTTTTGCCTGAGTTTACCATGCAGGAGAATGTGGCTATCCCGGCCATGATAGCAGGGATGTCGCATCATAAGGCTATGGAGCGAGCCGCCGAACTGATAAAATACCTCGGGCTATACGACCGGCGCAACCACAAGCCATCGGCCCTGTCGGGTGGCGAATGCCAGAGGGCGGCAGTGGCCCGTGCGCTTGTCAACAGTCCGGCGGTAGTGCTTGCCGACGAGCCTTCCGGCAGTCTGGATTCCCGCAACCGCGACGAGTTGCACCGCCTGTTTTTCCAGCTTCGCCGCGACATGGGACAGACATTCGTGATTGTCACCCACGACGAATATCTGGCCTCTACCTGCGACCGTATCGTGTATATGTCGGACGGCCGCATACAGAATATCGAGCAACGCATCAATGACACTACGGTATGAAATGTACTTTCGGAAATATAAGGCTATGCATCTCCGCCATGATTATGTCGGGGGCTATGGCATCATGTTCGTCCGACGAGGGTTACAACGACCGTATCTTCTATAGCTCGATAGTGACAATCGAATCGACTGATGAGGGCGCCGGCACTGTATTCTCGTTTCAGCGTTACGATGATTCGCCGTTGATTACACTTACCGCCCCCGACCGCACTGTCGATAAAAAGCGTGTGGGTACACGTGCACTCCTTTACTACTATCCGGAGTCGGGCGACCCGTATGCGTCGGGTCGGGTAGAGATACGCTCGCTCGGTGCAATAAATTGCGATACGGCAATAATAAGGCCGATAGAAAGGTATGAGTGGGACCACGATGCCATATTTCTCAACGCGCTATGGCGTACCGGCGAATATATCAACCTGCGTATGCGTGCCGAATATTCCGACAAGCCGCGTTACTTCGGTCTGGTAGTCGACTCTCTCACTCTCGACAATCCGTGGCCGGAGGCTTACATACTCCACAATCTCGACGGAGCGCCGCCGGGATATCTGCGCGAGAGCTATGCGTCGTTTGACATATCGAAAGTATGGCGACAGCCCGGATGCCTCGGGCTGAGAATCCATGTCAATGACTCCAATCTCCCGGCCGACACATATGTGTTTCCTAAAAAGACAGAATAATTTTAATCCCTATAATACAAACATTTAAAATCATATTAAAAATGGACAACAAACAGAAACCTCAGAACGAGATAAAGATTGAGCTCACCCCCGAAGTAGCCCACGGCCACTATTCCAACCTGGCCATGATAGCCCATTCGCCCAACGAATTTGTAATGGACTTCATCAACATGATTCCCAATCCCCCGCAGGCACGCGTACAGTCACGCATTATCATGACTCCGGAGAATGCCAAGAATCTCTTCTTTGCCCTTCGCGACAATATCGAGCGCTTCGAGAATACATTTGGCGTCATCGAGCAGCGTCGTCCGGTAAATGGCGGAACTCCTGCCGACGGCAACAATATCCCCAACCCGTTCAAAGCCTAATCGATTTTTCCGATGATACAGCAGGATCTGCTCATCTACAATAGCCTGAACCGTACAAAGCAGCTCTTCAAGCCTATACACGAGGGGAGAGTGGGCATGTATGTGTGTGGCCCTACAGTGTATGGCGACGGACATCTCGGCCATGCGCGTCCGGCCATCACATTCGACATACTCTACCGCTACCTTACCCATCTCGGCTACAAGGTGCGCTATGTGCGCAATATTACCGATGTCGGCCATCTTGAGCATGATGCCGACGAGGGCGAGGATAAAATCGCCAAGAAGGCGCGTCTTGAGCAGCTCGAGCCGATGGAGGTGGTGCAGCACTATCTCAACCGCTATCATAAAGCGATGGAGGCGCTGAATGTGCTCCCCCCGAGTATCGAGCCTCATGCTTCGGGCCACATTATCGAGCAAATCGAGTATGTGAAGAAAATCCTCGACAGCGGATACGCTTACGTAAGCGACGGCTCCGTATATTTCGACGTGCCGAAGTACAACCGTGATTTCCATTACGGCAAACTTTCCGGACGCAATATCGATGAGCTGCTGGCCACGACCCGTGCGCTCGACGGGCAGCAGGAGAAGCGCAATCCGGCCGACTTCGCGCTCTGGAAAAAGGCTGCGCCTGAGCATATCATGCACTGGCCGTCGCCCTGGAGCGAGGGATTCCCGGGATGGCATCTCGAGTGCTCTACCATGGGGCAGAAGTATCTTGGCGAGACATTCGACATACATGGCGGCGGCATGGACCTCATGTTCCCCCATCATGAATGTGAGATTGCCCAGTCGGTGGCCCATAACGGCCATGAGACGGTCAACTACTGGATGCACAACAACATGGTGACCATCAACGGACAGAAGATGGGCAAGTCGCTCGGCAACTTTATCACGCTCGACGAGTTTTTCAACGGTACACACCCGGCTCTCGAGCAGGCATATTCGCCGATGACAATCCGTTTCTTCATCCTCCAGGCCCATTACCGCGGCACTCTCGACTTTTCAAACGCCGCTCTCCAGGCTTCTGAAAAGGCGCTCAACCGTATGCTCGACGGATACCGTCGTCTGCAGGAACTGAAGCCCGCCGACGCGTCGACTGCCGATGTGTCAGGTCTACGCGCCCGTTGCTACGACGCGCTCAACGACGACCTGAATACACCGATTGTCATTGCTACCCTGTTTGACGCATGCCGTATCATCAATCAGGCAAAGGATGGCGCCGTCACTCTTAGTGCGTCGGATATCGACGAGCTGAAGGATGTGTTCCACATATTCCTCGTAGATATTCTCGGCATACGTACAGAGATGGTGGAAGGTGCTTCGCAGCCCGATGCCATGAAGCCTTTCGAGCAGGCGGTCGACCTCCTTCTCGAAGTGCGCGCTCAGGCCAAGGCTGCCAAAGACTGGGCTACCTCCGACCTTATACGCGACCGCCTATCGCAGGCCGGTTTCGATATCAAGGATACAAAGCAAGGTGCCGAGTGGAGCCTTAAATAAGGCGTCGGTATAATCTTTAAACTACCAGGATTGCCGCGATGGATGTAATGGACTTTGCGCAACTCGTACTTGAGCAAGTGCCGTATGAGCCTACCTCTCAGCAGATAGAGCTTATAGCGGCGCTTGCCCGCTACTGTTCGCGTGCCACACCGTCCGACTCGGTGTTTCTGCTCAACGGCTATGCCGGAACGGGCAAGACATCGCTGTGTGCCGCGCTTGTGCGCGCTCTCAACGGAGTGGGCATAGGCACTGTGCTGATGGCTCCTACCGGACGCGCGGCCAAAGTGTTCAGCGCGTTCGCAGGTCACCAGGCCTATACAATACATCGCCGCATCTATAATGTGGGTGGCAACGGCATAACGCAGAGCCGTACTGTGCGTGTGGCCGAAAACAGAGCCCACAACACAGTGTTTATCGTCGACGAGGCTTCAATGATTGGCGGCGATTCGCCCACCGGCACCAACCTGCTCGAGGATTTGGTACATTATGTATATTCCGGGGTCAACTGCCGGCTGATACTGCTGGGTGATACCGCACAGCTTCCGCCTGTCGGGTGTGACGAGAGTCCTGCCATGAGTGCCAAGGTGCTCCACGACATGGGACTGCGTGTTACCAGGGTGGTGCTTACCGCTACGGTACGCCAGGCCCGTGATTCCGGCATCCTGTACAATGCCACATGGCTCCGCAAGGCCATGCGACAGCCACAGCTCCCGGTGCCGCGGCTATTTGTCAGCCCGTTTCCCGACGTCGAGGTTGTCGAGGCCTATGACCTTGAGGAGATGCTCACCCATAGCTATGCCGAACATGGGGTGCTCGACACGATACTGATAACACGCTCCAACCGGCGTGCCACAGAATTTAACATGGCCGTGCGCTCTTCGGTACTTTACTATGAGGAGGAACTGCGTGTCGACGATATATTGCTGGTAGGTAAAAACAATTATTTCTGGACCAAGGATATCAAAGGGCTTGACTTTATCGCCAACGGCGATATGGCTGTAGTCGAGAAGGTATACGGTACGGAGACACGCTATGGGCGCCGTTTTGCCGATGTGTGTCTGCGTTTGCCCGACCGCGATGTAGCTGTGGAGTGCAAGATTATGCTTGATACTCTTATGAGCGAGGATGCGTCGGTGTCATCGCAGGCTATGCGCGAGCTTTTTGAGGCCATAATGTCGGATACGGAGGGCGCTCCGGAGAAAGAAACGGAGTCGCAGCGTATTGTGCGTGCCACCAAGAGCGAGTATTTCAATGCCTTGCAGGTGAAATACGGATATGCAGTCACATGCCACAAGGCACAGGGCGGACAATGGTCGGATGTCTATGTCGATTTGGGCTACATCCCGCCCGAAGCCATGGGTATGGACTTTTACCGGTGGCTTTATACCGGAGTCACCCGTGCTACCCGACGCCTGTATCTCTTCAACCCGACAGTCGAAATCAAGTAGCCATACATATCTTGTCTTGTAATGGTTTGATTCTCTCTGAAAACAGATAATCAGGCCGCAGTAACAGTCGATGTTGCTGCGGCCTGATTCGATTTATGCGCGATGTAAATTATGTATATCCTGTGATGATAGTTTACGATTCGTAGTCGACGTGGATTTCACGGTCGATTGAGTTGTCAAGCGAAATCAGAGTCTCTGTGCCGAGCACTCCGTGGATGGTCTGTATCTTGTCGTTGAGTAGCTCCATCAGGTGTTCGTTGTCGCGTGCGTACAGCTTTATAAGCATGGTGTAGGGGCCCGTAGTGAAATGGCATTCTACGATTTCGGGTATTTTCTCCAGTTCGGGTACGACGTCGCGGTACATGGCGCCGCGCTCAAGGTTTACACCTATGTATGTGCAAGTGGTATAACCGAGTACGTGGGGGTCAACGTGGTATCCCGAGCCGGTTATTACCTTCAGGTCAATCATGCGCTGTATGCGCTGATGTATGGCGGCACGTGATACTCCGCATTCTACCGCTACATCTTTCGAGGGGATGCGTGCATTGCGCATCACTATTTCAAGAATCTTGCGGTCAAGATTATCGATTTTCTCCATAATGTGTATGCTTTCGCTTAGGGATTACGTACAAATGGCCTGATGAAAAAATATTGGAGCGAGGCGAGATTTATTACATTTAGGCTTATTATTTTGGCAAATATAGGCAAAAGTTTTAACATGACAAGCATATTGATATTGATTTCTTCGATATGCTTGTAATGTGCTATGTCGCGACGGATAATAAAAAACGCCATACAAGCGTTTGTATGGCGTTTTATGATGTCGGAATCGGATGATTATTCAGCTGCGGGAGTCTCGGGAGTTGCCTCGGGAGCCGGAGTTTCAGCCGGAGTTTCGGTTGCGGGAGCGGCAACAGGGAGCTGTGTGTTGAAGTCAGCGGGCTGTGTCTGCTCTACGGCCTGGGGAGTAATGCGCGATGCGCTCTGGATGAGGTTGCGGGGCATAAAGAATACACCGAGGATACAGAGGATGGCCATTGCAGCGGCAAGATACCATGTTGTCTTCTCGATGAAATCATTTGTGCGGCGAACGCCCATCACCTGGTTGGCACCGCCGAACTGAGAGGAGAGGCCACCGCCTTTAGACTTCTGGATGAGGACTACTCCAATCATCAGAAGGGCAACTATGACGGTAAGAGTTATTACGACTACGTACATTTTATTGGTTTATTTTTGTTTCTGAAATTGCTCGTTTATGATAAGTTTCTGTAAGAAACGCAATTGGTCTGCAAAGTAACGACTTTTTTCCGGAAATTTCAAACTTAAATTGCTTATAATTTCATATGCCTTGGCATATCGTCGCTGTTTTATGAAAAATTTAGCCAGACTCTCACTCAGCAGCCCCTGTTCGGATGCATTGTTAGGCGAACGCAGTGGCTCGGCATCGCGCGGCTGTTCGGCTTTTTTAGCCATTGATGAATCGGCTGCCGCATCATTGCATTCGGTGCTTGACGGGAAGTGGCCTCCATCGCGGCGGCTCTTTAGGATAAATGCGTTGATAAGTGAGTCGGGGGAGTCGCCGTAGGCCTCCTCGTCGGTAGGCAGACTGCGCTCCTCTTCGTCGGCGAGAGTGAGGGCGTAATCCGGTACGGGGTTGAATATAAGCCGCTCGAGCAATGCGCTCTCCTGTGGGTCGGGACGTCCGTAGTGTGACATGAATGTCTCGATGGCGCTGTCGGTATCGAGCGCCTCAGGCTGTTGTTCGGGGGGATAAAAGCCGGCGTCGGATGCGTTTTCGGGATTGGCTATGCGGTACAGCATTTCGTGGGATGAGCTGTTGAGAGCCATCTGTTGCATCACACGCCGTCGGGTAGGCTCGTCGAGGGTGTCGCCAGCGCGTTCGAGAAGCAGCTTGGCGGGTAGGGTCATGTAGGGATACAGCCGGGCCATTTCGTCGACCCATTCCACGCTCACCGGCAGCGAGGGGTCGCGCATCAGTTCTGTGAGATGCTCAAGAGGTGAGGATGCCATATTGTGGGATAATTTTTTACCAATTGCCGAGAGTGGCGTTGAATATCAGGTCGATAAGCTGGTCGGTAATTTCCTGGCAGAGCTGTTCCTGCACGTCGGTCAGCATCTCGTTGGAATCGAAGTCCTGATAGGCCGAAAACGACTGGTCAACGTTGTTCTTGTCATTTTTCGAGTCGGTATACCGGATTCTTACAGTGATTGTAAGCCTTGTCTTGGAGGCAATCGCATTTTCTGTGACAGCCTGCGGCGACAGGGAGTATCCGGTGATTTCGCCTTCGAGATTGAGGTCGCTCATGCCGTCGTTTACCTGCAGGCGTGTGTTGCGTGCCACATAGTCGAGCAGTGCGTTCTCAAATGTCTGCTGCAAAGGAGGGTATACCAGTGCGGCGCGTATCGGGAATTGTCCGATATGGATGGTCTTGTATACGTTGTAGTCGATAGCGCTTCCGTTGAATTTGTAGCTTATCGTACATCCTGTCACAATTATGGCGGCCATGATTATGGCGATACAGCGGTTGGCGGATATGCGGCTTGCTATCTTTCTGAATAATCCGTTGGGCATAGTCTGATTGATGGAGTGGGTGGGATTGTGAGGTATCATTCAAGGCCGTAATCCTTGATTTTACGGTATAGAGTGCGCTCCGATATGTTGAGCTCGCGGGCGGTGGCCTTGCGTCGTCCCTCGTTGTGCTCGAGCGCTATTCTTATTGTCTCGCGTTCGGTGTCCTCGAGAGTCCTGGGCGAAGAGCCTGCGATGGTCTCGGCTGACACCCGGGGGGCTTCTTCGATTGTCTCGCTGTGGCTGAAGAGGTCGTGGGCCGGGGTGTATCGTACAAGCGACTGAGGCGTGTTGACACGTGCCAGTGTCGGCGCTTCAGGGAATGTCGAGTGGTGGCGTATGCCGGTACGCAGGTCGTTGATGGCCGCGCGCAGTTCGTCAATTTCGCCGCGCATGCTGAATATCATGTTGAACAGCAGTTCGCGTTCGGTGGCATACGAGTGCATCCCAGAGTCGGCAGAGGCTGTGCGGTCGATTGTGGCGGGGGCTGTCACTCCGTGAGCGGGCAGATATTCCGCTATTCCATCGCCTGATATTGTTGCTCCGGCATCGAAGAGGGCTATCTGTTCGATTACGTTTTTGAGCTGACGTACGTTGCCTGGCCACGGGTAGCGCATGAGCATGCGTGAGGCATCTTCGCTGAATGTCACTGCCGGGGTGCGGTAGCGCTCGGCAAAATCTATCGCGAATTTGCGGGCGAGGAGAGTCACGTCGCTCCCTCTGTCGCGCAGCGGCGGCACTTCGATGCGTATTGTCGACAGACGGTAGTAGAGGTCCTCGCGAAATCGTCCTTCCTCTACAGCCCGGGCCATGTCGACGTTGGTTGCGGCCACGATGCGTATGTTGGTCTTCTGTACGGTCGAAGAGCCTACCTTGATGAATTCGCCGCTTTCGAGTACTCGGAGCAGTCGGGCCTGGGTTGTGAGCGGAAGCTCGGCAACCTCATCGAGGAATATCGTGCCGCCGTCAGCCTCCTCGAAGTATCCTTTGCGTGAGGATACGGCGCCGGTGAATGCGCCTTTCTCATGTCCGAACAGTTCGGAGTCGATAGTGCCTTCAGGTATCGCTCCACAGTTGACAGCTATGTACTTGGCGTGTTTGCGAGGCGAGCCGGCATGGATAATCTGGGGGAAGAACTCCTTGCCGGAGCCGCTTTCGCCTGTCACGAGTACCGACAGGTCGATTGGGGCCACCTTCAAAGCTCGCTGTATGGCTGCAATCAGGGCCGGAGCATTGCCAATGATGCCCCATCGGGCCTTGGCCTGTTGCACCTGGGCCGATATGTCGGAAATCGCGGTCATTTTCTGTTGCGGAGTTCGTAAGTAGTTGCTTTAAGGAAGTCGCCGAGGGCTTTGTCATTGTCGCCGAATTCCTTGATTTTTTCAGGCGGGATGATGTCGCCTACCGAGATATGGATGGTAGAGTGGCACTTGCGCCATACTTCAGTAGGCAGACGCAGTGTGCGCAGCTGCCAGCTTATCACACCGAGGATATTGAAAAACGCACTGTTGTGGCCATGGAAATATATAGGCACTACGGGTACGCCCATCTGTCGTATGAGCCTGATGATGGTAGGCTGCCATTCGCGGTCCTCGATATGGAGGCTGCTGTTGATTTTGCTTACGGCGCCTGCGGGGAAGAATCCGAGCGGATGGCCCGAACGTACCTGGCGTATGGCCTCCATGATGCCCTTTTTGCTGACAGCCTGCTTGGCGGGATCGTCGCTGGCAAGGGCGTCGACAGCAATAAAGTTGGGGCGCATGGCCGATATACGGTTGAGCACCATATTGACCATCACCTTGAAGTCGGGACGCAGGGTGCCCATCAGTGCTATCAGTGATATGCCGTCGAGCGCTCCGAAGGGGTGGTTGCTTACGGTAATGAACGCACCTTCAGGGAGGCTGTCGAGCACATCGCGGCCGTCGACCCTGAGGTTGATATCGAAGTCTTTCAGAAGGTTGCGCGAGAATTCCGGACCCGGATTGTCGCAATATCGGTCGTGTACATCATTGACTTTGTCGACCGACAGCCAGTGTAGCAGGCGATTGATTAGTTTGCGGTGGCCGGCCGCTTTGGGTACCATGGCCACAATATCGTCGTAGTCGAGCACCGTGCGCTTGATGGGAGTCTCGACCTTCTTATCGTCTATATTAGTTGACATACGAAGAAATCAATACATTATAGGATGCAAAGATAACAAATATCCCCGATAAATGTGCTACTCTTGGGAGCAGGAGGAGGTTAGGCGTGCGATGGCGAAATCGAGGATGGTGTCGTGGCCGAGGAGTGCCTGCTGAGGGTCGAGGTCGACCTCGCAGCCCGGGGTGGGGTCTATGCCGAATTCGGTGGTCTGGCCGTAGCAGTCGAGCACTGAGCATGCCGAGAAGCGCACGCTCCATCCGTTGGGCAGTTCGGAATTGAATGGCATTCCGGAGCCGCCTCCTGTGCGGGACCCTGCTATAGTTACTCCGGGAATGTATTTCATAATCGACACGAAATTGTTGGCCGCCGAGAATGTTCCCCGTGATGTGAGCACGACTGTGGGCTTGCCCCACATTACGCGTCCGTGCTCGGCGGGGTCGAAGTAGTAGGCGTAGGGCTCTGAGAAGTCGTTGTGGCCCGGGCCTGTCTTATGGGATATGTATCCGGCGAGTGTGCGCGATGTGATGAAGCGCCTCACCAGTGTCTCGACATTTGTCATGGCGCCTCCGCCGTTGTCGCGGATGTCTATGATGAGACCGTCGCATGTGTTGAGGTACATGAGCACTTCGTCGAGATTTCCCTCTCCGATGGATGTGCTGAATGAACTGTAGCGTATGTAGCCTATGTTCTGAGGCAGCACGGCATAGTCAAGTCCGGAGGCGGTGAGAAAATTGAAGTTGAGGTAATACTGCTCGACGAGTCGTTCGGAGTAGTTTTGTGGATAGTCGCTCCACCACTTGCGGTAATAGGAGGTGTTGAACGAGGCCGAAAGATTGGTGTGGCCGTCGCGAAGCTCGTTGAGCATGTCGGCGCATACGAAGAAAAGCTCCTTGGATGTCATGCGGTTGCTTATCTTGGCGGCATATTCGTCGTGAATCTCCCGCCAGTCGACTTCCTTCTCCGCAAAGAAGCAGTAGTGCTCGTCGAGGATGGTCCACAGGGCTTCGAAATTGCCTTGCGGATTATTGTCCCATTCTTCAAGCGGATGGCATCCCGTCGACATCAGTGCGGTAGCGGTGGCAACCGCCAACAGCATCAGCCGGGATATAATATCGGGAATAGATATATTCATATGAATCAATAGGTTGCTGATATGATACGCGCGTCGGCACTGATACCTTTGTATGGATTTACCGATATCCATGTGCCACCCACGCCGATTACCGCGGCACATGTGACCACGCGGGTGGTAATGTTATTGACGCGTGTCGACAGGATATTGTTGCGGAAGCCAAGGCGTAGTTGTGTGGCTCCGAAAGATATGTCGGCTGTAAGGAGGTTCTCCATACGGAAATAATTTCCCCACCATGCGCAGTGGGCGAGTCCGCTATGATTGCCAAGCGATATTTCGTAGAAGAGTTCGCCGTAGTCGGGAGAGAAGAATACACCTGTCAGGGGTATTGTAGGGCGGTAGGTGAGCAGCAGCTTTTTGCCCAGTAGAGTGTGGTGCCACATCAGCGCTCCGGTTATATTGATTGTCCATGCGGCCTCTACGGCTACGGGGTTGTTGCCGTTGCGGGTATTGTATATGACTCCAAGGTCTATGCCGGTCGACAACCCTCCCGCCACGGTGATATCATAGGGTAGGCGCGTGCGGTATGTGATTCCGTAGTCAAAGTCGCCTGCCAGTCGCCACATTCTTGCATTGCCGGCGGGATTGAGGGTGCGGTCGATGTCGAGTCCGGCTGTGATGCGCTGTACCAGCTGCTCCGGATGAAACTTCATGGCCTGAGTGCGGTCGTAGCCGAGCCGCATGCTCCAGCCTGTATATTTCAAAGGGGTGAGGTAGGTGTTGGCTATTAGAGAAGAACCGATATCGTAGGTGAAGTGGGAGTTGACCGGGCGTACTATGCTGTCGGGCTGTGCCGCACAGGCCATTGTTGCCCACAGGCCCCAGATAATGGCGATAAACTTTTTCATTGTCAGAATATACGCTGCTGGCCGTTGATTTCGTCGCGTACCTCGTCGTCGGATCTCTCCTCGCTTTCTGTTGCCGGCTCCTCATCAGGGAGTATTGCTTCGGTATCATCTTCCTCCACATCCTCCACCTCGCGCGGCTCAAGCTCTTCCACCTTGTCGACGGTGTAGGTGGTAAGTCGCTTTCCGCGGGCTTTGAGGCTTTTTACGGCTATGAAATCCATGGCGTCGACTTCCAGCGGCTCGCGATATGCGTCGGAGCCTCCGAATATGACCTTTATGCGGCATCCGGCGGCGTCGCTGAGGAGTATGAGGCTGCTCTTTTCGTTCTCTCCTATGAATCTGGTACGCTTTGAGGCCGGCTCGAATGTGAACCGCTTGAGGTATGGATATCCCTGGTCGGCGTCGTCGATTACGGCGGTCCAGACATGGCCCGGACGGAACTTCTCGATTCGCAATATGCCATCCTCATAATGGTTTCCGGCATCGAAACTTGACAGATAATATTCTCCCGACTTAAGTATTACGAGCACTTGGTCGGTGCCGTTGAATTCGCCCAGATATATGCCTCGCTTGTCGTAGTTGAGGCGCAGCACATCCGGGTCAAACCATACCTGGCGACCTCCGAGGGTGGATGCTCCTTTCTCTTTGAGGGTAAAGCGGTGCACTTCGTTCTTGGTGACCATATTGCCCTGGCTCTGCTTGCCTTTTATGGCGAGCTGGCTGAAGTCGATGTCAAACTGAAGTGTCTTAAGGCGCAGTTTGGGCTTGAGTGTCACCTTCACCACCTCGGCCTCTCCGTTGGGATTGGCCGAGAACCATGCCACCTTCGAGCCCGGCAAGCCCTGGGTGAGGCTGTACTCCTTGTCGCGGGAAACTCCTGTCACGGCGAAGCGCTTCATGTAGTATGTGCCGCCTTTACCGTTCTGGTAGATGACATTGTAGATGGTGCGCAGGTCGTTGCGCTTGAATACGTTGACATACAGCACACCCTTGCCGACAAACATTTTGTCCTGCACCTTGACGACTTTGTATTTTCCGTCCTTGTAGAATATTATGATGTCGTCGATATCGGAGCACTGGCACACATACTCGTCTTTTTTTAGAGATGTGCCGATGAATCCCTCCTCGCGGTTGATGTACAGTCGCTCGTTGGCCTCGGCTACGGTAGCGGCCTCAATACTGTCGAAACTGCGGAGCACGGTGTGGCGCGGGTATGCGTCGCCATATTTCTCCTTCAGGTGGAGATACCAGTCGATGGTATGCTGAATGATGTTGGCGAGCTTGAGGTCGATGTCGGCCACACGGTCGCGGTAGTTGGCGATGAGGCGGTCGGCCTCGTCGGAGTTGAAGCGTAGTATGCGCTTCATTTTTATTTCCATAAGGCGCAGGAGATCGTCGCGTGTGACTTCGCGCCAGAGGTCTTTCTTGAACGGCTCGAGGCGCTTGTCGATATGGGCAAGCACCGAATCCATGTCTTTTCCCTCCTCAAACTGCTTGTCCTTGTATATGCGCTCTTCGATGAATATGCGCTCGAGCGATGCGAAGTGGAGCGACTCCATCAGTTCGCCGCGCTGTATCTCCAGCTCGCGGCGCAACAGCTCGCGTGTGGTGTCGACGCTGTGGCGCAGCACATCGCTGACGCCGAGGAAGTGAGGCTTGTTGCCGGATATTACGCAGCAGTTGGGCGATACGCTCAGCTCGCAGTCGGTAAATGCATACAGGGCGTCGATTGCCTTGTCGCTTGAGGTGCCGGGGAGGAGGTGTACGAGTATGCAGGCGTTTTCCGAGGTCATGTCCTCGACTTTCCTTACTTTTATCTTGCCTTTTTCGGCGGCCTTGATAATCGAGTCGGATATTGTGCCTGTGGTTTTACCGAATGGTATTTCGGTTATGGCGAGAGTCTTGTTGTCGACTTTTTCGATTTTTGCCCTTATCTTTACGGAGCCGCCCCTCTCGCCGTCGTTGTATTTCGACACATCGAGCGAGCCACCGGTGACGAAGTCGGGGTATAGTGTGAACGGCTCGTCGCGCAGATATGACACTGCGGCGTCGATTATCTCGTTGAAGTTGTGGGGAAGTATCTTAGAGGACAGACCTACGGCGATACCCTCCACGCCCTGTACGAGCAGCAGCGGGAACTTCGCGGGAAGCGTCACAGGCTCCGGCTTGCGTCCGTCGTAGCTTACGGTCCAGTTGGTTGTCTTGGAATTGTACAGTACCTCAAGGGCAAATGGCGACAGTCGCGCCTCGATATAACGCCCTGCGGCCGCCGACGCTCCTGTAAGCACGTTGCCCCAGTTTCCCTGAGTTTCCACCAGGAGGTCTTTCTGTCCGAGCTGCACGAGAGCATCGTTGATTGATGCGTCGCCGTGGGGATGATACTGCATTGTGTTGCCCACGATGTTGGCCACTTTGTTGAATCGCCCGTCGTCGAGGGTATGCATTGAGTGGAGTATGCGTCGCTGCACGGGTTTCAGTCCGTCGTCGATATGTGGCACGGCACGTTCGAGGATTACGTAGGATGCGTATTCAAGAAACCAGCTCTGATACATGCCGCGCAACTGGTGGCGTACTACATCGTCAGATGTGTCGAGGGTGACACGTCCCGTCGGGACGCTGTTTTCTTCGCTTTGCTCCTGTGGGGAATCTTCGAAATCGGGGTCGTTCAAGTCGTCGGGAGTGGTTATATCGTCGCTCATATGGTGTTCGTCATGATTGGGACAGGCGGATGGAATATTTGGTATTCGCAGTAGCCTACTTCCCACAAAGTTAGTAAAATTTATTAAATTTGCGCCCATGAAACCTGAAATAATACTTCCTACACCGCTTAATCCGCGCGTGCCGGCTCCGACCCAGCCGTTCCGTACTGTGCTGCCACTGCAGATACGTTTCAACGATATAGATTTACTCGGACATGTCAACAACGGGATGTATTTTGCCTATATGGATCTTGGCAAGATGCGTTACTTTCAGGAGATGATGGGCGATCAGCTCGACTGGCGCGCTATCAATACTGTAGTAGCCAATGTCAACTGCGACTTTTATGCTCCCACCACTATCGATGAGAAGATATGCGTGGTAACAGCCATCACCCATATCGGAGAATCGAGCTTCCGCCTGGAGCAGAGGATAGTGGATATAGATACCGGTGATGTGAAATGTATCGGGCGTACGGTAATGGTGACAATCGACCCTGCTACAGGGCATTCAGTGCCTGTCGATCCCGAATGGGTAAAACGTGTGTCGGAATTTGAAGGCCGTGAGTACCGCTGACCGTTTTCTCTTTCAGTTCCATCTTAGAGCTTGTTTAATAATAAATGTTGCCGCCAGGGTCGTATAGCTTGAGACGATTTTCGACATGTGACGAAG
>NZ_JAIDKI010000260.1 GCF_029051885.1 Muribaculum sp.
GGATCGTAGGCACGGGCCTCGAAGTCGTAGAGGTCGAGGCCGTTGATGCGGTCGAGCTCCTTGTTGCCAAACTTCCATCGCTGGCTCTCTGGCGAGTGGCCCATCGACATCGGAAGACCGAATGGATAATAGTGGGTTATCTGGCTCACGCTTCCGTCGGAGCACAGGTCTACACGGTTGTTGCCCAGATGGTCGCGCTGATAGAAATGATACTCCGGCTCAGTGAGGCGGCGTCCCGAGAAATCCCGGTAGCTCAAATAGCCGCAGTCGAGGTGGATACGCTCAAGCACACCGTCCTCATACACAAACGCACCGCTGTAATCAGTTGTCGACGTCACGGTAGACCCCGAGGCCGCTACGCCAATCGAAACAACCGGAGGAATGCCCGGGATAATATGCTCTACACGGCGCTTCACGCCGTCAAGACCATAAATATAGCGCGTCTCTCCCCCGTCGCTAAACCTTATCCGCCGAGCACGGTTGTTGACATCATGATAAACCGTTGCGACGGACGCATACCCGCAGTTTGCCACAATGCTCATCAGGAGCACTATGGCAAGCTGTAGGTAATATGTCACTTTAGCGTTCATTGGCAGACGGTAATATAGTGTCAGTTTTTATCCGATGCATTCACGGATTTTGTCCCATATCGGGTCGTGGTCGATACCGACCTCAGACGTCCACATTGTCCGAATCTCATCACCGAGCTTTTCAAGCCGCTCAATCATTACAGGTATCTTAGGCTCGTATGTTTTGTAGTCAAACATATCCAATTCTTTCTTATAATATTGATTCATGGTAGATTTTAATGTTGAATAATTATTTATATCAACTATTCTTGATACCAGAAGATATGGAAAGGTTCCGATAAATCCCATAGTATGTGGTGGAATCTTTAGGTATTGTTTTACTTCTTGATGATAAAAACACTCTATAGTCGGATAATGAAAGATTGCTTCGACAAGAATTTCAATCATCATATATAAACGATGATATTCTTGTTCAAAGTTACTTCCATCAAGACTAAAATAAAAAAATTCCGGAAGTTGGAAATTCTTAGGGTTTATGAGTGCATTTGATAATTTACGTATCTTTCTCTTCCACTCATCATCAGCAGCATATTCTTCAAGCCATTTCCATATAATATCAAAGCGTCGAGCACCATACGGAACAATCTGAAGAAAATCTGCACAAATTTCAGAGTCCTCAAGAGACTTCATCAACAAAGATGGAATACGACGATGAATT
>NZ_JAIDKI010000261.1 GCF_029051885.1 Muribaculum sp.
TATACAGTGTCGACGCAAGCTACATGGCCGACCCCACAACGGGATATATACGTATCTCGCGCTTTGCCGAGCAGACTCCGAAGGAATTCTTGGAAGCTCTTGAAAAACTGAAAAAGGAGGGGATGAAAAATCTCATCATCGACCTTCAGGGCAATGGCGGCGGATATCTGAATGCAGCGCAGGAGATTGCCGCACATTTCCTTGACAAGGGCGACATGATAGTATACACCGAAGGGCCCAAGACTCCCAACTATACATATCGCGCGCCACGCGACGGCGACTTTCACGACGGGCGTGTGGTAGTGCTTGTCGACCAGTATTCGGCCTCGGCCAGCGAGATTCTCTCAGGAGCGTTCCAGGACCACGACCGCGGAGTAATAACCGGACGCCGCACTTTCGGCAAAGGGCTTGTACAACGACCGTTCCCGTTTCCCGACGGGTCAATGATACGTCTTACCGTAGCAAAATATTACACCCCGTCGGGACGCTGCATACAGAAACCGTATGTAAAGGGTGAAACCGACGAGTATGCGCTTGATATCAAAAAACGCTTTGACTCCGGCGAGCTCATGCATCCCGACAGCCTGCGCAAGGTAATGCCCGACAGTCTGCGCTTCACCACTCTGAAAAACCGTCGCACGGTGTATGGCGGCGGAGGCATAATGCCCGATGTGTCAGTGCCGCTTGACACGGCATGGTTCACACCATACTACCGCGACCTTATCGCCAAGGGCGTGATTGTAAAATATACAATCGGATATATCGACAGCCATCGCGCCTCACTACTCCACGACTACCCCACTGTCGATGCTTTCGCCGACCGCTTCAATGTCACAGCCGAGATGCTCGAAACTCTTACAAAGAATGCAGAGGCAGAGGGTGTGAAGATGAATCAGGAGGAATATGAGAAAAGCCGCGAATATATATCGATGGTAGTAAAAGCGATGCTTGCACGCGATCTCTACGATTCAGGAGCGTACTACCGCATCGCCAACATGCACAACCCGACATTTACCGAAGGGTTGCGACTCATCAACTCACCAGAAGAGTATAACCGCCTGCTCCAAGGGAAATGAACCATTTAGCGAATATACGATTATGAAAGAAGATATAATCTCCAATCCGATATCGGAGCGCACTGTGCTCGTCGGACTTATCACTCCTCAACAGCCGGAAGCCAAGGCCAACGAATATCTCGACGAACTCGCTTTTCTCGCCGATACAGCCGGAGCTGTGACAGAGAAGCGTTTTCTCCAGAGAGTGGACTATCCCAATCCCCGCACATTCGTAGGGAAAGGAAAGCTCGAGGAGATACAGCAATATGTAGAGGAAAACGGCATAGGCCTCGTAATCTTCGACGATGACCTCACGACAAAGCAGGTGGCCAATCTGGAGCGCGAACTGAAGGTAAAGATTCTCGACCGCACAAGCCTGATTCTCGACATATTCGCAAAGCGCGCGCAGACAGCCAATGCAAAAACGCAGGTCGAGCTGGCCCAATACCAGTATCTGCTCCCACGCCTTACACGAATGTGGACCCACCTCGAGCGTCAGCGTGGCGGTATCGGCATGCGCGGTCCCGGCGAGACACAGATCGAGACCGACCGCCGTATAATCCTCGACAAAATTTCGCGACTCAAGGCCGAACTTGCCAAAATCGACTCGCAGAAATCAATCCAGCGTAAGAACCGAGGCAAACTTACCCGAGTGGCGCTCGTGGGATATACCAACGTTGGCAAATCGACCCTGATGAACCTGCTGAGCAAAAGCGATGTGTTTGCCGAAAACAAACTTTTCGCCACGCTCGACACCACCGTGCGCAAGGTGATCATCGACAATCTGCCGTTTCTGCTTACCGATACGGTAGGATTCATACGCAAGCTCCCTACCCATCTTGTCAACTCATTCAAGTCGACACTCGACGAGGTGCGCGACGCCGACATACTCGTACATGTGGTAGATATAAGCCATCCGCAGTTTGAGGAACAGATTGAGGTAGTCAACCGCACGCTTGCCGATATCTGCGGAAAAGACAACGACAAGAAGATGATTGTCGTATTCAACAAAGTCGATGCATTCTCCTACACACCAAAAGACGAGGACGACCTGACTCCGCGGACGAAAGCCAATGTGTCGCTCGACGAGCTTAAAGCCTCGTGGATGGCAAAGCTGTCCGACAACTGCGTGTTTATCTCCGCCAAAAAGCAGACGAACATCGCCGAACTGCGGAAAAGGCTTTACGATATGGCTCGCGAGGTACATATGCAGCGGTTCCCGTACAACGATTTTCTGTACCAGACGTATGAGGACCTGGAATCGACCGACACCCCGGCATCAGACGAGGAATGACTATATCGCAATAAAATACTAACAATATAAACAGATTACACACAGCATTCTAAGGAGCAATGGCTAATTTTAGAGAACTTACTATTGATGAAATCACACAACTGCGGCAGAACGGATGCCACAGCAACGAATGGGTACGCGTGAAGGTGGCCGACCCTTTTCAGCCATGCCACTACCACGACTGCGTATTCATAGGCGACATACGCCTCGGCATAACCGAAGGCTCCTTGCGCGGGCTCGGCGGTCTTGACTTCCCTACCGGAATATACAGCGCCACACTGCGCGACTGCGAGATTGGCGACAATGTGCGCATAAGCCACATACGCGAATGCATCGTAAACTACCGCATAGGCTCAAACACCTGTATCTCAAACGTCGGATCCATAATATGCAACGGTCGAACGGCCTTTGGCAACGGCGTGAAAGTAAACGTCATGGAAGAGACCGGAAGCCGGGTAAACCTCATATACGACAAACTCTCGGCACAGATATCTTTCCTACAGACTATCTATGCCGACAACACACAGCTTATCGAGGCTCTCCACAATATGATACGCCGCTATGCAGAAGAGCACTCGGCTGACACAGGCGAAATAGGCTCGTATGTGACTATCACCGACACAACCAGGATACAGAACGTACGTATCCTTGACCGTGCCACTATAAGCGGAGCGTCGGCTCTGAGTAACGGCACAGTCGGATTTCGGGCAACGGTAGGATGCAATGTAATAGCCGAGAATTTCATAATATCGTCGGAGGCGGTGGTAGAGAATTCAGTGCTGGTACACAATGCGTTTGTAGGCCAGGCAAGCCAGATACGCAATGGCTTCACGGCCCACGATTCGGTATTCTTCGCCAACTGCCATATGGAATGCGGCGAGTCGTGCAGTATATTCGCCGGTCCACACTGTGTGTCACACCACAAGTCGACCCTGCTCATAGCCGGATACTACGCCTTTTTCAATGCCGGTTCCAACTCCAACCAGAGCAACCATTTATACCGTACAGGACCGATACACAACGGCATACTCGAGCATGGCTGCAAGACCGGAAGCAACAGTTATATAATATGGCCTGCCCATTTCGGCGACTTTACTCTCGTGCTGGGCAAGCACAGCCGTCACCCCGACACGTCGGCACTCCCCTTCTCATATGCAATCGGCCAGCCCAACGGAGAGACCCTGATATATCCGGGCGCCAATGTAAAGACCGCCGGCACCATACGCGACATACTTAAATGGCGTATCCGCGACAAGCGAAGCCACGACATACCCAAACTCGATTATGTCAACACGGTATCTACAAGCCCCCTTACAGCAATTGTATTGTACAGGGCCCTTAGAGTGCTCGAACAGATAGAAGCCGACGAAAACTACGACTACCCCCGCCGTCATAACTTCAGGATTAAACGTGAATACATACGCAAGGGGCGTGAATATTATGCTCTCGCTATCGATTATTTCATGGGAGAGACAATCGTGAAGAAACTGCTCCATACACCTCTTGACCCGGAGAAAAACCTGTGGGAACAACTACAGGAAGAGCCGGTAGATGTAGCAGGCGACTGGGCCGACATCGTGTCGCTCATCGTTCCGGAGTGCAAAATCAAAGATATATTCACCGCTATAATCGACGGAACAATAACATCGGTAGAACAGCTTTCCGAACGCCTAAACTACGAAGGCTCGCAATACGAC
>NZ_JAIDKI010000262.1:0-9126 GCF_029051885.1 Muribaculum sp.
AAACTTATTCCAGCAAACCATGAACGAGAATCCACAAACATGCGGAACACCTCCGCCCATCCCGCAGCCTCCACACACGCCTACCGCCACCACGACTGCCCCTCCGCGTTTCGCACCAATGCAAATGAAAACGACAACCCGTCAGTCGATAAGCCTTAAGATCCTATTTATCGTATTGCTGTCACTCATCCTGCTCATCCCCGACATGATTATCTACTCGCTGAATGACGAGCGGGCCGACCGACAGAAAGAGACAACTCAGGAAATTTCAAAATCATGGAGCGGCCCGCAATTACTGTCGGGTCCGATAATTTCCATACCCTATATCACTAAAAACAGGCAGAACAAAGACTCCATAGGAGGAATAATCAGGCTGCTGCCTGCGACTCTTAATGCATGCGCCGACATAAAGTCCCAGACTCTAAGCCGCAGCATATACGAAACTACAGTCTATAACGCCGATGTCACTATCGACGGCGAGTTTGACATGCATGCCCTTAAAGCCACCGGAATCCCAGTCGACAGAATACTTTTCAACAAAGCATATGTAACCGTCGGCATCGGAGACCTGAAAGGCGTGGAATCAATAAACCCCATAAAGATAGGACATAGAGAATATACGCTCGACGGCACATCTGACGAGGATGTATATGTGAATCTGACTTTCAGCAACAATACCGATTACACTGAATTCTCCGATACAGGATACGAAATGGAAGTAATCGATATTGATGACTACACCTCCTCCACATCAGGATGCATGCAAGCGTCGATTTCTATCGACTCAATCAGGGCTACCCGTATTCCCTATTCTATCGACATGCACATCAGAGGGTCACAATCGTTAGGAGTAACTCCAATTGGAGCCGAAAGCAAGATTTCAATGACGGGAATATGTAAGTCGCCATCCTTCGGTGGCATGGTAATCCCGACCAAACGTAGCGTTGATGCCGACAGTTTCTCCGCCAAATGGCTTGTCAACTCTATCAACCGTGATTATCCTCAGGCATTTATCGGCGACAAACCATATAAGATATCACGCTCAGCCGTAGTCACCAATATGCTCGTGCCCGTAGACAGATATCAAAAGACCTCCCGGGCAATGAAATATGCGATAATCGTCATATTGCTCACATTTATTTCCGTACTTTTTGCGGAAATCATAATGAAGCATCCCATCAACATGTTCCAGTATCTCCTAATCGGACTTGCTCTCATATTATTCTATTCCCTGCTGCTATCACTGTCCGAGCATATGCGATTTGGGCTCAGCTATCTGATTGCCGCAGTAATGACAATCGGGCTAATAAGCATCTATATGCTCGGTGTAGTACGCTCAAAGCGCGTCTCCATCACCATAGGAGTGGTGCTTACAATTATATACACGTTCATATACGTACTGTTGTGTCTTGAGACCTACGCATTGCTTACAGGCAGCATCGGACTTTTCATAGCCTTGGCCACAATAATGTACACATCAATTAAAATCAACGGAAAAGGCCATGAGTTGCAATAACTCTATACCGTAACTGAGCCTTATCGCCATAATTGAGCATGACTGAGTTTTTACCCAAAAACTCAATCATGCTCAATTTCTGTCAGATACCTTAAGGGAGAGCATGACTGCACACAAGCAGTGATTCCAATATATGCTCCGCTAAAAGTGCCGCTTTTCTCTTTCGATTTGGTCAGTTAATCGGAATTGTTTAAATTTGTCACTTGATTTAACCGATTTAAACATCCACCGACACTCGATATGCTACGTATAAAGCGACTATATCTATTCATGCTACAGAGCTTTCTGCCGCTGTTTGTCATGACCTTTCTGATATGCCTCTTTATAGTGTTGATGCAGTTCCTATGGAGGTACATCGACGACCTCGTCGGCAAGGGGCTGGAAATGAGTGTAATTGGCGAACTGTTCTTTTACGCGGCCCTTACCATGGTGCCGATGGCGCTGCCACTTGCCATCCTCCTTGCGTCGCTTATGACATTCGGCAATCTCGGAGAGCAATTCGAGCTTACAGCCATGAAGGCCTCCGGAGTATCGCTTATCAAATCCATGCGCCCGTTGATTGCACTTATGGTAATCGTGGCAATCGGTGCGTTCTTTTTTCAGAACAATGTACTGCCGGTAGCACAGGCTAAAATGTACACCCTGCTCTACTCAATGAAGCAAAAATCTCCGGAGCTTGAGATACCCGAAGGCGTATTTTACGACCAGATTACCGGCTTTAATCTATACGTAAAGCAAAAGGACCGCGAAACCGGAATTTTGCATGACCTCCTCATCTACAACGTATCAAAAGGCACTGACAATGCCACCATAATCTATGCCGATTCCGGAAAAATAAGCATGACGGATGACAAATCGCATCTTATCCTAAACCTTTGGAACGGCGAACAGTTTGAGAATCTGAGAGAGCAGGGCTCCACATTCTCGTCTCAAAATGTCCCATACCGGCGTGAGACCTTCAATGACAAAGAGGTGCTTATCGCTTTTGACGCCAACTTCAACAGAATGGACGAAAGCGGGATGCGCAATCAGTATGTAGGGAAAAATATAGCTGAACTCCAGGCTACCATCGACTCGGTGACAGCAAGGGTCGACAGTGTAGGCGATGTGTACGGCCATGATATAAAGACACAACGATATTTCGGATTAAGCTATTATAAGTATGAGTCGACCGACACAGGCATGCGGGCTATTCCACAGCCACCTGTGGCCATGGCCGCTCCGCTTAATCTCGACTCAATATTCTCAGGCTCCAATCCGGCATTCACCAAAAGCTACCTCAATCAGGCTCTCGACAAGGCCAAGCGCTCTCGTCAGGACTTTGAATTCAGGTCATATACAATGAATGACGACCGTCGAGTAATACGACGCCACGCCATTGAGCTCATGAAAAAATTCACCCTCTCAATGGCATGTATTGTATTCTTCTTCATCGGAGCACCCCTTGGAGCCATCATACGCAAGGGCGGACTCGGAATGCCTTTGGTAATATCGGTATTCCTTTTTATATTTTACTATATCATCGACAACACAGGCTACAAGATGGCCCGCGAAGGCAGGCTTGAAGTATGGGAAGGAATGTGGCTGTCGACATTTGTGCTATTGCCATTAGGCGTGTTCTTCACTTATAAGGCAGTAAATGACTCTGCCGTTTTTAATCGTGATGCCTACGCCAATTTCTTCCGAAAACTTATAGGTCGGAGCCAGATGCGCAAACTCGAACTGAAAGAGGTTGTCATAAACGAGGTCGACCTTTCCGTAGCCACTTCCAAAATCAACAATCTCAACACTCTTATCTCTGACTTCTTACAGAGCAATCCTGCAAGACAGAGCTATTTACAATACTGGCAAACCGGATATGACAGCATCAGGCTCCACACAATCAGAGCCGAACTGGAGCAGATGGTCGACTACCTATCCAATTCCCGCGAACGCCTGATAATACTCAAACTCATGGAGCTGCCCGAGTTGCTCAGTCTATGGTTTTACCATCCGTCATCCAACAAGTTGCTCAGTTGGATGTTTATCATACTGTTCCCAGTCGGAATACCGCTTTATCTGATCGGACTTCACCAACAACGCCACTTGCGTGAACAGCTCGAACATATAAAAGTAACCGACAATGAACTCATTTCACTTCTGAATACTCCCCCTCATACCAACGCTACTGTTTTACAGACTGAAAATTAAAGCTGAAATACTATAAGAAATGGATAATATAAGACTTGACTCAATCGATGAAGCCATCGCCGATTTCCGCGAGGGACGTTTTGTAATCGTAGTTGATGACGAAGACCGAGAAAACGAAGGCGATCTCATCGTTGCGGCAGAAAAAATTACCCCCGAGCAGGTCAATTTCATGCTGAAAAATGCCCGAGGCGTACTTTGTGCCCCGCTTACTATATCTCGCTGCAAAGAACTTGAGCTGGAGCACCAGGTAACCGACAATACTTCGGTACTCGGAACTCCGTTCACAGTCACTGTCGACAAACTTGAAGGATGCTCAACAGGTGTAAGCATTCATGATCGCGCAGCGACAATACGTGCCCTTGCCGATCCTGAATCGACTCCGGCCACTTTCGGTCGTCCGGGACACATCAACCCGCTTTACGCCCAGGATAAAGGCGTGCTGCGCCGCTCGGGACATACCGAGGCTGCAGTAGACCTCGCACGGCTTGCCGGTCTACAGCCCGCTGCCGCCCTTATGGAGATTATGAGCGACGACGGCTCTATGGCACGCCTGCCGGAATTGCGACAGAAAGCCGATGAATGGGGCATGAAACTGGTATCCATCGCCGACCTGATTACATACCGCCTGAAACAGGAATCACTCGTCGAGAAGGGCGTCGAGGTAGACATGCCCACCGCATATGGACATTTCCGGCTTATACCCTTCAAGCAAAAGAGCAATGGCCTTGAACATATCGCAATAATAAAAGGCGACCTGGCCGGCAGCGACGAACCTGCACTCGTGAGAGTACACTCCTCATGCGCCACTGGCGACATATTCGGGAGCATGCGTTGCGACTGCGGCGACCAGCTCCACAAAGCCCTGCAGATGATTGAAAAAGAAGGCCGAGGCGCTGTGGTCTATCTCAATCAGGAAGGCCGGGGAATCGGTCTGATGGAAAAAATGAAAGCCTACAAACTTCAGGAAAACGGCATGGATACCGTCGAGGCAAACGTATGCCTCGGCCATCTTGCCGATGAACGAGACTATGGAGTAGGCGCTCAGATACTACGTGAAATCGGCGTGCGCAAAATGCGCCTTATGACAAACAATCCGGTAAAGCGTGTCGGACTGCAGAGCTATGGACTTGAAGTAGTTGAAAATGTCCCCATCGAAGTTGAGCCCAACCAGTACAATCTCCGCTACATGCGCACCAAAAAAGACCGTATGGGCCATAATCTCCACAATCTCTAAGCACAGCACATAAGATATCATGCCAAAAGTATCACAGCGCGGCACAGAAATGCCGGCTTCCCCTATACGTCGCCTTGTACCACTGGCCAATAAAGCTAAAGAACGTGGTGTAAAGGTATATCATCTCAATATCGGCCAGCCTGATGTGCCTACCCCGGAGGAGGGCCTGGAAGCACTGCGTCATATTGACAGAAAAGTGCTCGAATACAGTCCTTCGGAGGGATTATTGTCGCTTCGCGAGAAACTCCGCCAATACTATCACCGTTTCAATATCGAAGTCGACACCGACGATATAATCGTAACCACCGGAGGAAGCGAGGCTGTACTTTTCGCCTTCATGGCAACTCTCGATCCGGGTGATGAGATTATTGTGCCTGAGCCGGCATATGCCAACTATATGGCATTTGCCATCTCGGCCGGAGCAAAAATCATAACAGTGCCTTCATCCATCGACGAAGGCTTCTCCCTGCCTCCGATTGAAAAATTTGAAGAGCTCATCACACCTAAGACCAAAGGCATTCTCATCTGCAACCCGAATAATCCTACAGGATACTTGTATACGATGAAGGAGATGCTACAGATTCGCGATTTGGTCAAGAAATATGACTTGTTTCTGTACTCCGACGAAGTATACCGCGAATTCTGCTATACCGGTGCGCCATACATCTCGGCATTTCATCTGCCGGGCATAGAGGACAAGGTGGTACTCATTGACTCCGTATCAAAAAGATACAACGAATGCGGAATACGCATAGGAGCCCTTATCACCAAGCACAAGGAACTGAAAAAGAACATCATGAAGTTCTGCCAGGCTCGTCTGAGCCCACCCCTTCTCGGACAGATTGTGGCTGAAGCATCGATTGACACCCCTCAGGAATATATGCTCGCCACCTACAACGAGTATGTGGACAGGCGTAAATTCCTTATTGACCAACTTAACAAGATACCCGGATGCTATAGCCCCATTCCAATGGGAGCGTTCTACACAGTAGTCAAGTTGCCCGTCGACAATGCCGACCGTTTCTGCGAATGGTGCCTTGAAGAATTCGAATATGAAGGGCAGACAATATTTATGGCTCCGGCATCAGGCTTCTATACAACCGCAGGCATGGGTAGCGATGAAGTCCGCATGGCATATGTGCTATGCAAAGAGGATCTTGCAAAAGCGATGAAAGTGCTGCAAGAAGCGCTGAAAGCATATCCTGGACACATCAGCAATTCCTGACAATACCATGCCGCGCCATGACATATGAAAGTCTGATAGCCTCACGCATGCGCATCTCCGGACATGGAGGCGGCACAGCGACAAGCGTCATTATGGCTATTTCCGGCATAGCGCTGGCAATGGCCATAATGATGGCTGCTTTGTGCATCGTGACAGGATTCAAACATGAAATCCGCAGAAAAGTCATGGGCTTTGACGCGCATGTATCAATACTTGCGGCATCCAATGCTACAATTCATGACCCGGAGGACACCCGGGCCACTTCAGTACTGACATTTTCACCACAACTGCAAGGTATAATCGACAGCACCGGGATATTCCGCGATGCGGAACTCGTGATGGAACATCCTGCGGTAATAAAAACAGATTCCGACTTCGAAGGCATAGTATTGCGTGGACTTACTCCAGGCCCCGGAACTGATTTCATAAAGGAATCCATAATCAACGGCAGTTGGCCTGACGACTCATTGGAAAATTCAATTGTCATATCAAGGATTACGTCAGAAAAACTACATCTTAAACAGGGAGACAGGATATTTACATATTTCTTTACTGACCAAGGAGTCAAGACCAGACGCCCCAAGATAGCCGCGATATACGACACACACTTCTCTGACTACGACAAGATATATGCATACTCCCCCATCAAATTAGTTCAGGGAGTAAACGGTCTTGACACTCTTCAAGGAAATCGCATAGATCTTTACATGCATGATACCGACCACATTGATGAAGGCGCACTACATCTACAGGAAACAATGATGCGAGAAGCCTGGGCCGGACGTCTCGATGGCATGTATCGGATATCGGCAGTAACCTCCACCGGCATGATGTATTTCAACTGGCTCGCGTTGCTTGACACAAATGTAGTCGTGATACTGCTGCTGATGGGACTTGTATCAGGATTTACACTGGTATCATCACTATTCATCATAATACTGGAACGTGTGCGCATGATTGGCATTCTGAAAGCTCTTGGAGCATCAAATGCATCAGTAACCCGTATATTCTCCCTTCTGGGTCGACGTCTTGTTATATACGGAATGATTATCGGCAATGTGATAGGGCTTACTCTTATGCTTTTGCAACAGCACTTCCATATTATTCCGCTCAATCCGGATGCCTATTATCTCGACTTCGTACCGGTAGAAATCATCCCCTGGCATATAATCACACTCAATGCCGCAGTATTCGTAATCGCATGGTGCGTACTGCTCATTCCGGGCCGTCTTATTGCGACAGTCAGTCCGGCCAAATCAATGCGTTACGAATAGGCTTTAAATGAATTGAGACAAAAATTTCACATTCCAGTCAACATATTCCCGACATTTTGGGTTTAACTGTTGTTATATATTTAAGTTTGCTGCAAAGTCAGAAATTTGTTTTATCTTTGTGTTAAAATTAACGATTCTTCCAATAGACTTAAGATGACTCACAAATCAGAAATTATAAAATTAATAATTGATGGAATCCAGGAGCGCAAAGGCAAAAAAATAGCCGTTGTTGATCTCAGCCATATAGAGGGCTCCGCTGCCAATACATTCATCATATGCCAGGGCTCATCGCCGACACAGGTCGATGCCATCGCCGACAGCGTACGTGAATATGTACAGGAACATGCCGGTACAAAGCCATACAACTATGACGGCTACCAGAACTCTCAATGGATTGTGATTGACTACGGTGATGTATTTGTCCATATCTTCCTGCCCGATATCCGGGAGCACTACAATCTTGAGGAGTTGTGGAGCGATGCTCCAATCTCCGAAATCCCGGACTTAGACTGATTCCGGATTTATACTTATACTAAATTCTCTTGTACTTCAATATATAATTAAATGGACAAGAAACCTAAGAACCGGACAATTAAGTTCAGTATGTACTGGATGTATGCCATAATCATACTGTTCTTGGCAGCCCTGTACTATTTTGACGACAATTCGATAACGAAAGAGGTAAGCTACTCCAACTTCGAAAAATATGTTACCGAAGGTGGTGTAGAGCGAATCGTCGTATTCACCAACAAGAATCAAGCCGAAGCATATCTGACCGACTCGCTGGCTTCAAAAATATTCCATCCTAGCCAGTTTACCAAAGGCACAGGTCAGGAAGCGAAAATCCTTACTGACATTCCAAGTGCCGACAAGTTGCAGGATAAAATTGACGAATGGCAAAACAACGGAACATTCACCGGTGACGTGAAATTTGAGAAAGCCACCGACTTCTCCGGCATGCTTTGGTCTATCGGCCCAATGGTATTGCTGATTGTATTCTGGCTATTCATGCTCAAGCGTATGTCAGGGAAAGATGGGGGCGCCGGTGGCGGTGTATTCTCCGTCGGAAAATCCAAAGCCAAAATATTTGACAAGGATGGACCTATACAGGTAACATTCAAGGATGTTGCCGGTCTTTCCGAAGCAAAGACCGAAATAGAGGAAATCGTTGAGTTCCTGAAAAATCCCCAGCGCTACACCGATCTTGGCGGTAAAATTCCAAAGGGAGCGCTTCTTGTTGGCCCTCCCGGAACCGGAAAGACCCTTCTCGCCAAAGCTGTAGCCGGCGAGGCCAACGTTCCGTTTTTCTCGATGTCGGGAAGCGACTTCGTAGAAATGTTTGTCGGAGTAGGAGCATCGCGTGTCCGCGACCTCTTCCGTCAGGCTAAAGAGAAAGCGCCCTGCATCGTCTTTATTGACGAGATTGATGCCGTAGGACGAGCACGCGGACGCAATCCGAATATGGGAGCCAACGACGAGCGTGAGAACACCCTCAACCAGTTGCTCACAGAGATGGATGGATTCGGGTCCAACTCCGGAGTAATAATCCTTGCCGCGACCAACCGTGCCGACATCCTTGACAAGGCGCTTATGCGTGCCGGACGATTTGACCGACAGATATATGTCGATCTTCCCGACTTGAATGACCGTGTGGCCATATTCAACGTCCACCTCCGCAACATTCGCA
>NZ_JAIDKI010000262.1:9136-16789 GCF_029051885.1 Muribaculum sp.
TTGTTGCTCTTGATGTCGAGACTCTCGCCCGACAGACCCCCGGATTCTCCGGAGCCGACATTGCAAACGTATGCAACGAAGCCGCCCTTATCGCAGCTCGTCATAATAAAAAATCAGTCACAAAAGAAGACTTCAACGATGCTGTCGACCGTATAATCGGAGGCCTGGAGAAACGCTCCAAAATCACAACTGACGAGGAGAAGCAATCCATAGCCATACACGAGGCCGGACATGCCACAATTTCATGGCATCTACGATATGCGTCACCACTTATCAAAGTGACAATCGTGCCGAGAGGCAAAGCACTCGGAGCTGCATGGTACATGCCCGAAGAGCGCCAGATTACTCCGGCAGAGGCTCTTCTCGACGAGATGTGCTCGACTCTTGGCGGACGTGCCGCTGAAGAACTCTTCATAGGACACATATCCACCGGAGCTGCAAATGACCTTGAACGCGTAACCAAGCTCGCCTACGCAATGGTAGCCTATTATGGTATGAGCGACAGATTGCCCAACCTCTGTTACTACGATTCCACAGGCCAGGAGTATGGCTTCTCCAAACCATACAGCGAAGAGCGCGCCAAAGATATCGATGCCGAAGTATCGCGTATCATCAACGAGCAGTATGAGCGAGCCAAAGAAATTCTTCGCAAGCACTCAGATGGACATCATAAGCTCGCTCGGACGCTTATCCAGCGTGAGGTCATATTCACTGAAGACGTTGAACAGATTTTCGGAAAACGCCCATGGGTATCACGCACCGACGAGATTTTCGCGGCCCGACAGATTGAGCAAAAACAATCCGGCGAAGATTCCGGCAAGTCTGACAACGAAGTGCCGGCAGAGAATCAGCAGGAAGACTCCTCAGACATGCAGATGCCTGACAGCCACTCTTCGGAATCAGACACTGCCCCCACCCCTCCTCCGATTCCAAAGAAATAAACTAAATGCAATAAATTAAGGAAGCCGCGACACAATGTTGCGGCTTCCTTAATTTATTGCATTTAACTATATATCCAATTCACATAATGACACGCCTGATTGACACAACCTTTGGCCATGGCACGACTGACAGCCGCACTCGGCCCGCCGCCTCAATCATCATATCATTGCCGGCGTATAGCGCGACATGATTTATGCGGCCTGTTGTCTCCGAAGCAAAGAAAAGGAGATCGCCATCGGCCACATCCTCAGGCCTGACTTCATTACCTGCGAGCGCTTGTTGAGAGGCATCCCGCGGCAGCATTATACCCTCAGCCAGGTATGCAAGGCGGGTAAGCCCGGAACAATCCATTCCCTTGGCTGTGACGCCTCCCCATAAGTAAGGAGCACCGAAAAGCGACCGGGCGGTATCAAGCACACGCCCTGTAGACGCAACATTGCGCTCCCATATGTCGACGGAAGCACACATCGACGATGGAATAATTGCATTTCGTCCGTCAGGCAGCATAACACCGGTATTGATACTGTCGCATGACACACCTATAAGTATATCACCCTGCACAATATCAGACACGGCCACTCCCGCGGAATCACATGCCATATATGGCAATACATTAGTTGCTATTATGCGTGGAGCTGCATTCCAGAGAGCAATGCTATCTGATGGAATAAAAGTAAGCGAATTATCAATAATATACCCCTGATAGCCATCAGGCAGTTCGACACGACTCCAGCCATTAGCCAAGCGCTCCAACACAACTACCGGCCACCCCATAAGAGCCTGTGTCGACATTTCCGCACCATGGCGCGGCTCTGTGCGTACATGCGCGGCAGATATGTGAGGTATAGCCCATTCGACCGGAGCACTTTCATCATGGCTCCTGACATCCGAAGCCCATGCAGCCGTAACCCCGGAAAGGCACAGAACCGTTACCGTTGAAGCAACTATAACAGAAGTATATTTCATGACTCAAACAATCGCTGAAAAGCATATGCATCAACATAACTGCGGTCGCGCCTAAGCCATGAACGCAAGCGTCCGCATATGTCGAATCCGGCATCCTTGAAGAGCGACTGACTCCGTACATTATCAATAGGAATAATCGCCCAAAGCTGATGCATCCCGATGAATCGACCGGCATAGTCGGTACCAAGTTCAAGCATCCTCTTGCCATATCCCTTTCCTTGCCATTCACGATCTATCAGCACACCGACTCCGGCTCGACGGTTGTGAGGATCAAAGTCATAGAAATCAAGGGTTCCCACCGGAGTGCCGCTTGCCAAATCAACTGCGACAAGACGAAGCTGACGGGCTATATATATATCCGGCTGATAGTTCTCAATATAGTCCCACAGACGCTTGCGCGAATATGGAGCAAGCGTGCAACCAAGTTCCCACAAGGACGTATCGTTTTCCCATGATGTAAGTACATCAAGGTCGGTAGGTTCGACAGCACGAAGCGCGACCACACCGTCGTTTAGCAATTGTGCCATAGCTCATTAAGTTTAGTAACTGTTAGAAATATAGTTCTTACCTTCTTGAGAACGAATCTGCAAATAATGTTCGGTTTACAAGCGAGCGGCCAAGAGTCACCTCATCCGTATATTCAATCTCATTGCCTACGGATACCCCTCGCGCCAACTGTGTAATCTTCACCTCAACAGAGCCAAGCTGACGGAATATATAAAAATTGGTAGTCTCACCTTCCATCGTAGCACTCAAGGCAAGGATTACCTCGGAAACAGAGCCACTCTTCACACGTTCAACGAGCGAACGTATCTGTAAAGCATCAGGCCCTACTCCATCCATAGGAGAAATCAACCCTCCAAGCACATGATACAAGCCACGATATTGCCCGGTACGTTCAAAACTCATTACATCCTTGACGCTTTCAACCACACATATGACTGAAGTGTCACGTGTTGCATCAGAACATATCGGACACAAAGGCTGCTCCGATATATTATGACAGCAGGAGCAATAAGATATTCCCCGCCTCAAGTCAATAATAGATTGTCCGAGCTCCACCCCGGTCTGCTCATCCTGCCGAAGAAGATGCAACGCAAGACGCAACGCAGTCTTGCGCCCGATACCCGGCAAACGAGACAGCTGAGATACCGCATTCTCAAGCAAAACTGAAGAGAATTCCTGTTCCATCATCTACTGCTCCTGTTGCGACGAATTTACCTTAAAAAGAGCTTTGTCAAGGTACATATTAAGTGATGCAGAGAAATCCTCGTTCATACCACGCGGATATCTGACCTCGGCATATACCTGAGCAAGCGTACTCTTGCCATTTTCTCTGACAAATCCGATATTCTCAGGTAAATTCTCCTTTTCTGCATATAGCTCACGTATATCATTATCGGAATACTCATGATAAAAACCATCGTGCACAATCCCCTTTACAGGCAGACGGTCGGAAATCACAGGAGATGCAGCCGGATATCCCACTGTAAGAGTAACAAGAGGAATCACCCTATCGGGAAGGTCAAGGACTTCGGCTATTAGAGGCGCATTAAAAAGCGTGGTGCCAAGATAGCAGCATCCCAGACCATGCATCTCTGCAAGAGTATTAAACTGCTGAGCGAATATCGAGCAGTCAAGCACACCATACATGAGAGCCTGTAGATTATCAAATCCGGCTTCTGCGTCATTTATATCGCACCACTTGCAAAATCTGTTTATATCCACACAGAATGTCAGCACGGCGCCGGCGCCTGAGGTCACCTGCGGCTGATTGAAGTGTGCCGGCGCAAGAGCCTCGCGCTGCTCCTTAGTATGTGATACAATCACCGAATAAAGCTGCATGTTTCCGGTAGTCGGAGCATGAGAAGCAAGCTCAATTAGCCTCATCAGAAGTTCCCGGTCAATCTCTTTATCTGTATATGCACGTACGGTGGCACGCGTTGCGAAATATTTGTCAATTGCGTTTAGGTCCATATTATAAAAAGTTTATGCGAATATAGCGATATCTTCTGAAAACCGGAAATAAGAAACTGTTTAAATTCATATCACTTTGTTTTTGAGGAGTCTGCCAGTCTCTTTTTGTTGACTCTTCAGTCACGTAGCTACGGCTACGCTCCTTCATCGCAAACAAAAATATATCTGACATTCTCTCTCAAAATCTGTATCATATGAATTTAAACAGTTTCTTAGAGCAATAACTTTTTTAGGACATGCATTCCATAATGCACACATACATCCGCATCCGGTCATATTGCATATATCAATGCTTGTCAACATACGTCTATTAGAAATGTCAACAAGTGATTTTATCAACATAAATTATCAAAATCGAAAACATTGCGACATAGTACAAGTGGATAACACGCTATGTAACAACCCGTTGATTTTTCGTTTTGGAAAACTTATCAACACTGCGTATTTTTTTCATCAAACTTTTTGGACGAGACGTAAATAATGCTGAATTTTGCACCGTAATTCTTAGATGCCTTTTTCGTTAATCGATACTGCAAAAAAAACACAAAAAAGAAGTCGCTTGTAATTAAGCAACGGCTTCCTTTTTTCGTATGAATACGAACACTTCGTATTCGAAAGCTGTACAAACCCGACAAATCAAAAACATCCAACTAATATACCTTAATTGTGGACGAAAAAAAGACATATTCATTTGACGAAGCTCAAGAAGCCACGTTGAGATACTTCAACGGTGACGAGCTTGCAGCACGCGTTTGGGTAACAAAGTATGCTCTGAAAGATTCATTCGGCAACATTTATGAGAAAACTCCGGCCGATATGCATCACCGTATCGCCGGAGAGCTCGCACGCATCGAAAGCCACTATCCCAATCCTATGAGCCACGAAGAGTTGTTCGGACTTCTTGACCAATTCCGCTATCTTGTGCCTCAGGGAAGCCCTATGACCGGCATCGGCAATGAATATCAGGTAGCATCACTCAGCAACTGTTTTGTAATCGGACTCGATGGCGAATCGGACAGCTACGGCGGAATCCTCAGAATCGACGAAGAGCAGGTACAGCTCATGAAACGTCGCGGAGGTGTAGGCCACGATTTAAGCCATCTGCGCCCCAAAGGAACTCCCGTAAAGAACTCCGCACTGACATCGACCGGACTTGTCCCGTTCATGGAGCGCTACTCCAACTCAACCAGAGAAGTCGCCCAGGACGGCCGTCGCGGAGCACTCATGATGTCGGTAAGCATAAAGCATCCCGACAGTGAAGCGTTTATAGACGCAAAGATGACTGAAGGCAAAGTCACAGGTGCTAACGTCAGTGTGCGTATTGACGACGACTTCATGCGTGCGGCAACCGAAGGCTCGGCATATACCCAGCAATTCCCAGTCGACTCAGAGCACCCTGATGTAACAAAAGACATTGACGCATCGGCCCTGTGGCATAAAATCGTCCACAACGCATGGCAGTCAGCAGAACCAGGAGTATTATTCTGGGACACAATCACCCGCGAGTCAGTGCCGGATTGCTATGCCGACCTTGGATTTCGAACCATATCCACAAATCCATGCGGAGAGATTCCATTATGCCCTTATGACAGCTGCCGACTTCTTGCCATAAACCTCTACAGCTATGTAAAGAACCCGTTTACACCACAGGCAGAATTTGACTTTGAGCTCTTCCGCAGCCATGTAGCCAAAGCTCAAAGGGTAATGGATGACATAATCGATCTCGAGACAGAAAAAATCGACAAAATTCTTGCAAAAATAGACTCCGACCCCGAAAATGAAGAGGTAAAAGGTACCGAACGCCACCTTTGGGAGAAAATACGCGCCAAGACGCTCAAAGGCCGACGCACAGGCGTAGGCACTACCGCTGAAGGCGACATGCTTGCAGCTCTCGGATTGCGCTATGGCACCACAGAAGCCACTGACTTTTCCGAAAAAGTGCACCGTACACTGGCGCTTGCCGCATACCGCTCGTCTGTAGAGCTCGCCAAAGAACGAGGCGCATTTGAGGTATACGATACCTGTCGGGAAGCCGCCAATCCATACATACAGCGCCTGGCGGAAGCCGATCCGGAACTATACGAAGAGATGAAAAAATATGGCCGACGCAATATCGCTTGTCTAACCATAGCCCCGACCGGCACGACATCACTGATGACGCGTACCACCTCCGGAATAGAACCGGTATTCCTGCCTGTGTACAAACGCCGACGCAAAGTAAATCCCAACGATCCGGAAGTACATGTAGATTATATCGACGATGTCGGTGATGCATTTGAAGAATACATCGTATACCATCCTAAATTTATCGACTGGATGGAGACCAGCGGCATTGAGCGTCGCGACAACTATACCCAGGACGAACTTGACGCACTGGTTGAAAAATCGCCATATTTCCGTGCCACGGCCAACGACGTCGACTGGCTTGAGAAAGTGCGCATGCAAGGCCGCGTGCAGAAATGGGTGGACCATTCAATCTCCGTCACCATCAACCTGCCTGCCGACGTTACTGAGGAACTTGTAGGTAAACTTTATGTTGAGGCATGGCGTGCGGGATGCAAAGGATGTACCGTATATCGCGACGGCTCACGTTCAGGTGTGCTAGTGTCAATCTCAAAAAAATCTTCGGCTCCGGAAGTATCTCCGATGATTACAAACGCGCCTCACGTAGCCAAACGTCCGTTAGAACTTGATGCCGATGTAATCCGATTCCAAAATAATAAAGAGAAATGGATTGCGTTCGTAGGCCTTGTCGACGGACGTCCATATGAGATTTTTACAGGTCTTGCCGATGACGAAGTCGGCATATTCTGCCCCAAAAGCGTAACAAAAGGCAAAATCATAAAGGCTGTAGACGATCACGGCAACAAACGCTATGACTTCCAGTTTATAAATAAACGAGGCTATAAAACAACGATTGAAGGGTTGAGCGACAAGTTCAATCCGGAGTATTGGAACTATGCCAAACTCATCTCCGGAGTACTTCGCTACGGAATGCCTATAGACCAGGTGCTCAAACTTGTCGGCGGACTCGAACTTGACAGCCAGTCGATAAATACCTGGAAGATGGGAGTGGAGCGCGCGCTCAAAAAGTATCTTCCCAACGGCACAAAAGCCAGCGGACAGAAATGCCCCAACTGCGGCAACGAAACTCTAATCTACCAGGAAGGATGCCTCATATGTACATCATGCGGCACTTCAAAATGCGGATAATACATATTATCATCGATACCGAAATATTATAACAAACTAAAGATATGAAAAAAGTTATATCCACTACATCGGCTCCCGGAGCTATCGGTCCCTACAGCCAGGCTATCGAAAAAGGCAACATGATATTCGCCTCCGGACAAATTCCTATCAATCCGGCTACCGGCGAAATTCCGGAAGGTATTACCGAACAGACTCGACAGTCACTTGCCAACGTCTCCGCTATCCTCGAGGCCGCAGGACTGACTCTATCAGATGTCGTCAAGACTACAGTATTTCTTGCCGACATGGGCGACTTTGCCGCAATGAACGAAGTGTACGCTGAAGCATTCTCTGCCCCCTACCCGGCACGTTCAGCTGTTGCCGTAAAGACACTTCCCAAAAATGTACTCGTCGAAATCGAGGTACTTGCCATCCGTTGATTCAAGCAAACATTCTCTAAATCACCCTTGCCGTATGAAAGTCCGGCAAGGGTGATTTTGTATTTAGAGCTTGTTTAATAATAAATGTTGCCGCCAGGGTCGTATAGCTTGAGACGATTTTCGACATGTGACGAAG
>NZ_JAIDKI010000263.1 GCF_029051885.1 Muribaculum sp.
TCCATCATCACAAGACAAAAATCACTCAGAGATATGCGACCCCAGCGTTAACAAATATTGGGGAACGGGGTCTTAAAAAAAACTCCCGTCTACAATAGCTGTAAACGGGAGAATCAATCTTTTATGACGATATAATCAATCAGTCAATCAAAGCATGACCGGTCATTTCCGACGGCTGGGCTATACCCATAATCTTAAGTATAGTGGGAGCCACATCAGCAAGACGACCGTCCTCTACATGAGCATCCTTGCGCTCTGTCACATAGATACAAGGCACAGGATTGAGCGAATGTGCTGTATTGGGAGTGCCGTCAGCATTGATTGCGTTATCGGCATTGCCATGGTCAGCAATGATGATGACCTCATAATCAGCAGCCTTTGCAGCCTCTACAGTATCTTTGACACAATCGTCGACAGCCTTTACTGCTTTTTCTATAGCCTCATATACGCCGGTATGTCCTACCATATCGCCGTTAGCATAGTTGACTACGATAAAGTCGTATTCCTGACTCTTGATTGCATCCACAAGTTTATCCTTCACCTCATAGGCGCTCATCTCAGGCTTGAGGTCGTAAGTAGCTACCTTGGGCGAAGCCACAAGTATGCGCTCCTCACCTTCGTAGGGAGCTTCGCGACCGCCATTGAAGAAGAATGTCACATGTGCATACTTCTCGGTCTCGGCGATGTGGAGCTGCTTCTTGTCAAGCGATGAAAGATACTCACCCAGAGTATTGGTCACATTCTCCTTGTCGAAAAGGATATGCACGCCTGTAAACGAAGCGTCGTAAGGAGTCATGCAATAATATTGCAGATTGGGGATTGTGTGCATTCCTGCCTCAGGCATGTCATGCTGAGTAAGCACAGTAGTAAGTTCCTTGGCACGGTCATTGCGGTAGTTGAAGAAGATTACTGCATCACCGTCTTTGATTGTACCGTCGACAGTCTCGTTTACAATCGGCTTTACAAACTCGTCGGTAACATCGGCATCATACGACTCCTGCATGGCCTTAACCATATCCTGGCTCTTTTTGCCAACACCGTTTACAAGCAGGTCATAAGCCTCCTTTACACGCTCCCAGCGCTTGTCGCGGTCCATGGCATAGTAGCGGCCGATAATCGATGCAATCTTTCCGGCCGACTTGGCGCAATATGCATCAAGTTCCTCGATAAATCCTTTTCCGCTGCGGGGGTCTGTGTCACGGCCATCCATAAAGCAGTGGATATATACCTTTTCCAGGCCATACTCCTTGGCGATGTCGCACAGAGCGAAAAGATGGTCAAGCGAAGAGTGTACGCCGCCATTCGAGGTAAGACCCATGAAGTGAATGGCCTTTCCGTTGTCGCGGGCATAGCTGAATGCATTCACGATTTCGGGGTTCTTCAGTATCGAACCGTCTTTGCATGCCTTGTTGATTTTTACAAGGTCCTGATATACCACACGTCCGGCACCGATATTAAGATGGCCAACCTCAGAGTTACCCATCTGGCCGTCGGGCAGACCAACATTCTCACCCGATGCCTGAAGCTGTGAATGAGGATATGTATTTACGAGAGAATCCCAATAGGGAGTAGGCGTGTTGAATATCACGTCACCCTTCGAATGGTTGCCGATGCCCCATCCGTCGAGTATCATAAGGAGTGCTTTCTTTGCCATTTCTGATTTATTTTATGATTGTAGTTTTCTGAATGCAAAGTTAATAAATTTCCACGCTCATACATCCTCTTTAGAGCTCGTTTAATAATTTTAATTGTCTAACCGACTCTTATCAATACGCCCTCACTTCGAAATCGTAGTCGGAATCTCGGTTATACCATCCGGCCTCAAGTTCGGTTCCTGACGCTACCTCGGCCGAATTATTCAACACTCCGCTGCCGGCTATCCCCCAACGCACAATGTAGCGTTCAGCACCGGGCACAGCGTCCCATTTTACAGCTATCCGGCGCCTGTCATCAGAATTTCTAACCGCAGAATGTTTTACCACCTTGTTAAGAGTTTTCTTACCGTCACTGCCAAACAACCTCAAATCAAACAATGAGAAGCGCCCCTCGATATCCCGGTCATTCACAATGCGCACATATCTGGCTTTCACAGGCTTGTCGAGCACAACAAGTTCATGTGGCATATCTTCAGTAGTATTCCCGCTGCGGTCGACAAATGTAGTCCAGCTCAGTCCGTCGTCCGATGCCTCTATATGATACGCATATATCATAGGCGATGTGGCCTTACGCATCAGCGGCATGCCGTCATCTGCAAAATTAGGCTGAACAGCCTCGATACGGCACTGACGCCCCAAGTCAAGCTCCAGCCATTCCCCGGCACTGCCCGATTCGGCAGCCCACCAGGTCTCTACCACATCATCTGCTCCATATGAGGCATCATGCCCTGAAGCCGACGACGAAGCCTTTGCCACTGCCTTTGCCGCAAGTTGTTTATACCCCAGAGAAAGTGACCTCCTTGAAGGGTCAAATTTCTGCTGCGGAATCATAAACGGATAGTCCGACCATTCGGTAAAGGCACGCATCGTATGCGACTTGCTGTCAAGTGCTACAGGGAATAATGCAAGTCGACGCTCAAACATATGACGTTCGGAAATCTTCATTGTAGCTACATGCCACATATTGCCATAACGGTCGCGGAATGTATGTCCATGTCCAGCTCCACCAATAAACCCACCCGGCTTAAACGAAAACGGATTGCTCTCCATTGCCTCAAAAGGCCCGAGAGGCGAGTCGCCGACATATACACCATCTCCATATGTGCGGAACTGAGTGCCAGGAGCCGCATACTGAAGGTAATATTTCCCGTCATGCTTTATCATGGCCGGACCTTCGTTCCATCCGTTATGAAATGTCTCCTCATTATTGTTGCCGGGCACCTCCCATCCATAGCTGTCAATATTATGGTCAATCAGCACCACAGGGGCGCCGATTGGAGAAAAACCGTTTGCAACATCAACCTCCACTCCATAGATAGGCTCCTTGTCATGGCATCCCCAATAGAGATATACCCTCTTGTCATCATCCTGCCACAGGCACGGGTCGTGCTGTCCTATCTTGAACCGGCATTCGACTTCACTCCATGAAGCACCGTCGGCAGGAGTTGATGTGCGGAAAATACGGTTTACATCCGAAGCCATATAATAAAGATAACCGTCAATAGCACATACGGTAGGTGCATATTCATTGATAGTCCCTATCGACGGAGCCGCGATATACTCCCAGTCGGCAAGATTATGAGAGCGCCAGTATCCGCTCGACTTCGATGCAAACAAATAATAATCGTCGCCCCACATCTCGACGACAGGGTCGGCGGCCTCACGCCAGGGCTTACCATCGCCCTCATTCAGGCCAAATTTATAATTCAGATTAATCGGGTTGGCCACTATCGGGCCACGTGATGCACTCCACACTGTCGACATGGCAAAAGACATCATGCCGGCGGCAATAATAATTCGTTTCATACTTAACAATAAATCGTTTCTATAAAAAAACAGGGAAGATACTGTGCTTGACAAAATATCTTCCCTGGTATTATTTTTACATCGCCAACGGCGACATATTTCAGACAAACTCTCAAAGTATATCCTACAGTTTCAGGCGCTGTCCTATCGACAGATTGTCGCTCTTCAGTCCGTTGGCTCTCTTTATCGCAGCTACGGTAGTGCCGTGAGCACGTGCGATTTTGCCGAGATTATCACCTTTTCTTACTATATAAGTACCTCCGGTAGACTTTGCACGCTTTCCGGATGCAAGCGATTTCGAAGTACGGCTCCTCGGAGAGTAGTCGCGGGCATTCTTGAAGGTTGACTTGTTGAATGTATACGTATCGGTATGGGTAGTCTTGTTCTCGAAGTCAAATATAGCCGCGGGATTGATGGCGTATCCCATGAAACGGGTCTCGAAATGCAGGTGCGGACCTGTCGAGCGCCCGGTATTGCCGCCAAGAGCAATCGGAGTACCGGCCTTAACATACTGTCCGGATTTCACGAGAAATTTCGACAGGTGGCCGTAAATAGTCTCAAATCCGTCGTTATGGCTCAGAATCACATAATTTCCATAACCGCGACGCTCAAAGTTGGTAAGACGCACATAACCGGAGAATGCGGCACGGATTGTATCGCCAATCTGCACCTTAAGGTCAATACCCTTGTGCATGCGACGGAAACGCGGACGATAGCCATAGGGCGATGTCACATATCCCATAGTAGGCATACAGAACTCGCTTACATCGATAGTTGCGGTTTCCGGCACTTCGCTATTACGGAACGGATTGACCGTACGGTCGTTCTTATAAGTCTCGTAAAGGTCGTTTTCAGGAGCTTCTTCCTCCTTGAAAATGCCATCCATATAATCGAGGGTCTCCTGAAGTTTTATTTCAGAAGATATTGTTTTCTGCATGGCGAGGAGATCCTCGTGGTTGGCGTTATGCTGGGCCGGGCGACGCAAGTCCTGCGCCGTAGCCGGTAATATTGCTGCTAATCCTAAAAGTAATGAGGCTGAGATTTTTACTATATTGAACTGCATTTTATATTATTCGTTTTTTTGTCGTTACATCGATTCGTCCGGAGCATAATAGAATCTCAGGTCCGACGGTCTGTAAGAGAGTATCTCTTCCTTTTTGAAGAATCGCGCCAGTTCAATCTGCGCATTCTCAATGCTGTCGGAAGCATGAACGATATTTTCCTGACCGCTCATAGAGAAATCGCCGCGTATGGTGCCGGGAAGCGCCTTACGTCCGTTTGTGGCACCGACCATCAGTCGTACTACTTCGACAGCATCCTTGCCTTCGACACACATCACGACTACCGGAGCCGCCATCATCGATTCCAGTATCCAGGGGAAGAAAGGTCTGTCAACCAAGTGGGCATAATGCTCACGCAAGATGGTTTCGTCAAGCTGCATCATCTTCATTCCGGTGATGTATAGACCCTTATTTTCAAAGCGTGATATGACTTCGCCCATTATATGGCGGTGTACTGCCGCAGGTTTCAGTATTACTAAGGTCTGCTCCATGAGTGTTAGTTTTTTAACATTTCTATTATCCGTTTCCCAAATATAACACTTTCTGCCCGTTTAAGGCTAAAATGGCAGCCTAAAAAGTGTGAAAAGATACATCCATATCCAAAATCAGATTGCAACACCCAGTGAATCAACAATTTACAAAAATATGTTTTACAGCATGTTTTAAACAACAGCATCTACGGATGTGTTACCCGCATTTAAACAATAGTTAAAAAACATTTCTTCAACAGCGCTTGATATATCAACTTATTCGCGACCAGTCTACCGCACGCGATGTATGTATCGACAACTCACGTGCCGCCACCGCATGCTCGGGCATCGACAACGAAGGGTCCTCGTCAAGCATAGCTTCCGCCTCGCGCCTGGCAAGTTCCACAATCTGCCCGTCACGGGCAAGGTCGGCAATCTTAAGGTCAAAAGCGATGCCACTCTGCATTGTACCCTCGATATCACCCGGCCCACGCATCTTCATATCGGCTTCGGCAATCACAAAACCGTCGGTTGTCGAGGTCATCACCTCAAGACGCGCTTTAGTGTCGGCTGCAATCTTGCGCTTTGACATCAGTATGCAGAAGCTCTGGGCTGCTCCGCGCCCCACTCGCCCGCGCAACTGATGCAGCTGCGACAGGCCGAAGCGCTCGGCATTCTCGATTATCATCACCGATGCATTAGGCACATTTACCCCGACCTCGATTACGGTCGTCGCCACAAGTATCCGCGACTCTCCGGAAGCAAACTGCTGCATCTGGTAATCCTTGGCCGCAGGCTTCATCCTGCCATGTACAAAACTCACCTTATAGCTCGGAAACGTCTCGCAAATACTTTCATATCCTTCTTCAAGACACTTAAGGTCAAGTTTTTCATTCTCCTGTATGAGAGGATACACAACATATACCTGGCGCCCGGCAGCAAGTTCACGCCCGACCGATCTGAACACCTGTTCACGATTATCGTCATAGCGCAGGAGTGTGGTCACCGGCTTACGGCCAGGTGGGAGTTCGTCGATAACCGACACACTGAGATCGCCGTATACCGTCATGGCGAGCGTACGCGGGATAGGTGTGGCTGTCATGACAAGAACATGGGGCGGCACCGAGTTTTTTTTCCACAGGCGTGCCCGCTGCGCCACCCCGAAACGATGCTGCTCGTCGATTACCACAAATCCGAGATTGCGAAACTGCACATTGTCCTCAATCACCGCGTGTGTGCCTATCAGTATATGCAGGCTGCCATCCTGTAGCTGACCATGGGTTATATCACGCTCCTTCTTGCGGGTCGAACCGGTGAGCAGACGCACATTTATCCCGAGAGGCGCCACAAGTTTGCTGACAGTCTCATAATGCTGAGTCGCCAATATCTCGGTCGGAGCCATCAGGCAAGCCTGATATCCGTTGTCAAGAGCGATAAGCATGGTCAGAAGCGCGACAAGCGTCTTGCCGCTACCCACATCACCCTGAAGCAGACGGTTCATCTGTCGCCCGCTCCCCATATCACTCCTTATCTCTTTTATCACGCGCTTCTGTGCTCCGGTAAGCGGAAACGGCAGCTGCTCGAAGTAAAAACGGTTGAAGTAATCCCCCACTCTACCAAACCGGAATCCTCCTATTGACGCACTGCGCTTACGGCTGTAGCGCAGAATATCGAGTTGCAGATAAAACAGTTCTTCAAACTTCAGCCTCAGACGCGCCGCCTGCAGCCGCTCATTAGATGGGGGATTGTGTATATCATGTAGCGCCTGCCGCAATTCCGGCAAACCCAGACGCACCACAAGCGACTGCGGCAAAGTCTCCCTGACAGAAGGTGTCGCGGCCAACACGGCCTGCACCCATCCGAATATCTGGCGTGAGCCTATCCCCTGGGCCGACAGCTTCTCGGTAAGCGGGTATACCCCACGCATCCCCTGCGCCGCCGTAAGCGACTGTGGCGTGTCAATCTCGGGATGCACCATCGACCAGCGCCCGTTGAACGACTCCGGCTTTCCAAACAGAATATATTCAGTATTGACATGGTATGCCTCCTTTATCTGCTTTATACGGCGAAACCACACTACCTCCATCATCTGCGACCCGTCGGAAAAAAGCCCGACAAGCCTGCGCTTGGCACCTTCTCCCTGCTCGGTCATGGTAATAAACCGCCCCCTGACCTGCACCATAGGCATATCACCGTCGAAGTCGGCCACACGATATACCGCCGAACGATCGAGATAACGCGTAGGGAAATGATACAGCAAATCGCGATAACTGCGTATGCCAAGCTGCTTGTCGAGCAGCTCGGCACGTTTAGGGCCGATACCCCGCAGATACATCACATTGCTGTTGCGCAGTCTGTCCATCCGTCTCTCTATATCCTGAGTTAAGAGCGTGCTTAATAAAATCCCTACAGCAGGTCAACGCCGCCCCTCAAGTATGAATTCAGCAAGAGCAAGGTCGGCGCGATGCGTTATCTTGATATTCTCGGCCGACCCCTCGGTAAGCATTATATTTCCATGGCCGTACGTAGCCATTACCGAAGCATCGTCGGTAAAATCCGGAGAGAACGGCAATCCGTATGCTTCCCTCAACAGGTCGGCAGGGAAAGCCTGCGGAGTCTGAACGGCACGCAGGCGCTGACGGGCAAGCGGCGCCGACGACCCATCGTCGTCCAGCATCCTTATCGAATCGGTCACCGCAATCGCAGGCACAGCGCCGTCAATCCCCGGCATGCATGCAGCCTCGACGGCCTCATGTATGACCGACGCGCTTACCAGAGGACGCGCTCCGTCGTGCACGGTAATCACACTGCCGGGCTTCTCTACATGCAAAGCCATCACAGCATTCCTTACCGACTCCCAACGGCTCGAACCGCCACACACTATATCAGGCGACTCAAAGTCAAACTGCCGGCACAAGTCATGCCACATATCCACATGGCTTTCGCTGAGCACCAGCAGAATCCCACCGTCGGGCAAAGCATTGCGGAATGCCTCTATCGTATGAAACAGTACCGGCCGACCCGCCAGCATACAGAACTGCTTGGGCATGTCGGCTCCGAAACGCGAGCCGCTGCCGGCCGCCACTATTATATTAAAGGTATAAGGCAATGTTGACATGGGCTGTATTGAAATTTGCATTAGAGCTTGTTTATAGCTTGTTTAATAACATCCGGAGGATGGGACAAATATACGAAACTTATGCGACAAGAGCAATCGCTCGGCAACATGGCATCATATATCCCGGACAGCCTGAACGCAACAGAGGCGAAGCCTGCGGCCTCGCCTCTGCGTAAGTTATATCGTCATGAAAGTGCGGCACCGGGGCGCGCACGTCATGCATTACTCAGCGTACTTCTTCACAATCAGAGAAGCGTTGTGACCACCGAAGCCGAATGTATTCGACAGAGCGGCGTTGACTGTGCGCTTCTGGGCTTTGTTGAAAGTAAAGTTGAGATTATAATCAATCTCCTCGTCGAGGTCATCGTCAGCATGGTTGATGGTAGGAGGAACGATATCGTCCTGTACCGCCTTGATGCAGAACAGTGCCTCAAGCGCACCGGTAGCACCGAGAAGGTGGCCGGTCATCGATTTGGTGGAGCTGATATTGAGCTTGTAGGCATGATCGCCAAACACCTCTTTGATTGCTTTCACCTCCGACTTGTCGCCTACGGGAGTCGACGTGCCGTGCACGTTGATATAGTCAATATCCTCAGGCTTCATCTCTGCGTCCTCGAGCGCATTCTCCATCACCAGCTTTGCACCCAGGCCTTCGGGATGGGTAGCTGTGAGATGGTATGCGTCGGCCGACATTCCCCCGCCTACTACTTCGGCGTAAATCTTGGCGCCACGAGCCTTTGCATGCTCAAGCTCTTCGAGGATGAGCACTGCGGAACCCTCGCCCATTACGAATCCGTCGCGCGATGCGCTGAACGGACGCGAAGCGGTAGCAGGGCTGTCGTTGCGTGTAGAAAGGGCGTGCATCGAGTTGAATCCACCTACCCCGGCAGGATAGATGGCGGCCTCAGCACCGCCGGTGACAATCGCGTCAGCCTTTCCGAGACGGATAAGGTTGTACGCGTCGATGATTGCGTTGGTCGATGTGGCGCAAGCCGATACCACGCCGTAGTTGGGGCCGTGGTAGCCATACTCCATCGAGATATGACCGCTCGCGATGTCGGCAATCATCTTGGGGATGAAGAAAGGATTGTATTTTGGCCCCTGCTCTTCGCCGTGGAGGGCAAAGTAGCCTGCTTCCTCTTCAAAGGTATGCAGACCGCCGATGCCGGCTGCCACGATGACACCGACGCGGTTCTTGTCGATTCCCTCGCTGTTGAGGGCCGCGTCATCGATTGCCTGCTTGGCCGCTACAATCGCGTACTGCGCGTAGAGGTCGAGCTGACGGGCTTTCTTACGATCAAAATAATCGTTGGTATTGAAGTCCTTAACCTCGCAGGCAAACTGTGTCTTGAACTTAGAGGCGTCAAAATGTGTAATAGGGCCGGCGCCGCTCACTCCGTCAACGGCATTTTTCCACGTGGTATCCACGTCATTGCCAAGCGGATTGAGGGTTCCAAGTCCTGTTACGACAACTCTCTTTAATTCCATTTAGTGAGGTTAGATTTGAGTCTGTTTTGTTGGGAGCGGAAGGCTGAATTACTTCTTAGCCTCTTCGATAAAGTCGATAGCGTCCTTTACAGTGGTGATGCCTTCGGCCTTGTCATCGGGAATAGAAATACCAAACTCCTTCTCAAACTCCATGATGAGCTCTACGGTGTCGAGGCTGTCTGCGCCGAGGTCCTTGGTGAACTCTGCGTTTTCGGTTACTTCGGTTTCATCAACATTGAGCTTGTCGGCGATGATAGCCTTTACTCGAGATGCAATTTCAGACATAGTTATAAATTTTAATTATTAATGATTTGCGATTTTGCAGTGCAAAGTAAGTAATTTTAATCGAATTACTAAAACTTTTTTATGCACAAACGGCCGATTTGTGCGCAAAACATTGATTTTATCGGAATTATTGGTCAGTTTTACCCCTCTTTCACATTAATTAAGTCATTCTGTTAATACTTAGTTAATTACAATTTTGTTACATTCTATATCTCTCAACTCACAACCGTCTTACGCGACACCAAAAACTTGACAGAAAGAGACGTGCTTATTAACTTTGCACGCCGTTTCGCCAACTCTACCGTACACACATTAATTAATATATAAGACCTATGACCACCGGCATACGCACTGATAATGACGCGGACACACAGCTATGGAACGCCAACTACATGCGGGCCATGGCAGGAAACTTCCTGCTATTCTTCTCCTTCTACCTGCTGACGCCATTGCTCCCGATATACCTCGACGCACAGTTCAACGCCGACAAAGACCTCATCGGCGTAGTCCTCTCGGGATATGTCATTGCCGCCCTGCTCATACGCCCGTTCAGCGGATTCATTGTCGACACGTTCAACCGCAAGAAGGTGCTGGTAATATGTTTCTTCTTCTTTTTCATACTCTTCTGGGGGTACATCGGTGCCGGCACAATGCTTATGTTTGCAATCGTGCGCACACTCCACGGACTGCCATTCGGAGCCGTCACCGTGGCCAACAGCACCGTGGCCATGGATGTGCTCCCGTCGGAGCGACGCAACGAGGGGATAGGATACTACGGGCTTAGCAATAACCTGGCCATGGCATTCGCTCCGACAGCCGGAATCTACATATACTCCGCCACCGACAATTTCGAAATGCTCTTCTGGATAGCCCTTGTGCTGGCGATGGCCGGATTCTACTCAGTGTCACGCATAAAGATACCTCAGCGCCATGTGATGCGCAACAAGCCGAAGATGAGCCTCGACCGATTTTTTCTCACACGCGCATGGCTGATGGCAGTCAACATTGCCATGTTCGGCATGTGCTGGGGTGTAATGAGCAACTATGTGGCAATCTACGGCAAGGAGCAGCTGGAGATGACCAACGGCACAGGCATATTCTTCATGCTGCTGTCATTCGGACTGTTTGCATCGCGCCTGCAGGGAGCGAAAGCCCTCCGCCAGGGCAAACTGACGGCCAATTGCGCCGAAGGGGTGACATTGTCGCTTGTGGGATACGCTCTGTTTGCGGCTGTAGAGCAGCCTTGGGCCTACTTTCTGTCGGCCATACTCATAGGCCTTGGCAACGGCCATATGTATCCGGCCATGCTGACCATGTTTGTGAAAGTGGCACGCCACGACCAGCGCGGCACTGCCAACTCGTCGATACTCACGGCATGGGACTGCGGCATGGGCATAGGCATCCTCGCCGGCGGAATGCTGGTAGAGTACGCCGGCTACAGTGCGGCATTCTGGTCCACCGCCATAATGCAGGGAGCAGGCACGGCTCTGTTCTTCCTGTTTACAAAACGATTTTTCCTCGAACGCCAGATATACGACGAGGAGGACGATTGACCCTACTCCATCCCCGTTAACGCAATCGCGCCCGGCTTGGATTGATTCCAGACCGGGCGCGACCGATAATATTATCATCAGTAGCAGTGGCTACATATTGGCCGGAGCCTCGCGAAGTACTCCGCTGAAGTGGTATGTGGTAGTCACAGGCACTTCCTCGTCGCCTTCGGCAGGCTTCGGAGTATACTCGAAGTCGAAAGTCAGTCGACCGCCTGTGTTGGCGAAATCACTTACAGTAAGCACAACATTGCTAATCTTGTACTCGGTCATCTCGGTTGTGAGAGTCGATGAGCCCCTCTCTACGCGCTTGGGCACGATAGGAGCGTCAGAGCCTCCGGAGATTGTGAGAGTGCCGGCTGAGGGATCGATGACAGGTACAAGTTTGTCAATGCCGAGTGTTGTTCCTTCCTCAATCTTCACACTGTTGTCAAACTCTGGATTCATCCAGTAGATTGTAGCCTTGTACTGGCGGTCAGCCTCTCCGTTCTGGATAAGCACCTGTACCACATTCTTCTTGGCATCGACAGTAGTTACGGGGGTAGCGCTGCCGGTTATGGTAGCCGAAGTAAACAGATACATGCTGTGGCTGTAGCCGAGCACTGATACATCGCCGTCGACTATGTCAAGACGAGAGTTTGTCAGATTCACACCTCCCATATAGAACTGGAATATCGACGGATCGCTCACACCGGTAAATGTAGTGGTGGCCTGCGGAACAAATGTGTAGCTGATGGAGTTGGCTGTATACTTCATCGGACCGGCGCTGATTCCCTTCATCGCATCGTTGGGCATGCGCACGTTGGCAATGGAGAATGTGGCCGTAGTGTTGTTGTAGAGGTCGAGCCCTACATTGGCCGAGGTGAGAGTGGTATGGGTCTGCGACGTCGAGTTGTCGACAGTAGTCACAAGCATAGTGCGGGGTAGAGTCTGCACATAGCTTGGTTCTTCACTGCTGGTGCATGATGAGAGAGCGGCTGTGGCAAGTGCCCCGATAAATAAAATTTTTGTCAGATTCATAATAATGTTCGGTTTCAGAATTTCATTCGCAATGTAGCTCCGAGCTGGCACGGTTTGCCGCGCTGTACAAAGGAGTTTCCTATAGAAACGAAATAAAACGTATCATATTGCGTTCCGGTAAGATTCTCCCCCCAGAGAGAGAGAGAGTAGCGAGGTCCCTCAAATGTGACGGAAGCCCCCAGGAGCGCATAAAACGGCTGCTCTACAGTATTCTGGTCGTCCCACATGATACGACCTACCCCACGGCAGTTCACATTAAATATAACATCATTTAACACGTTGCTGTCTACTCCGATACGATAATCGGCACCGGCGAAAAGAGTATTGCGCGGAGCATACGGTATCTGCTTTCCCCGGAAATCTTCATTGCCCGAGCGATAGCTGCGGAAGCAGGCGTTGGTATATCCGTAGGCACCGTTTACACTAAGCCCGTCGACAGGAGTGCGCCAGCGCACCGACAGCTCGCCGCCGTAGCTGCGTGTACGTCCGGCGTTGGTCATGCGGCGTCCGGTGTCGCTCCCCTCGGGAAATACTGTAAGCTGCTGGTCGCGGCACTGTATGAAAAACAGCGCACCCTCCGCCGTGAGCTTTCCGCCGAGAAGCGACAGGTGGGTCCCGACCTCATAGTTCCAGCTCTGCTCGGGGCGGTACGATGCCACCTCATCCACAGTGTAATTCTCGGTCTTCATGCCGAGCATCTCCTGCATCTGTGCCGGGATAATCTCGCCATGGAGTCTGTCTTTGAGTATATCGCTGAACATCTGTGTATTGTATCCGCCCGACTTATATCCGCGCGATATGGAGGCATAGACATTGCTCTCGCCGCGGGAGCCAAAAGAGTATGTGGCGGCAATCTTCGGAAGAAACTCCACATAAGTCTTCGACAGATGTCCGTGGTCATCGATGGAGACATCGCGGCTCACCGGACGTATCCCCAGCGGGCCCATCGGCACATGTACCGTCACACCCGTGGCACAGCGGCTGTTGTAGGTAAGAGCCGTATGCTCCACGTCGAGACGCAGACCGAGAGTGAATGTCCACCTCCCCTGCTGCCACGAGCCCTGGTGATAGATGGCGCCACCGTCGACAGGATTGGAGAAATCGCTGTGGAGCACAAAGCTGTCGCCATGCCACTCCGACTGCAACGGTATGTTCGACGTGATAAGTCCGCGGATACCGTCGGCTTTGAATGTGACCGGCGCCCACATCGAAGTATGACGATGGAATCCAAACAGACCGGCAAGCCAGCTGTAGTGGCTCCCCACGGTGCCCTTGGCCACAAAGTCCTGGGTGACGGCCCACTCATGACGGCGCTGTGTCAGTGTGAAAAAGTCGAGCGGCAGAAAGTCCTGGTCGAGGGTCATATTATCGGCAAGATACTGCACCGATGTGATGCTCGACAGCGTCACCCGTCCCGGGCGCCATTCCACAGTAAGACCGTCGGCAATAGCCGTGCGGCGGTAGAAGCATGTGTCGTTGTAGTTCACGCTCCCGGTCGGATACGGAGCCATTCCGTCCTGCTCGAATATCTTGCCGGTAGTCTCGCCTATGGCATAGGAGGCGTAGGGATAGCCGCCCTGCCTCAATATCTGGAACGAGGCCGTATTCTCCACCCTCAGCTCGGGCGACGGATGCCACACGGTCTTCCACCTCAGCGAGCCCTGGTTCTCGGCATCGCATTTCTGACCGTCGTGCTGATTGCGGAAGAATCCGTCGGTATGACTGTAGTTGCCGCTCACTGCCATGCCGAGATTCGGATTGATGCGCCCGTAGTACGACACCCCGGCGCGCAGACTGTTGCGACTGCCATACTCAAGCACCGTGCGCAGCCCCTGCACTTTCAGCGGCGAGAGTGTATAGATATTGATGAGTCCACCCATGGTGTTGCGTCCGTAGAGCGTCGACTGCGGACCGCGCAACAGCTCGATACGCTCCACATCGCTCAGGTCGAAATCAAAATTGTCCTTGTTGAGATATGGCACATTGTCGACATTGAGTCCCACCACAGGCTGGTCGATGCGCGCCCCGATGCCTCGGATATATACCGATGAGGTCATTCTCGACCCATAATCGGGAATATAGAAGTTGGGGGCCACCTCGCTCATACCCTTGATAGTTGTGATATTGAGCCGTTCCACCTCGCGCTCGCCCACTACCGTGGCCACCAGCGGCAGGCGGTTGAGTCCGGTAGTCGACTTGATTGCTGTCACCCCGACCTCGCCGAGAGTCACTGTGCTGTCGGCCCACTCGGCCGACGAAGCCAACGGCTCAGCCGAGGCTACAGGGTGGGCCGAGGGCACTCCGGCGCCCATAACTGTGGCGGGACTTGCCGCCACACAAATCAGCGCGGCAGCCCCGAAGCCCCGCGACATGGATTTCCAACTCTTCATGCCGCAAAGTTACACACAGCGGTGCGCTCCGGCAATCCCCATTTATTGTGATAGCACACGCCGTATGTTGTGTCCGCTATTCGCAATAAAGCGGAGGAAATTCAGCCATCTCGGTTTCCACCTCGCCGGTGCGCTTGTTTTCCTCCCATTTCTGCCACACTTCATCCCAGCCCTTGGCGTTGAGCGGGCCGTACTTCTCCACAAACGCATCAAGATCGTAAATCTTCCACAAGTCAGGATTCACAGTACAGTCCTCCGGGAAGTTTATATGCCAATAATGGGCCTCCATCCACTCCTGTGTCACTTCCCTATATGCAAGATAATAAGGAAAAGAGGCTTCGGCTGCCGGAGTAAAAAAGAAGTTATACTCAGTTTCAGGAAGTTCAACAAAGTATATCCTCAATCCTTTGTGATACTTGATTTCATCTTCACGTCCAAGATGCTGACCATGCACATTATATACACCTCCGGGCTCATGCCTGCACATATAACTTGTACATATTCCATAATCCCCATCTTGATCATATCCTTTAGCCACCTGTAATGTACCATCGGGGGCCGTATCGACGTTGAAGTGCAATAAAGTTATGGCCGAATTGTTTTTTATCGTCCACAACGTTCCATAAGAAATATAGTCTTCGCAGCCACAACAAGACTGTAATGCTCCAAGGCAGATTACTGCCATCAGCAACAGGTCCCTTAAATTTCTAAAGATTATCATTGTGTATTCATACAATTAACCAGATGAGCAATTATCATACATCCAATTATCTAATGATTAATGGCGAACATGAGGAAAAGAATACTGCATTTCATGGCAGGAAATGTATTGGTTGTTAACTTTCGCAAATATAATATCTGAAATCACGATATCAAAATATTTTCTCAATAATCCTTAATGAAATTTAACTCTAAATAGAAAATCCGAAACCACTACGGCGCACACACAGAAAAACCGCCGCACGGATGATACCATACAACGGATATTATCACTCCCATCCCCACCACAGTCAATGGCCTAAGGCTCGCACTCCCATATCAGAACAGGAGCAGCCCGAAAGCCATTATCGCCATGCCGGCGATAACTCCGCCTATGGCCCAATGATGGTGACCGTAGGCCTCGGAGTTGGGGAGCAGCTCGTCAAAAGCTATATACACCATGATGCCGGCGACAGCGGCAAGGCATACCGAATTGACCGCAGGAGTCCATATCGGCATAAGAAACAGCATTGCAAACAGTGCGCCGACCGGCTCGGCGAGCCCCGACAGCGCGCTATACCAGAAGGCTTTGCGGCGATTGCCGGTAGCCTGGAGTATAGGGACACTTACGGCTATACCCTCGGGGATATTATGGATAGCCACAGCGACCACGATAGGCAGAGCTATGTCGGCACCCTCGAGTCCGGACACAAATGTAGCCACGCCCTCAGGGAAATTGTGTATGCCTATCGTCAGGGCGAGCATCATGCCTGTACGCTTCAGCCGGCTGCCATCATGATGTATGCCGGGGGCGTGGTGCACCTCGTGGGGATTCTCATCCTCGGGCACAAGCCAGTCGATAAGAGCTATCAGAGCCATGCCGCCAAAGAAACTCAGCAACACATACAGCATAGCCACCTTCGGGTCGGCCACTATACCCTCCATACTCTCGACCGCATCGGGCACAAGCTCCATAAACGACACATAGACCATCACTCCCGCCGATAGCCCGAGCGCGCCGGAAAGATGATGGTTGTTGCCTTTCTTTGTGAAAAATGCCATCAGAGCGCCTATAGCCGTAGCCATGCCGGCAATCAGCGTAAGAAGCAGCGCAATAAATATATTGTCGAAAGTCATCATCGCTTATCCTGATTATATTACATGACTCTATAAAAAATATGTTGTAATAGGGGAAACGCCCAATGTATTAACACCCGGGAGGGGATTCCGTTTTTTAACACTTTAACAATTTTGCATCCGCAATTTACGAAAAGAATCCGTATTTTCGCAGAAAATTACATTTCGAACCTGTTTAATAATGGCTGACGACACCCGAATGGACGACCCTACCCTTATAGCACGATTGCGCGACCCGGCCCAATGCCGAGCCGCATTCGGCGAGGTGATAGCCCTCTACCAGCAACCCCTTTACTGGCAGATACGACGCATGGTCGAAAACCATGAGGATGCCAACGACCTGCTCCAGAATACCTTTCTGAAAGCCTGGGACAACATCGAGAATTTCCGCGGCGATGCCAAGCTCTCGACTTGGCTTCATAAGATAGCTATCAACGAGAGTATTACGTTTCTCGCCAGGGAGCGTAAACGCCTGAACATATCGCTCGACGACGAGGAATCGCACCTGGTCAACCTCATCGAGGCCGACACAAATATCGACGGCGACGAGCTGGCTATGCGCCTGCGCAAAGCCATCGCATCTCTGCCCGAAAAGCAGCGGCTCGTATTCAATATGCGCTACTTCGACGAGATGAAATACGAGCAGATGTCGGAGATTCTCGGCACATCGGTAGGCGCACTGAAAGCATCGTACCACCACGCCGCAAAAAAAATCGAGCAATATTTTGCTGATGGCGATTAAACCACCATCGCTAAAATCTGTCAAACCTTCAGAATAAATTCCGTGGATTATGAATCGCGAACGTAACGACATATTAGACCGCCTGCCGCGCACCGACGGCATGACTGTGCCGGAAGGATATTTCGACACCTTCGCGGCATCGATGATGGACCGTCTGCCGGCGAAACATACCGCACAGGCCCCACAAAAGCGCACATTGTGGATGAAAATACGCCCCTATGCATACATGGCGGCGATGTTCGGCGGTATATGGCTGATGATGTGGATGTTCGGCGACATCGCCGGGACTCCATCCTACAAGCGGATGGCCGACAACCCTGCTATCGCAAAAGTGCTCGCATCCGACCAGGTATACCAGTATTACGATACCGATGTCGACCAGTACGACCTCCTCGAAGAACTATACGAAGACGGATACACCCCCGCATCGTTCCATATCGACGACCAATACAATTAAGAGCTTGTTTAATAATAAATGTTGCCGCCAGGGTCGTATAGCTTGAGACGATTTTCGACATGTGACGAAGG
>NZ_JAIDKI010000264.1 GCF_029051885.1 Muribaculum sp.
GATGAGAACCAGGTGTCGAGGCAGTCTTCGTCCTGGTGTAAATCGGCGCTTGTAAGAGACGCATTGCCGGTCTGGCGGAGGGCCTTTTCGAGGGCTTCTTGGGGCGTCGCGGCCACTACATACGATCCGTCGGGCAGATAGTATGCGGGCACGCGATGACCCCACCAGAGCTGACGTGATATACACCAGTCCTTGATACCTTCCATCCAATGGTTGTAGGTGTTTTTGAATTTCTCGGGAATGAAGCGGATGTCGTCGTCCATTACTGCTGCATGGGCAGGCTTGGCGATTTCACTCATCTTGACAAACCATTGGTCGGAGAGACGTGGTTCGGTCGCCGTATCAGGATTGCGCTCGGAATATCCTACTTTGTTTTCATATTCCTCGATTTTCTCTATCAGGCCGGCAGCCTCAAGGTCGGCAGCAATCTGACGGCGTACATCGAAGCGGTCCATGCCGACATACATTCCGGCAGCTTCGCTGATAGTGCCGTTTTCATTGAATATGTCGATGGTGTCGAGATTGTGTTTCTGGCCGAGCATATTGTCGTTCATGTCATGGGCGGGAGTCACTTTCAGACATCCTGTACCGAACTCGATATCGACATAGTCGTCCTCGATAACCGGAATCTCGCGGTTTACGAGAGGCACAATCACGCGCTTGCCGCGGAGATGCTGGTTTTTGGGGTCGTTGGGGTTGATACACATGGCGGTATCTCCCATTATGGTCTCGGGGCGGGTGGTGGCTACAATCGCATATCCGTCCTCGCCTGCGATTTTATAGCGCAGATAGTAGAGTTTGCTGTGCTCCTCGCGATAGATAACTTCCGCGTCGCTCAGTGCGGTGCATGCTTTGGGGTCCCAGTTGACCATACGCTTGCCGCGGTAGATGAGCCCCTTGCGGTAGAGATCGACGAATACGCGAATCACACTCTTCGAACGGAGGTCGTCCATAGTGAATGCAGTGCGGCTCCAGTCGCATGAAGCGCCGAGTTTTTTCAGCTGTTCCAGAATTATGCCGCCATGCTTCTCTTTCCAGGCCCAGGCATGCTTGAGGAATTCCTCGCGGGTCAGGTCGGTCTTTTTAATGCCTTCTTTAGCGAGCTTAGCTACAACTTTAGCCTCTGTGGCAATCGATGCATGGTCGGTACCGGGTACCCATAACGCATTTTTGCCTTCCATACGCGCACGTCGTGTAAGGATATCCTGGATGGTATTGTTGAGCATGTGGCCCATATGGAGAATACCTGTCACATTTGGCGGCGGTATTACAATTGTGTAGGGCTCGCGCTGGTCAGGTGTGGAGCCAAACAGATTGTGCTCCATCCAGTAGGCATACCACTTGTCTTCTACTTCCGCAGGACTGTAGTTTTTAGCTAACTCGTTCATAATTATATTGTTGTGTATCTTGATTGCATTATGTGAAATTTCGTGCAAATTTATCAAAAAAACTCCATACCTCCAAACCTGTTTGATTCTGTCGGTCAACGTCAATGCCGGTGTGTGATTAGAGTGCTATTTTCAGTGATAAATAGGCAATAAGACCCCGTTCACCAATATTTGTTAACGCTGGGGTCGCATATCTCTGAGTGATTTTTGTCTTGTGATGATGGAGCGTAGCCGTAGCTACGTGACAGAAGAACAAGGCAAAAAGCGCCAGAGAGATGCGATGATATGGTAATTTTATGCATCAGCACACAATTAAGAGCTTGT
>NZ_JAIDKI010000265.1 GCF_029051885.1 Muribaculum sp.
CTCTTCGGTCGTTATGGAACCCCATAACTCCCTCATCACAAGCGAAAATCTGCTCGACGAATGACCGCCCTGACGGTGACATTTATTATTAAACAAGCTCTAAATTAAGAAACAAACGACAATACATAGATATATGGAAACTATCGCACATGAGCCTGCTTATATCGTAGATGAAAAAGGCTACTACGGACGTTTCGGGGGAGCTTATATCCCTGAGATTCTGCATCGTAATGTGAAACAGCTGTCGGAGGCTTTTGCACACTATGCCGACGATTGTGATTTCAACCGCGAACTTGAGATTCTTCTTTCCGACTATGTCGGACGTCCGTCGCCGCTTTATCGGGCCGCTCGCCTTAGCGAGCGTTACGGAGCTGAGATTTATCTGAAGCGCGAGGACCTCAATCATACCGGAGCACACAAAATCAACAATGCTATCGGATTAGCACTCCTTGCACGCCGCATGGGCAAAAAGCATATTATCGCCGAGACCGGTGCCGGACAGCATGGTGTGGCTACAGCCACGGTGTGTGCGCTTATGGGGATGGACTGCACAATCTTCATGGGGGCTACCGATGTCATGCGTCAGAAACCCAATGTGCAGCGCATGCAGATGCTTGGTGCTCGTGTCGTAGCCGTAGAGTCGGGCAACAAGACCCTTAAGGATGCTACCAACGAGGCGATACGCTACTGGTGCTGTCATCCCGAAAGTTTCTATGTGATAGGTTCTACCGTTGGGCCCGACCCATATCCGCGTATGGTAGCCTACTTTCAGTCGGTAATCAGCAGGGAGATGAAAGCCCAGTTGCTGGAGCATACCGGACGCGACTGTCCCGACGCAGTGATTGCATGTGTGGGAGGTGGGAGCAATGCCGCCGGAGCATTCTATCATTTTATAGATAATACTGATGTGCGTCTTATCGCGGCCGAAGCAGCCGGCATGGGCGTAGACACCAATATGACTGCCGCTACTATAAGTGTCGGCACGGAGGGTATAATTCATGGCGCGCGCACTATGGTGATGCAGACCCCCGACGGGCAGATTGTTGAGCCATACTCAATATCGGCCGGACTGGACTATCCCGGTGTCGGGCCGCTACATGCTCACCTTGCCGATTGCGGTCGCGAGGAGGTGGTGGCCATAACCGACCGCGAAGCTCTTGATGCCGCCATGGTGCTTACCCGTACCGAAGGCATCATCCCGGCCTTGGAGTCGGCACATGCGCTTGCCGTGCTTGAACGTATACGCTTCGAGCCGGGACAGACAATTGTGGTAAATCTTTCCGGACGCGGCGACAAGGACATAGACACATATCTTGCCGATTTCCGGTCAGATTCCGTGAGTAGCGCGAATATCTAAGAGCTTGTTTAATAATAAATGTTGCCGCCAGGGTCGTATAGCTTGAGACGATTTTCGACATGTGACGAAGG
>NZ_JAIDKI010000266.1 GCF_029051885.1 Muribaculum sp.
TCCATCATCACAAGACAAAAATCACTCAGAGATATGCGACCCCAGCGTTAACAAATATTGGGGAACGGGGTCTTAATGTCAATCGTCGTAGCGCAGGAAGTTACCCTCTTTATCAAACCGTATGTCGATACCGTTTGATAATTCGATGTCCCATCCATTTCGTTTGCGTTCGAGGCTTACAACGTGTTGCCCTTTGTGGGATGCGGTGACGTAGCGTGCGATAGACGCCGGCACAAGGCCTTTGGGTACGGATTTAGACTGGGATGTCTCAATCTCCTTCAGATTGCCTTGACGGTCAAAGGATATCTCGGTTCCGTCGGTGAGAATTACATCATATTCATCGATATGTCCGAGAGTCTTGTCTACCTTTATTAGGCTTACGTTGGCTTTGAAGTTTTTGCCGATAAGCTCTTGTGCTACAGTGGGGAGTATGGATGCATCACGGGAGAAACTGTCGGATGCCGATGCTGAGAATGCTCCAGCCACCATTATGGCCATTCCCATTAGAATGCGTTTTAATTTCATAATTTAGAAATTTAAATGAGTTAGTCGATTTTCTTGTGCAGGTATTCAGCAAGCACGATAGCGTTGTTGTGTTGATAATCGTGGCTGCTGTAGAGTAGTGTGACACACTGATGCCGGCGTATCCGGGCGATTAAATCGTCGACAGCAGGGTTTGCCTGTAGCTCAGATATGTATTTGCGTGTGAAATCCTGCCATCGGTTCTGTGGATCTGCGTGAAACCATTCGCGAAGTTCGGTTGACGGAGCGATGTCCTTGGCCCAACAGTCATAGTGAAATTTCACTTTGCTTTCACCTCTTGGCCATAGTCGGTCGACATATATTCGCCATCCGTCATCATCCGAACCGGTCGGATTGTCATATACACGCTGTAGCTTTATATCTGTCATAATGCTATTTTCAGTCATAACGTGCTATCGCTATGTAAAGTTCTACAGAATGTGTCTTATTTCTGAGAGCATGTTTTACCGCACTGGCGGTAACATTTAGACCCCGTTCCCCAATATTTGTTAACGCTGGGGTCGCATATCTCTGAGTGATTTTTGTCTTGTGATGATGGAG
>NZ_JAIDKI010000027.1 GCF_029051885.1 Muribaculum sp.
TTGCTCCCTCACTGCGCGAACACATCTGCACGACGATTGACCGCCCCAGCGTTAACAAATATTGGTGAACGGGGTCTTATATGCTACAGATTTGAGAGAGAATGTCAGATGGATTTCAGACAATCTATCAGAGCTTTTTCTTAAGCTCGGGATAGCTTACTCGGGCATGGTACATAGTGCGCAGGCGCTCCACGAAAGCCTGCTTGATGATATTGACATCGCGAAACGAAATTGGCGATTCATCGTGCAGCCCGTCGGCTATCTGCCCGTCGATAATGCGGTTGACAAGCTGGGTGATTGATTCTACCGAATGTTCCTTGAGCGACCGCGATGCAGCCTCTACGGCATCGGCCATCATAAGTATTGATGTCTCGCGCGACTGCGGATTAGGTCCGGGATAAGTGAACGGCGCAGGATCTACCTCTTCGCCCTGATGGGAATTGACATAGGTATTGTAGAAATATTTGGCCTTGCCGCGTCCGTGGTGCTGGCTTATAAAGTCGCGTACAACCTGTGGCAGTTTGGCCTTGTCGGCACGCTTCAGACCGTCGGTGACATGCCCTATGACTATGCGGGCGCTCTGTAACGGATTGAGCGCGTCGTGGGGATTGACTCCGTGCTGGTTCTCGGTAAAGAATGCAGGATTGTCAATCTTGCCGATATCATGATAAAGGGCTCCGGTACGCACGAGCTGTACATTGGCTCCGAGGCGGTGGGCAGCTTCCGAGGCAAGATTGCTCACCTGCATGGAGTGCTGGAATGTGCCGGGACACTCCTGTGACAGCTCACGCAACAGGGGGTTGTTGACGTCGGAAAGCTCTACAAGAGTAACCGTAGAGGTAAATCCGAATGCTTTCTCAAGCACAAACACGAGCACATACGTAAACGATATCAGCACGGCATTTATACCGAATGCACCAAACATTCGTGTATTTATTTTGTCGATGGTGCCGGCCTGCATCACCTCTGCTCCGACATAGGCCAGACAGTAGGCGAGAAATATCACAAGAGCCGAACGTACAAGCTGCGAACGCCTGGTGAGTTCCTTGAGCGAACATATCGCCGCAATGCCCGCAATCAGCTGCACATATATGAACTCCAGCGGGAAGGCGCTGACCAGCGTACACAGCATTATCTCAGTAATATATACAAAGAATGCCGTACGCCCGTCGAAGAACACCACCATGAGTATGGCCACAATCGTAAACGGCACCATGTAAAGTCCGCATGTAAGAGCATCGCCCATCAGATAGGCCATGAGCAGGAATCCCACCACGAGAGTCATAATGAACACCATGGCGCGATTGTCGGCAAAGGTGCGGTGGCGGAAGTATATCAGAAAACAGTACAGAGCGGAAAATATAATCGTCACATACAGTATCTGCCCAAGTATGGGATAGTGATGTGAGTCGACCTGCGACGCAGATTTCTGACCGGCAATCTTCTCGTAGGTACGCAACAGCGAGTAGAGTTCGGGAGTCACCACATCGCCCTTGTCGATAATGCGCTCGCCCTGCTGTATCACCCCTCTCGGAGCCATAGCCCTCTGAAGAGCCTCTCCACGCAGACGGTTGGTGGCGGCGGTGTCACATATTATATTGCTTACCAGGAACTGCGACATTGCCGTACGCTCGATAGCCTTGCGGTACTCCTCACCCTGAAACATGGAGTCGATAGCGGCATAGGCGGCGCGAGCCGACAGCAGGTTGGAGGTAGGTATGGTCATTGCCGTATTGTCGTGGATGAAACGTATGGCCGGGAGTCGTCCGGAACGTATCTCCTGGTATGTCTCCTGGTCGACTATACCGTTGTCAAGCACATTGCGCAGGGCGTTGATAAGACGGTTGCGCTCAAGCGGCGACAGCCCTACGTGGGTTGCGTTGACTCTTGTGGCATAAGCGGCCTGGGCCTGCTTCTCCCGCGAGATATCACGTACATACACCGGCACAAACGACACATCTATACTGTCAAGCACCCGCTGTGCGCTGATACTGTCGAGATATATGGGCATATCCGAAGGCGCGGTAAGCAGGCTGTAGGCCCAGGGCTTTCCAAGCTCATAGTGGTAGGAGTTGCGACCCTTGCGAGGAAGCAGCCACACGGCTATTACCACTGCCGCCACAAACAGTGCGGCACGAAGAAGATTGTACGGATTGAATATACGGTTCATCGCGTAAATATCAAATTGCTAACGCATTAAGCGATTATTAATAATATGGATGAAATCATTCGAGATGGTTGACACGGGCGGCACGCTGCACACCGCGTATGTTCTTGAGCTTGGAGCAAAGGTCGGTAATTACCTTGGTATCGTGGACTCTTACGGCAAGGTCGCAATGAAACACTTCCTTCTCAGCCTCTATATCCAGCTTGCGTATGTCAATGGCAAGATGCATCGATATCATCTGTATGATTTCCTGCAGGATGCCAAACCGGTCGATACCCTCTATGCGCACTTCCGCAAGAAACAGCCCCGACTGCTCGGCCCAGCGTGTATTCAGAATACGCTTGCCGTAGCTTGCCTTGAGCACAGAGGCACGCGGGCATGACAGGGCGTGAAGCTCGACCTCGCCGTCATCGTTGACCCATCCCATCACATCGTCGCCGGGAACCGGGCTGCAGCAGTCGCACAGTTTGAAATTATGCCCGTTTTTCTCGTCATACTCCAGGACATAGGTCTCTTTCATGTTGACCTTGCGCTTTGCCGGCGACTTCTCGGCGGTGTTCTGCGATTTCTTGCCTGTGAGCGGACGCAGTATCTTCGACAGTATCGACGACGAAGCCGGACGCAATGACTTGGCCAGATAGTCGGGCAGAGTGGTCTCTCCTCGGCCAAGAGCAGTAAACAGGGCCTCGCGGTTGTCATAGCGAAGCGTGCCCAGCACCTTGGTTATTACGGCGTTGTTGTCGGTTATGGAATTGTCGGCAAGATATTTTTCATATATCTCACGTCCCTGTTCTATCACAGGGGCCAGCTCTTTGCGCATAAGCTGGCGCAGGCGCGATTTGGCTTTGGCTGTCGCCAGATAGTTGACCCAGTCGGGCTTTGGAGTCTGCGACTGCGATGTAAGCACCTCCACCTGGTCGCCCGAATGCAGGCGGTGGCTCAGAGGCACAAGTTTATGATTGACTTTTCCGGCTATACAGTGCATGCCGATTTCACTGTGGAGTTCAAATGCCACGTCGAGCACCGTAGAGTTGTTGGGGAGCGTCATCAGCTCGCCCTTGGGAGTGAACACCACAATCTCCGAAGCAAACAGATTGAGCTTAAGCGTATCAAGAAAGTCTATGGCGTTGGGCTCAGGATTGTCGAGTATATCCTTGATTGTCGACAGCCATGCGTTGAGCTCGCTCTCCTCGTCGCCCTCTCCTATCTTATACTTCCAGTGGGCGGCAAAACCGAGCTCGGCTATCTCGTCCATGCGGCGCGAACGTATCTGCACCTCTATCCAGTTGCCATCGGGTCCCATTACCGTCAGATGCAGAGCCTGGTATCCGTTGGCTTTGGGATTGCTTATCCAGTCGCGCGTACGCTCCGGGTGCAGACGGTAGATGTCGGTGATGGCCGCGTATATCTGCCAGCATATGGCCTTCTCTTTGGTTTGGTCGTCACAGTCGAAGATGATACGCATGGCATAAAGGTCGTAGACCTCCTCAAAGGGCACATGCTTCGTCTCCATCTTGCGCCATATCGAATATACCGACTTCAGACGCGCCTTTGCCTCATATTTCAGCCCCATTCCTACGAGCTTCTCCTTTATAGGTTCGGAGAAGTCGTTGTATACAGCCGAACGCCGCGACTCTGACGCCCTGATCTGACTGCTTATGCGCTCATACGCCGCCGGGTGCTCATACTTGAAACTGAGGTCCTCAAGCTCGGTCTTTATAGCGAAAAGTCCCAGACGATGGGCCAGAGGCGCATATATGTACAGTGTCTCACCGGCGATTTTGTACTGCTTGTTGGGCGACATCGAGTCAAGGGTGCGCATATTGTGCAGACGGTCGGCCATCTTTATGAGCACCACACGTATGTCCTCGCTCATGGTAAGCAGCAACTTTCTGAAATTCTCGGCCTGGGCCGAAGCCTTGTCGCCGAATATACCGCCGGAAATCTTGGTAAGCCCCGCCACAAGCTGCGCTATCTTCTTGCCGAAATGCTGCTCGATATCCTCCACAGTATACTCCGTATCTTCCACGACATCATGGAGCAGCGCCGCACATATGGATGTGGAGCCAAGGCCTATCTCCTGACTGGCTATCTTGGCCACAGCGATAGGATGAAGTATGTAAGGCTCGCCCGAACGCCGCCGGATGCCCTTGTGGGCCTCTTTGGCAAATCGGAAAGCCCGTTCTATTATCTCGACTTTCTTCCTGTGGTTGCTTGAAAGATAGCCGGCGAGCACATCTTGAAACTCGGCTTCGACCAGGCGGTCCTCCTCTTCGGGCGAGAGTTTATATCGCACGGTCGGTGATGTGGAATCGTTGGGAGTCATAACTGTAGTTGGTGGAGAGTTGGCTCTAAGGTGTTGACAGGTATTATTAAACAAGCTATTAAAAGCTCTAAATTACAAATTTAATATATTTACATAAAAGTTGGCACAAAAAAATAGTATATTTGCGCAAAATATGCTTGAAAGGCCCTCATAAGTATTGTCTAACGATTATCAGCAATGGGAAAATACGATTTCGACAGAGTTATCGACCGACACGGTTCGGGAGCGCTGAAAGTAGACGCGCTCAGTGAATTTTTCGGACGCCACGACCTCAAAGGGCTTTGGGTGGCCGATATGGACTTCGCCGTATCTCCACGCATACAGGAGGTACTCGTCGAGCGTATGCGCCATCCCATCTACGGCTATGCCGCAGTAAGCCCCGGATACTGGCAATCGATTTCCGACTGGCTATGGCACCGCCACGGATGGCAGGTGGAACGCGAAGAAATGACATACATCCCAGGAGTAGTAAGAGGGATAGCCTATGCCGTCAATTTCTTCTCGCGCCCGGGCGACAGGATTGTGATACAGCCGCCCGTATACCACCCGTTCAAGATGGTAATCGAAGGCAACTCTCGTGTTGTAGCCGAAAATCCGCTTATATTCAGCGACGGCACCTACTCCATGGACCTCGATGGCCTTGAGCGAATATTCGCCAGAGAGCACCCCTCAATGATGATTCTATGCAATCCCCACAATCCGATAGGACTGCAGTGGGACGAGGAGACACTACGCAGGGTGGCCGAACTCGCCTACAGCTACGGAGTAACTGTAGTGAGCGACGAAATCCATGGCGACCTGGTATTGCATGGCAAACCCCACTATCCATTTGCATCGGTAAGCGACAAAGCCGCCAAAGTAGCCATAACGCTTGGCGCTCCATCCAAGACATTCAACATCGCAGGCCTCGTAAGCTCATGGGTGGTGGTGAAGGATGAGAAACTGCGCCGCCCGTTCTTCTCCTGGCTTGCCGCCAACGAATTCGACTCGCCTACCTTTATCGCCACAATAGCCACAGAAGCGGCCTACAGATATGGCGAGGACTGGCTCGACGAATGTCTCGCCTACATCGAAGGCTCGATTGAAGAGACCGACCGCATTGTTACCGACACACTCCCGGGCATGACCCTCATCCGCCCCGAGGCTTCTTTTCTCGCATGGCTCGACTGCCGCGGATTAGGCCTCGACCACGACTCACTCCAGGATCTCTTTATCAACAAAGCCCATCTCGCCCTCAACGACGGCGCGATGTTCGGCTCCCAGGGAGTCGGATTCATGCGACTCAATCTCGGATCGCCGCGCTCGGTAATCCGCGAGGCCCTCGCATCACTCGCCACATCGCTCGCCGGTGTGCCCACCCGCTGACATGCCAATAATTTCCTCAATCAGGATTCCTTGAATGCAGTATATTATTGCATCGGGATAATCATTTGTCATCACAGGGAGGGTGATACATTGATTGAGTCCGTTTTCAAAATCAGGTTGTTTGCTGTATTTTTTCGTCGTTTATGTCAACTTAGTGACATTTTCACGGTTTTTATGGCGAGCGATTTGGTAAATCTGCAAAATTATGCTACATTTGCCCGTTGAAAGATGCGGATGGGACATGATTCATATCCCTGCAAAGCCTCCCCTCCAGGAGAGCGCATGATATCTTTCATCTCTGATTTAGTATATATATCCCAAATCTCCACTTTTAATAATCGTTTCGATAACTGGAAAGCGCCGGGCCTGTGAAGGTCCGGCGCTTTCGCTTCCAATTATTCAACTAAGTCATATCAAGTGAGACCATTCTTGCAGGCATGTGAATCATAGGCAGAGTCCTGCAACGCAACTCACACATTAGCAAGTGCCTGCTTCATGTCGGCAATAAGATCGTCGACATGTTCGGTGCCAATCGACAGGCGTATGGTGCCCGGATAGATTGACTGCTCGGCCATCTGCTCTTCGGTAAGCTGTGAATGGGTGGTGGTAGCCGGATGTATGACAAGGCTCTTTACATCGGCCACATTGGCAAGAAGCGAGAAAATTTCAAGCGAGTCGATAAAACGGTGGGCCTCGGCCACACCTCCATCAATCTCGAAAGTAAATATAGAGCCTGCGCCATTGGGGAAAAGCTCTTTATAGAGTTCATGGTCGGGATGCGACGGCAATGAGGGGTGGTTGACCTTCCTTACCTTAGGATGTGAGTCAAGGAAACGCACTATCTTCAGAGTATTCTCTACATGTCGTTCCACACGCAGAGAAAGGGTTTCAAGCCCCTGCAGGAGCAAGAACGCGTTGAACGGACTGATGGCGGCTCCCGTATCGCGCAGAATCACCGCACGCACGCGGGTGACAAACGCATTCTTCCCGGCAACCTGAGTAAACACCGCGCCATGGTAGCTCGGATCGGGCTGCGACAGCTGGGGGAATTTGCCCGATGCCGCCCAGTCAAACCGGCCGGAGTCGACAATCACTCCACCGAGCGATGTGCCGTGGCCGCCTATAAATTTGGTAGCGCTATGCACCACGATATCGGCTCCATGCTCGATAGGACGTATCAGGTAGGGTGTGCCAAACGTATTGTCGATTACCAGAGGCAGCCCGTGGCTGTGGGCAATATCGGCTATAGCCTTTATGTCGATGCAGTTGCAGTTGGGATTGCCGAGAGTCTCTATATACAGCGCCTTTGTCTCCGGACGTATCGCGGCCTCGAAGTTAGCGGGGTCGGAAGGGTCGACAAACGTAGTGGTTATGCCATAGACCGGAAGTGTATTGTCGAGCAGATTGTACGTGCCGCCGTAAATGGTATTGGCCGATACAATATGGTCGCCGGCCGAGGCAAGCCCGAGTATCGTATAGGTGACGGCAGCAGCACCGCTGGCAAGCGCCAGAGCGGCCGAGCCGCCTTCCAGTGCGGCGATACGCTCCTCAAGCACAGCCTGTGTAGAGTTGGTAAGACGGCCATAGATATTTCCCGGGTCCTTCAGCGCGAAGCGGTCGGCGGCATGCTGTGAGTCGCGAAACACATAGCTCGTGGTCTGATATATCGGCACCGCGCGCGCATCTGTGGCGGGATCAGGCTCCTCCTGCCCTACATGGAGCTGAAGAGTCTCAAAGTGTAGTCTGCTTTTATCAAGTGCCATATTTGATTGATGATAATATATTTTTCCGCAAAATTAGGCGATATGAAAATAAAATCGGCAATACCTTGCAATCTTTAGAACAAAACAATATATTTGCGGGCAGCATACAGAACAAACGCTCCGCAGACACCCCTGTCACGCCCAATATACAGAACAAATGTCATCCATCCCCAACGAGATGCTCGACAGCATCGACATAGACATACTGCGCGCCCTGCAGACCGACGCGCGCCTCTCGACACGGCAGCTTGCCGCGAAAGTACACCGGTCCCCCACCCCTGTGTTCGAGCGCCTGAAGAGGCTTGAGGCGCAAGGATATATCAGTAGATATGTCGCTGTGCTCGACGCTGACAAGCTCGGACACGGATTCGTGGTGTTCTGCCAGGTAAAACTGCGACATATCAACCGCGACATATCGTCGCGATTCGTGAGCCTCGTAAATTCACTCCCCGAAGTCACCGAATGCTACAATGTAAGCGGAGCCTTCGACTATCTGCTTAAAATCTACGCTCCGTCGATGGCCGACTACCGCGACTTCGTGCTCAACAAGCTCGGAGCCTTCGACCTTATCGGAGCCATCGAGTCGACATTTGTAATGTCGGAAATCAAACACGAGTACGCCATCCCGCTATGATGTCTGCATTATGTTTATTTAACTTTACTGTGCCATGTTTTTGCACACATCATTCCTTATCTTTGCAATATAATCAGAAATCAATATAAAACATCATACTTATGGCACCAACCGACAAAACCAAGAAAACCGCCGCTAAGAAGAAAGGCGAACCGACAGCCGATCCCAAGCAGGCGAAGCTCAGCGCGCTGACCGCCGCCATGGAGCGTATCGAAAAAACATATGGCCGCGGAGCCATAATGAAGCTCGGCGATGACAACATCACCGACGTCGATGTAATACCCTCAGGCTCCATAAGCCTCAACTTCGCTCTCGGCGTAGGCGGATTCCCCCGCGGACGCATTACCGAAATCTACGGTCCCGAGTCCTCCGGTAAGACCACACTTGCCCTGCACGCCATAGCCGAAGCGCAGAAAAAAGGCGGCATTGCGGCTCTGATTGATGCCGAACATGCATTCGACCGCTTCTATGCAGCCAAACTCGGAGTAGATGTCGACAATCTTCTCATATCACAGCCCGACACCGGCGAGCAGGCTCTCGAAATCGTAGAGCAGCTCATCCGCTCATCGGCCATCGACATAATTGTGGTCGACTCGGTAGCCGCCCTCACCCCTAAAGCTGAAATCGAAGGCGATATGGGCGACCGCAACGTAGGCCTTCAGGCGCGACTCATGTCGCAGGCCATGCGCAAACTTACCGGAGCCATCGCCCGTACCAACACATGCTGCATATTCATCAACCAGCTCCGTGCCGCAATCGGAGGCATGGGATTCGGTCCCGCAGAAACCACCACCGGAGGCAACGCTCTGAAATTCTATGCGTCGGTACGCATCGATATACGTCCGTCGTCGACCCTGAAGGACAAGAAGGAGCAGCCCATCGGACGCCATGCCAAGATTAAAATCGCGAAAAACAAGGTCGCGCCTCCATTCAAGCGCGCCGAGTTCGACATCATGTTCGGCGAAGGCATATCGCGTACCGGAGAAATCGTAGACCTCGGTGTGGAATACGATATCATAAAGAAGAGCGGCTCATGGTTCAGCTACAACGGCGACAAGCTCGCCCAGGGCCGCGATGCCGTAAAGCAGCTGCTTGCCGATAACCCCGAACTGTTTGAAGAACTCGAGCAGAAGATTACCGAGGCTATCAAAGGCAATCCCGAGTCGGGCACTCCCAAAAAAGCGAAACTCTCGCTGAAAAAGAAAGATGACGATGACGACGACATCGATGACAACACCGACGAAGAATCCACCGAAGAAGGACGTCAGGCCGACCTTGACCTCGACGACTTCCCCGACGAGGATTTCTCTATCGACGACGACGCCCGCGACTGACACCAATCCCCTACACACCCGATAGATTGCGGACACCTCATCTCATCGGGCACGATATAGAATCAGCGGCTTCGATCCGGCTACATATGCCGCGACGAAGCCGCTGATTCTATAGTTACTGTCTATTGGCGCCAATAGACAGTAGTATATCCGGTGCCCGTATTATACAGTTGCAGACATCCGTTTGGAGCAAACGACCAGCTGAAATTCCATACAGTACCGTCATAGAAATACACATTCAGCCATCCGCTCCCTGCACTCCAGGTGAAATCATATTCATAACCATACGCATCCTCATACACCCCGTCGCCGTCACCGTCAAATTCAAAATAGGTATCGGTCTCCGGACTGTACCATTCTCCTCTCAGAGGTGAACTGTAAGAGTCGTAGTAATTGTCGTCATCCTCGTCACACGATGTGGTACACAGAGCCACAATCACAAACATAAGGCTCATAAGCAGATGCTTATACGGGTAGAGTCGCTGTATCATAGATTATAAATATTTGTTTGCAGTAGAGCATACCTCCAACAGCCGTCCGCACCCCGCAGGATACGAATTGCCAAAGGAGTCTGTATAGATTTAACAAAATTCCACTAACTTTGTTGTTATATTAACAAAACTCGCGACAATGCACCTTACAAAAATACTCCGTCCGATATTCATGCGCCGGGCCGACGCATGGCGCCGCAACTCTGTGGAGCCTGAGAGGGTGCAGACCGCCGAGTTGATGAAACTTGTCAGAAAAGCCAGGTCGACATATATCGGCGAGACCTACGGATTTTCATCCATCGCAGGCTACGACGATTTCGCCTCCAAAGTGCCGGTCAGCGACTATACATCGTTGCGTCCGCTCGTAGAGCGCATGATTGACGGCGAGCGCGACATCCTCTGGCCCGGAGCGGTACGCAATTTCGCACAGTCGTCAGGCACTTCCGACGGTAAAAGCAAGTATATACCTATTACCCCCGACGGATTCCGGCGCAACCACTATCAGGGAGGATTCGACGTAGTGGCCCACTATCTGGCATCCAATCCCGACAGCCGGATATTCTCAGGCAAGGCATTTATCCTCGGAGGGAGCTTTGCCAACGAGCTTTCACTGAAGCCGGGAATAAAGGTCGGCGACCTGTCGGCCAACCTAATCGATAATATCAATCCGCTGGCCAACATGGTGCGTATACCATCAAAGGATATCGCTCTGATGGCCGACTGGACAAAAAAACTGCCCCGCCTCGTCGAAGCCGCGTCGAAGTGCGACATAACCAACATATCCGGGGTGCCGTCATGGTTCCTTACCGTGATAAAAGAGGTGATGAAGCAAAACGGCGCCGAGTCTATCCACCAGGTATGGCCCAACCTCGAGGTATTCTTCCACGGCGGCATATCATTCAAGCCCTACCGCCGTCAGTACGAGCACATCACCGACACGAAGAAAATGCACTATCTTGAGACGTACAATGCCTCAGAAGGCTTCTTCGCCGTACAGACCGACCCTCTGCGCCACATTATGTCGATGCTGCTCGACATTGGCGTGTTCTTCGAGTTTATACCTCTTGACCAGATTGGAGAGAAATTCCCCGATGCCGCCACGGCATGGACAGTCGAAGAAGGGAAGACCTATGCCCTCGCCATCACATCGTGCAACGGCCTGTGGCGATACGCCATAGGCGACACAGTGCGCATCGAGAGCCGCTATCCGCTCAACATCACCATTGCCGGGCGCACCAAAAGTTTCATCAACGCTTTCGGCGAGGAGCTGATGGTATACAATGCCGAAGCGGCCATATCCTCCACATGCGCGAAACTCGGATGTGCGGTATCCAACTATACGGCCGCCCCGGTATACGCCGGTGACCGTTCGCGCGGACGCCACCAGTGGCTCATCGAGTTTGCCACACCTCCGCGCTCCACCGAGGAGTTCGCTGAGACACTCGACAAAGCCCTTCAGGCCGAGAATTCCGACTATCAGGCAAAACGCGCCGGCAACCTTTTCCTCGACCCGCTCGAGATAGTCGTAGCACGACCGGGAGTGTTCGACAACTGGCTTGCAAGCTCCGGAAAGCTCGGCGGACAGCGAAAGATTCCGCGCCTGTCCAACGACCGCGCCATCATCGAGCGCATGCTCTCCCTCAACAGACAATGACATTATTTCCCATCAAAACAGACATACATGATACGCAACCTACTTTTCGACCTTGGCGGTGTGATAATGAATATCGACCGCAACCGCTGTGTAGCCGCTTTCAAAGAGCTTGGTATGAATAATATCGAGGAGTTTCTCGGCGATTATGGCCAGAAAGGTGTGTTCGGAGCCCTTGAGGAGGGGCTGATTTCACCGGAGGAATGGCGTGCCGAAGTGCGCCGCCACATCCCCCACGAAGTGACCGACAAGCAGATTGACGATGCATTCAACCATTTCCTCCTCGATATACCGCGTGAGCGCCTTCAGGCCCTGCGCGAGCTGCGCAAGAGCTACCGCCTATATCTGCTGAGCAACACGAATGCCGTGATGTGGAATTCAAAGATTGCCGAAGCATTTACCACCGAAGGACTTACCGTCAACGACTACTTCGACGGAATCACCACCTCGTTTGAGGCCAAGGTGATGAAACCCGACCACGCCATATTCCGCAAAGTCGAAGCCGACTTCGGCATAAAGCCCGAAGAGACCATTTTCTTCGACGACTCGCTCGCCAACTGCAAGAGCGCCGGAGAAATCGGATTCCACTATATCCACGTCGTCCCCGGCTCGGAGTTCCACACCCTGCTCGCCAAGCACAAAGCTGCCGGCAACCTCTGAAACCGATTCCGAGAAATCCTAAATCATCACGCCATACAATGAAAATAGTAAACTTCGCCGAATATCCCTCGGTAATCAGTCAATACATGATGGAGCTGCGCAATGTCAACATCCAGGGCGACATGCTGCGCTTCCGTCGCAATCTCGAACGCATAGGCGAAATCATGGCCTTCGAGATAAGCCGTACACTCCGCTACCGCAAGGAGACTGTAGAAACTCCGCTTGCGCCATGCAAATGCGACGTCATCGACACCCCGGTAGTGCTCGCCACCATATTCCGTGCAGGCATCCCGTTCCACCAGGGATTTCTCAACATCCTCGACACAGCTGAAAACGCATTTGTGTCGGCCTACAGGAAATACCGCGAAAAAGAAAACTTCGATGTGTTTATCGAATATCTCGCATCACCGCGCCTCGACGGAAAGACACTCATACTGGTCGACCCCATGCTGGCCACCGGAAAATCGATGGAGCTGAGCTATCACGCGCTTCTCACCAAAGGCACACCCGCTCATGTGCATATCGCCTCGGTAATTGCCTCACAGGATGCGGTAGACTATGTCAAGGAGCATTTCCCCGCCGAGCATACCACTCTGTGGGTAGGAGCCATCGACCCGGAAATCAACCCGCACAGCTACATCGTGCCCGGACTCGGCGACGCCGGCGACCTCGCCTACGGCACAAAGGACTGAACAATCGGCGCTTGGCGGAGGTTAAGTAAACATACTATCATAATCTTTCCTGCCGTATGTTTGACCCTGAATTTCACAATCTCCTGTTGCGCAAACGCGACGAGACAGTCGAGAACAATCCCCAGGCCATAAGCCAGATTGTAGACCAGCTCGACCTAAAACCCGACAACATAGTGCTCGATGCCATATCCGGCACCGGCCAGTTGCTTCCATACCTCTTCCAAAGACTCTCAGGCTCGGGATGGGTAGATGCCTACGACCTCTCATGCGGACAACTCGAGCAGGCTGCCGCCGCCTACAGCAGCAGTGCCAAAGCCCGATTCATACTCGGCGACGTGGAACACGACGCCATATTTGGCGCTTACGACGCGATTGTAGTATTTTGTATGCTGCCGTCGTTTGACGACCCTGTCGCTACCGTAAAACGCATGTATGACGCCCATCTGATGCCCGGAGGACATCTGGTGATAGGATTCCCATGCTCCAAGGAGGAGATAAACTCGCTTCACTCCGACATGGGGAAGAAGGGAGAGCCGCATTTCCTCGACTCAGCCGAGGAGCTGGCGTCGCGCCTCACCAAGGCCGGCATGACCGTGGCATACACCCGCGACGACGACTCGGCCTACATAATCACCCTCACCAAATAATCCCGACAAACTACCCCAACATAAGCGCATAAACAGATCGAGGCCCCGCCATGAAGCGGGGCCTCGATACTATTGCTATATAAAGTGTGTGTTTATCGTCTGCGGGGTTACAGCACAACCTTCTGTCCGGAGATTACGTATACGCCCTGGAGCAGACCACTTACCTCGTTGCGGCCTTCGGTGAGGCGAATCTCCTTGATAAGCATGCCGTTGACTCCATACAGATTTACTCGGAGGCCTTCGGTATCGGAGTAGATGACGAGAACGCCGTTTTCAACAGCGATACGCATTCCGCTGTCGGCATGTACACCGTCGATACCGGTAGGAACGCCGGGAGCTTCCTCGATATTGATGTCAAAGCGGTCGCCTGAAGGAGCTACTGCATATACCGAGAAGGGAGCGGCAGTCACGGTCTCTTCTACATCATCGGCCGATGTTACGAAAGCAGAGCCGTCGTCGGCAAGCATATAGGTAGTAGCAATGGGGAGTTCGCTCTTGGCGAATGTAGCCGACAGAGTGTAGAGCGCACCGTTGACACTGATATTATCGGGAGTATGGGCCACTTCGCAGGCACCGGCCTCGAAGCGTACTACACCGGGCTCGGTTTCGGCACACAGACCTGCCACGTAGGGCACATTGGCCTGGATACCTGCCATGAGGCTGAGTCCTTCGGCTGTCTCATCAGAGAGCGAGGCAACCATATAAGAACCGTTGGCACCTACCTCGTCGTCGCTGCCGGTATAGGCAGAAATCTCATCGCCGGCCACGTTGGTAACCTTGGCGGGAACGAACGGAATCACGAACGAGCTCCAGTTGCTTGCTCCGTAGGATACATCGAGAGGCATTTCCATGCTGATGGTATTACCCTCGGTCACATTGAATGTGTTGAGAGCGCGGAAGTCGTACATCGGGTCGATAGAGATGCTTCCGAGAGCCTCGTATACGCGGCCACTTTCGGCGGTGTCATCCTTGCGGACACGTACATAGTTGGCAGCAGCATCGGGCACGGCCACATTCTCATCGAGGTATACGATACAGTTGGGGTTGATGCCGGCAAACGCGTCGGCAGAGTAGCCTTCGGCACGCGCGCTGCGCGATACGCTACGCACACGGGCCACGGTAGTCTCGGCACCGGGCGATTTGAAAATCACGCTTGTAAGACCGGTACAGCCGTTGAAGGCATTTGCGCCTACCGACTTGACATCGGTAAAGTTGATTGTCTGGAGCGAGCTACATCCGCTGAAGGCATTTGCACCGATAGATGAAACGCATGAGGGCACCTCAACACCGGTAAGGTTGGTACATCCGCTGAATGTTCCGTCCTCGATATGGTCGGCAGCAGGGAGCGATACAGTAACGAGAGTCTCTTTGCCGGCCATAGCCTCGGCGGGGAGAGCGGTGGTGAGCTCAGAGAGGTCGAGTTCCTGGATAGCGGGGAGCTGGTCGATAACATCCTTCACCTTGTCGGCATCGATATCGCCGGCAAGAGCTATAGAGGTAACGTCGACTGCATCGGCAGGAGTGATGGCGTCGATATCGGCGGAGGTAAGGGTAGCGCCGTTGACAGGCACAGCCGAGATGCTTACAGCCACATTGCTTTCAGCGACGTCTACAGTATAGTAGCCTTCCTCGTCGGGAGAAACCACATTCTCGCCATTCTTGACTGAAATAGCAATCTTGGGATTATTCTCTGTAAGCGAAACCTTGAAGCGTACGGAGCTGTTTTCCTTTACGTTTTCGAGTACAGGAGCGAGAGCGTTGTAGTAGTTGAATGTCTCAAACTCTGTAGCCTCATCGCCGGCAGTCTCCTCATTGTTGCGGATATTGTCGATGGCAACCACGAGGTTGGCCGAAGCGCAGTTGAATGTAACGTCGTAGAGGTAGGCTACCTCGACAGCGTGGTTGCCGCTCTTGTCGGCATGCTTGTTGGGGTTGTAGTAGGTAATGCTTATCGAGCCGTCAGCACCAATCTTGTCGTCGCCGAGCAGCTTGCCGTTATCATATACCTTAAACTTTTGTGATGCATCATAAGCATCAACACCTTCCGGACGGTTGGCGCTCTCATTGCTTTTAGCAGCTACATAGAGCTTGCAATCCATCTGCTCGAGCTTGACATTGTCCTTGAGGAAAGATGCGATTTTGGACACATCAACAGAGGGGTCTGCGATAAAGCAGCGCGAAGGATCGAAGTCGAGAGCATATACGGGATATTCACCTACAAGGTTGAATTTGCCTGCCTCCCAGGCATTAGACCAGTTTCTTTCAAAAGCCCCGTTATCAACATGAGGAGTCTGATATGCGGTAAGATGCTCGGCAGGAACCACTACAGTCACCTTTGTATTGTCGGGAAGACCTGTTTTCAGCGCATGATACTGAGAATAATACCAGTGACCTACTTTACCATCCTCTCCGGGAACGCAAGGCAGATATATAGTCTCAAGCGATGTACAGCCTTTGAATACATCATCATTAAGACCACCGCGGGTCAGATTTTTCACCGCTCCTACATATGGAGTGGGACCTGTAGTCCAGTTGCGAAGATTGGAGGGCAATCTGATTTCTCTGAGTCGGCTGCACCCGTTGAAACAAAGGTCGTCAAACTGAGTCAGAGAAGAGGGGAGTACAATCTCTTCGATATAGCATCCTCCGAGAGCGTCATTTTTAAAAGCATTGCTCGGGAAAACATTATCAAGACTGGTTGAGGAATCCTTATCGCGGTCACGCACAAATGTAGCCTCAGAAAGGTCAAGATAGCGGATATTTGCAGCAATCCAGTAGTTATCACGGAAGAAGTTGAAGTCGTAATAATCAAGTTTACCTACAATCTTGAGTTTCTTGATATTCTTATATTTCTCGGCCATCTGATGGTTGAGCTCACCCCAGTTGGAGATACCCTCATCGCCGGAGAGATACAGATGCTCGCCCTCATTAAGTACGATTGTACCCTCGGTATATGTAACAGGAGGATATACGTTGATATTGAAGTCAATATCCTGCTTGGCGATAAACGAATATGTAAAGGCCTTGCCACCCTTGATGATGGTATCACCGTTGACAACGGCATCAATCATATGCGATGCCTGCTTGGGAGTAATCTTGAAGGTGAGGTCGCGGCCATGGACAGCGGTCGACACTACACCCGACAGATTGGCCTTAGCCTCAAGACCTTCGGGGAATGTGAAGTTGTAGACGGGAGTCTGGTTGTTGAGAGCGGGGAGCGAGGCAATTACATTTTCGTTCTTGCCATTGACAAGCACCCAGGTCTTCTTGTTGTAGGATGTGGCGAGACGAATGAGGTTGCCTTCGCGCACGGTAGCGTCGTTGACGCAGCAGTTTACAGTCATCTTCTGACCCTTGGCAGCACCTGCCGACCAGTTGGCGATGGGCGAGATGAACTCTTTGATGCGACCGTCGGCGGTAGTGAGTACCACAGCCCAGAATGCATTGTCGGTAACTGCGAACGAGTTGATGCGGATAGAGAAGGGCACACCGGGAAGCACATTGACGGCATCGGTAAACATACCTACAGTACCACCGTCGTCGGTGATGGTCCAGGGCGACTCATAGTTGCTTACGGGAGTAGGCTCCACAAGGTCGAAATGGATGATGGTGTTGCCGTTGATAGTGGTCGAGTAGTTGCCCTGAGCGTCGGGCTTGAGCAGGGTAGAGTTGGCATATACATCCATGCGGTTGTCGTTGTCGGCGATATGCTCGGCGGTGAATACAACCGTCTTGCCCTTCTCGTAGGAACCGGGCTCGACATCGCATACGTATTTTACGTCGTCATCTTCCATGACGGCAAACGAACAGTCGGTAGGAGCCACAATCGGGTCAACGATGATGTTGGCGATGTCCTTCCAGTATTCCTTGGCCTTGTAGTTGTTGACGGCAGCCTCGCTGGGGCAGTGGAGAGTCATGCGGTTGGTAGGAGTGGCATGGAACACACACCAGTTGATATAGGCGGGATTCGAATTGCCTACCCATATGTCGAGAAGACCTGACGAAGCGTTGAATACATTGTAGTCAATGGTCTTGACGCTGGCAGGGATTACCATCTTGGAGATACCGCAGGAGCGGAATGCGCCGTCGCACAGACGGTTTACAGTGTTGGGGAGCACTACCTCCTTGAGTTTCCACAGATTGCGGAAAGCATCGCGGGGCACTGCGTTGGCGGGGTCGGAGCCGTTGGCGAGAATGCGTACCGACGAGATGTCGAGTCGGGTAAGAGCCTTCATGTTGCCCTTGATGAAGGCAAAGTCGCGCGAGTCCATTGTGCCGAACAGTGTGAGCTCTTTCAGCGCGGTTGCGTCTCCGCCGGGGAGCAGCGACTCAAGCGAGCCGGCCTCAACCCAGAGGCTGCGCTTCTCTTTTACATCAGCTGCATTCTGCACGTAAACTGTAATCTCCTGGTCGGAAACCACATTGCCGATAGTATAGGTATAGTTGGCTCCGGGAGAAACGACGTATCCGTTGGCTTTTACAGTCACCATGTCGCGCTCGGGGAATTCGGGCACTACGGTAAAGTGGTAGTTCCAGCCGCGGATTACTGAATTTTCGCCGGTAAATGTCGCGCCGGTAATCGACGAGGGGTGTGTGATGGCGAAATACTGAGGAGCGGCGCCCTTGGCGGGAATCTCGTTGGTGGTGACAAGCTCACCGGCCACGGGAAGCCATGTAGTGCCGTTGTCAGCGCTTGTAGCCATGCGTATCATGTCGCCGTCGGCTACGGCCACACCGGCGGGGAGCTGGCATTTGAAGTCGGCATATCCGTAGGGATAGATTGCCATGCCCGACAGAGAGAATCCGTCGATGGCGCTCAGCAGCGACTTGAATGTGCCCTGGGCGTCGAAGAGTGCGACGGCAATCTTTCCGCTGAAGTCGTTGTAGCTTACATTCTTAAGGTTGCCGACTCTTACGGTAAATGTGGTGCCTACGGCAAGATCACCCTTAAGATCGGAACCCATACCAACCTGACGTCCGTCGGCTGTGATATGGATGGGCGACCATGAGCTGTTGTTGCCGTTGCCGGGCTTGATATTATATATGATTGTAGTCAGGTTGTTGAAGCTGTGCTGCTGGCTGACGGTAGGATTGAGGGCGGTGCTTGCATACCATCCGCCGTTGTTGTTGCCGTCGGCGCCACCCCAGCCCCAGTTGACATGAATCATGCTGGTGAGGGGATCATAGCCGTCGACTACGAATGCATGGCCTGCGGTCACATCCTGTCCGCAGTAGAGCACCGGACGTCCGGCCTTTATGTCGTTTTCCACGAGGCGGTCAAACTCAGCCTGAGTGGCGGTCTCGGAGCGTTTCTTGAATGACACTCCGGGGTCGTATCCAAAATAGTTGATAAGGGCCGCGGGCACCTTTACCTCATATGCGCTTGAGCCTGAGTAGCCAAACTGGGTGCCGATACTTGCAGCAGCATGGTACACGAGCGTAGCCACAGCGTCGGCCTCGGTCTCTGAGTAACCATAGCGATAATTGTCCATGCGCATGTTTTCCCAGTCGTATGCCACGTCGAAGTTTACACCGTTGTAGCTGCCGGTACCGCGCTCGGGATAGTTATGATATTTCATGATTGTGGCCATCGCTGTGCCTACACAGCCTACCAGCGGTCGACCGGGAATCATATTGTTGAATGGGGCTTCCTGGCTCCATTCGGGAGTCTTCAGAAGAATCTTCTCGTTGCTTCTGGCAGCACGGCGCATAACACTGCGACGTACCTCCTGAGTGGACGGTTTCTGAAGTTTTGAAGCCGCTTTGATTTCGCTCTCAAGGCCACCCATCATCCACTTCATGGCAGGGGGCACTGCTGCGGCATTGTAGTTGTTTTCAAGAGAGTAGCCAAGCACGGGAGTAGTACAGTCGTCGGCCGAGACGATAACGAATCCCTGGCCCTGGCGTGCGTTGAATACGTAGTAGAGCGGTTTTGATGCGTCACCGCATGTGTACACAAGCTCTAATGCATCTTCAGAAGCTAATTTTTCCTGACCGCTTGCGGCAAAGAAATCGGCAGCAAGCTGACGGGCATTGTCAGCAGACACCGTACCTGCGTAGGCCATAGAGGCCGTGGTCCCGGCAATCAAAGTGAAAATCAGCCTTTTAGAGAAATGTTGAAACATAACTTTTTTGTTAATTTTCGCTATTGGTTTATTATTATATAAAATATGTGAGCCTAATTTTTAGATACATTGATGTGCATTATCAACATTCTGACAATCAATCACCTACACATCCTTGTTTTATTTCGCTCACAAAGTTACATAATAAATCCTAAATAAAAAAAATATCCGGCAACATATTTCAATTCTGTGTCATATTTGTTGCATTCCGATGTACCAGGCCCTGTAACAACACCTCCCGAATCCCCCACTCCACCCCTCCCGCCGCCTGCTACGCATGCAGCTGCATACACCGTATTGACAACCGTGTCATATTCGCATCCCCACGGAAAGTACATATATAATAAAAGCGCCCGCAGGCCTGATGGCCGCGGGCGCTGATGCTTTATGATTGGGTTGGGCTGATTAGCCGTTTACCTTCTTCATGTGGGCGATGAGGTCGAGAACCTTGTTAGAGTAGCCGATCTCATTGTCGTACCAAGAGATAACCTTAACGAAGGTCGGAGTGAGCTGGATACCGGCAGCCTTGTCGAAGATAGAAGTGCGGGGGTCGCCGAGGAAGTCGCTTGAAACGACTGCATCTTCAGTGTAGCCGAGGATACCCTTGAGCTCGCCTTCGCTGGCTTCCTTCATGGCAGCGCAGATTTCGTCGTAAGTAGCGGGCTTTTCGAGGTTAACGGTGAGGTCAACTACAGATACGTCGAGAGTGGGGACACGCATAGACATACCGGTGAGCTTGCCGTTGAGTTCGGGGATTACCTTACCTACAGCCTTGGCAGCACCTGTAGAAGAGGGGATGATGTTGCCGGAAGCGGCACGGCCACCACGCCAGTCCTTCATAGAGGGACCGTCAACGGTCTTCTGAGTAGCGGTAGTAGAGTGAACGGTAGTCATGAGGCCTTCCTTAACGCCGAACTTGTCGTGGAGCACCTTGGTGATAGGAGCGAGACAGTTGGTTGTGCAAGAAGCGTTGGAAACGAACTGAGTACCCTTAACATACTTGTCGAGGTTTACACCGCATACGAACATGGGGGTATCGTCCTTTGAAGGAGCCGACATAACTACATACTTGGCACCGGCTTCGATGTGGGCCTGAGCCTTTTCCTTTGTGAGGAAGAGACCGGTTGACTCAACAACGTATTCAGCCTCAACTGCGCCCCATGCGATTTCAGCGGGGTTCTTGCAGGCAGTAACACGGATAGCCTTACCGTTTACGATAAGAAGGCTCTTTTCGAGATCGTAGTCAACAGTACCGTCGAACTTGCCGTGCATGGTGTCATACTTGAGCATGTAAGCCATGTAGTCAACGGGGAGGAGGTCGTTGATAGCAACTACCTCGATGTCGTCACGCTTTGTAGATGCACGGAACACGAAACGTCCGATACGGCCGAAGCCGTTAATACCGATTTTAGTCATAGTAATTCAATAAATTATTGGGTTATGATATTTTTATTATCTGCCTTTCGGAAAGGTACGGTATTGCCGTATGTCTTTCACTCCGCAAAAGTAATAAATATTTTTCATTCGTCACATCTATATTTTTAAAATAAAAGAAAAATTTCCTTAATGGCTCCGATTGGGGAAATTACGACAAGATTTTTGAACCTCGGAGCGCATTATTCCGTTAATTTTCGTAGTTTTGCACTAACTTTGATATTTTAGAACTTATGGGAAAATTTCTTACCGAATTCAAGGAGTTTGCCATGAAAGGCAATGTCATCGACATGGCAGTCGGTGTGATTATCGGCGGCGCTTTCGGCAAAATCGTAACATCGCTGGTCAATGATATAATAATGCCAGTTGTCGGGATAGCCACCGGCGGGGTAAACTTCAAAGACCACAAGATATTGCTCAAGGCGGCGGAGACCGCGGCCGACGGCACTGTAATCAATCCTGAGGTAATGCTTACCTGGGGAATGTTTGTACAGTCGATTGTAGATTTTCTCATCATCGCGTTCTGTATCTTCGTGGCTATCCGCTGGATGAACAAGCTCAAGAAAGCCACAATCAAGGCCAAGGAGGAAGCTCCGGCAGCGGCAGCTCCGGCCGAACCGACCAAAGAGGAACAGCTTCTGACCGAGATACGCGACCTGCTCAAGGCTCAGACCCGGGAAGACAAGAAATAACCAGAATCACCAAAACATAATCATGTCAAAAGTCATAATCATCGGCTGCGGAGGCGTAGGAACTGTCGTAGCCTACAAATGTGCACAGAATCCCGACGTATTCACCGAAATCGTGCTGGCTTCGCGCACCAAGAGCAAATGTGACGCTCTGGCCGCAAAGATAGGCGCGCCCAACATCACTACCGACCGTGTGGACGCCGACAACGTAGACGATATCGTGGCTCTTTTCGAGCGCCACAAGCCCCGTCTGGTAATCAATGTAGCCCTGCCCTATCAGGACCTCGCCATCATGGAGGCGTGTCTGAAGTGTGGCGTCAACTACCTTGACACCGCCAACTACGAGCCCAAGGATGTGGCCCACTTTGAGTATTCATGGCAGTGGGCCTACCGCGAACGTTTCGAGAAGGCCGGACTGACCGCCATACTCGGCTGCGGATTTGACCCGGGCGTATCGGGTGTGTTCACCGCATATGCTGCCAAACACCACTTCTCGGAGATGGAGTATCTCGACATCGTAGACTGCAATGCCGGTGACCATGGCAAGGCTTTCGCCACCAACTTCAACCCGGAAATAAACATCCGCGAAATCACTCAGAACGGCCGCTACTACGAGGCCGGCGAGTGGAAGGTGACCAAGCCGCTGGAAATCCACGCACCGCTCACATATCCCAACATCGGCGCCCGCGACTCCTACCTGCTCTACCACGAGGAGCTCGAGAGCCTGGTACTGAACTTCCCCACTATCAAGCGCGCGCGCTTCTGGATGACTTTCGGACAGGAATATCTTACCCACCTGCGCGTAATCCAGAACATAGGCATGGCCCGCATCGACGAGGTGGAATACAACGGCACAAAGATAATACCGCTGCAGTTCCTGAAAGCCGTGCTCCCCAATCCGCAGGACCTCGGCGAGAACTACCACGGCGAGACCTCAATCGGATGCCGCATATCGGGCAAGGACAAGGAGGGTAAACCCCTTACCTACTATATCTACAACAACTGTAGCCACGAGGCCGCATTCCGCGAAACCGGCATGCAGGCCGTAAGCTATACCACCGGCGTGCCTGCCATGGCCGGCGCCATGATGTTCCTCACAGGCAAGTGGGAAAAGCCCGGCGTACACAACGTAGAGGAGTTTGATCCCGATCCGTTCCTGGCCGTAATCGCCGCCCAGGGTCTCCCCTGGCACGAAGTGCTCAACGGCGACCTCGAAGTAGACAAAATCGGCTGACAAAAGCCCCTACATCCAATAACACATTGAGCCTGCCGCCCGGCAACAGACACACCGGGCGCAGGCTTTTTACAGTTTTAGAGAATGTTTTGAATTTAACTTTATGAAATCTTTAGAGGTCTTTCCGGACTGAATGAAAGATTGAAACATTCTCGGAAATTCTCTCTAAATCTTAACATAAGCCAAATCCAAAACATTCTCTTAAACCTGCTTTTATAGCCGCAATATGGAATATTTTCTCATCGACCAGCCCGGCGAAACATATTATCCGCGTCCGGAAGGGAGCATTCTAATCAATTCACCGGCTGCGTCCCGAAAGGCCCTTATGTGGATAAAAGGCGCATGGCATGCGGTAAACACGACAACCAAGGACGATATATTGCTATGCTACCTCGACATACAGGCAGTAATATGCTGGTGGATTGCGCTACTCACATGCCGCAAGCGCAATATCGTTGCCATAAATATACTTCTTAAAGACAAGCCGACTCTGAAAAACAGAGTTGCGTCGTGGCTTTACAAGCGGGCCCTTTCCTCCAAAAGATTCCATGCGACAGTGACCTCTCCGGAATATGGTAAATGGCTTAACCGCAAATTCCGACGCGACTTCAGCTACTATCACCTCCCCGACCTGTATGTATATGATGACCTTGCCGATATCGCTGCCACGACTCCTGTGGAGCCCGACACCGTATTCTGCGGAGGCAAAAACGGACGTGACTGGCAGATGATGGCTGATATAGCCAAGGCAATGCCCGAAATGAGATTCAAACTGATAATGCCGGGGGAGGTGTGGAACGCAATCGGCGCCTCACTCCCTCAAAATGTAACCTGCCGGCATGACATTCCGGTCGATGAATTCCTCAATGAGATGGCCTCATCCGAAGTCGTATGCCTGCCTCTCGACACTGAAGCTCCGGCCGGCCTGATAGTGCTGTTTCAAGCCGCCGCAATGAACAAACCAATCGTAACGACCGACACAGTGACCACCAGAGGATATATAAACGACGAAATATCCAATGCCAGACTTATAGCCAGTAATGACCCACTAAAATGGGCCGACAGCATACGCCTAACTAGTAATATCGCCTCACAACAACATAGCTTGCGGAAATACCTTAGGAATAACTGTTCCTCCGTCTCTTTTGTCAATCATCTTTCGAATATCATCAGTGACATTTTGAGAAATAAGAACAGATGACATTCAAATCTCATAATAAAAACAATACACGAGACTCACATACCAATTTCATATAGTCTACAATAATCTTCAATCAGTTGTTTTTCTGAATAATACTTTTCATATGCTCCATCATCCACATAAGGAGCCATGTAAGCAGATTCTATTGCATTGACAAGGGAATTTACATTGCCACGTTCAAAATAGAATGTATTATCTGAGGGATATTGCATAAAAAAATCCAAATCAGAACAAACTACCTTTTTCTTAAAATAATAAGCCAATGATAAAACTCCGGACATTGTTGCAGAGCGATAAGGATAAACGACAATACCGGCATTCAAGAATAACTCCTGAACTTCATCATCTTCAATAAAGCGATTGATTCTTATAATAGAATCATTCTTCTTTGAAGACAATCCCAAGCCACATCCGGCAATAATCAATTTATGTTCTCCTGCACTACGCACGTCTTTCCATGCCGACTCAAGCAAATCCGTACCTTTGTATAAATCAACACTCCCAAAAAATAATATATAATTTTTTTCACCCGCTATCTCCTTGGGGACTTTTTTACCAGATCTGATGGCATCAGTAATTAACGAAGGAAATGCGGTAAATCCGATTGACATTCCCAACCCTTTCAGGTATTCAAACTGAAATTTAGACGATGTAGTCAACACTTTAGCCTTATCTTTCATCCGCGCATTCCCCCATTGGATGTAGCGATCAAACAGATTCCCTTTTAGTCCTTTACGTTCATGAGGAAAAAGGTCATGCACAGTGTAATAAAACGGGAAGTCAAGTATTCCTGCCATACATGTAAAAGCCATAGAAAAATCTCCGGTAATGAAATGTACGACGTCAGGGGTATATTCTTTAATCTCCTCCTTTATGGCCTTTATTATGCTTCGAGGATATATCTTATATAATGCCTTTTTCACAGTATTTGATGGATATTCAACACTCCTCAAAATATCATGAGATATAAGATTAGTGAACGTTTGCTTGCCCCTATTGACGGCAAGCAGACGTACATCAAAATCTGCGCAAGAATCAAGAGCAGCTATGATTGTCGCAACAAACGGTCGCATACCGGGAGCTGGCTCTGTGGCAATGAATAAGACTTTCATCAAAGTTAAACAAATAATTTAAAATAACATTTCTTTAGAAATTCTTTCACCTTTGAATCCTCAGGCTTCTCTATAGGAACACTATTGCGAAACTCCTCATCCATCTCATCAATACTTTTATCAATCCCATATTTTGATGAAATACGTTTCCAGTTTTTTTTCCAAAAAATAACGATTGCATTCTATTGCCGATTCTCGCCAAACTTCATACCCGCCAGCACGTGCGCCTGAATTCCAGGACATTGATGGCGGGAGATTCATTTGCACCCCTCTGGCATCATACATAAGTTTGGCATTATAATCCAGACTCAGCCTAAAAAAGAAATCCGTTTCCTCCCGATAAGCGCAACCTTTAAAATTAGAGTCAAAACGACACTTCTTTGCAAGTTCGCTCTTTACCATTGCAGAAGCATGGCAACAAGGCACTTCCACAGGATATGGCATCTGTTGATCCCATGCAAATGAAAGAGTGGATATATCAATGATTTTATTAATATCATGTACTTTTTTACGTGGGAGACGCCATTTCAGATACGAATCCCTCCGCTCCCATCTAAAATAATCATTTGCCGAAATAGGCCGTGCCATGCACGCATCTGCTCCATATTTTTCAATCGTATCACGCAGATATCCCAAAGTGCCATCAGTTAAATTTTCCATATAGAATGCATTTTTCACAAAGATAATGTTTTTATTTTAATCTAAAAAGAATACTTCTTTATACTACTTAGCGATAATATTTTAATATTAAAAAACAACTTGGAACGGTTACTTATACTTCAACCACAATAATTTGCATAATCTAGTCGTTGAATTTCATTATGCCCTCACTTAAAACAAACTTCATATACAACTTTATTCTCACCGGCGGCAATCACCTAATGGCATTTGCCGTATTCCCATACATTTCACGAGTATTGGGTCCGGAGAATGTAGGCATTGTAAATTTTGTAGACAGCACAATTGATTATTTCATAATGCTGTCAACCATGGGCATGATGTCGGTAGGCGTAAGAGAAATCGCATCTGCCAAAAATAATCCGGAAAGACTCTCAAATGCTTTTTCCGGACTATTTTTCGTAAACCTGCTATTTACTATACTTTCATTGCTGGCCTTAGGGGCTACATATATTTTTCTTCCTGCACTTTCTGAATATCCTGAAATGGTATTCATCGGTGTAATAAAACTGATTTTTAAATTCCTGCTTATCGAATGGTTTTTCTGTGGACTTGAGGATTTCAAATATATAAGTATCCGCTCCCTAATAATAAAATTCATATATGTAATAGGGGTATTTATATGGGTTCGACAAGCCTCAGATTACGAGAAATATTATATATTACTGGTAGGAATTCAGGTGGCCGGAGCTATTGCAAACTGGGAATATGGTCGTAAGAAAATAAAATTTGTATTTAATCGCTCGTCGTGTAAATCTTATATCCGACCATTTATATATCTTGGTTTGTACTCATTATGCATAGGTATGTACAATACCTTCAACGTGATGTTTTTGGGAATAGCCACAAATGAGACCGAAGTAGGATATTACACTACTGCATTAAAGATGTTTGCCGTGATTATTGCATTCTACTATGCATTTACCGGTGTAGCGCTTCCCCGCATGTCGGCTCTTCTTTCAGAGAAAAACATCGACGAATTCATCAACCTCATCCATCGAACTACGAATACCCTTATTGCATTATCCATACCAATCATAATCTCTGGCATATGTCTTGCTCCTCAGATTATCTTTATAATAGGTGGACCTAAATTCAACGGTTCTATAATACCGATGATACTCATATTCCCTCTGCTTATTATCATAGGATACAACAAGATACTAATCGAACAGATAATGATGCCATATAAAAAAGATAAGATATTAATGCGAAACGCTGCAATCTCGGCATTAATAACAATTGTACTCAATATTCTACTCGCAAGACCATTGGGTGCAATTGGAACTGCGATTGTATGGATTGGAGCGGAAATTACTCTGTTGATTCTATCTATGAAAGCTGTGGTGAATTTATTACCAATAAAGTTTCCTGTATACGATTTGATTAAACAGGTCATCATATATATTCCTATGGGTGTATCCCTATGGTATATGGGCCATATATTTAATAATAACTATATACATTTTGCCACAGGGGTTTTATTTGCAACCATATATTTCATAATAATCCAATATAAGTATATCAAGACGCCGGAAGTTAACAACATGATTAAAAAATTCATACCGATCAAATCACTTCGACAATAAAGCCGTCCAAACTACCGTTTAGAATAAATAACATTAAACTTAAAAACAATCTGAGTATATGCATTTTCGCCATATCCTTATCATATTGATATCATCTATCTTATTTTGTGCCTGCACCACGCAAAAAGACCTCGCATATTTTGAAAACATAAATGATTCACAGAGCGGAACAATACAGACTGCCGATTATCAGATTAAAATAATGCCTCAGGACGAGCTGATGATTGTAGTAAGTTCGGAAGTTCCGTCGGCATCAGCTCAGTTTAATACTATTATGGCCACTCCGGTGACCGGTAAAGATTTTACCGATATCACATCTACTTCAATTGGAAATACTCAGACTACATCATCAGCCACTCCTAAATATCTCACATATACCGTAAGCAAAAAAGGTGATATAGACTTCCCTGTATTAGGAAAAATACATGTCGAAGGCATGACAATCGAAGAACTAAAAAATTACCTGAAATCACAGATAGAAAAAACTGTCAAAAATCCACAAGTATTTGTATCTCTAGTAAACTTCAAGGTAAAAGTAATCGGAGAGGTGAAAGAACCCCAAACAGTCAACGTAACCACTGAGAAATTTTCTATAATCGATGCTCTGTCAGCATGCGGAGATCTGACTGAATATGGCAAACGCGATAACGTAATCATAATGCGTGAACAACCTGATGGTACTATGGGCTATATGAGATTAAATCTACATGACACCTCCTTGTTTTCATCGCCATACTACTACCTGCAACAGAACGATATCGTGTATGTAGAGCCCAACAGCATAAAACAGGATAACTCGAAATACAATCAAAACAACAGCTTCAAACTCTCCACTATATCGACAATCGTCAGTGCCGCTTCTGTAATAGCTTCATTAGTAATTGCACTCACTGTAAAGTAGACTATTCCAAATCAAAAAATGATACGAATCGACCGGATATGCATATGGCTATTTCTCTCGGCACTTATGCTTCTGCTCGTCAGCCATAAATTCTTGAAACCGGTCGACGAAAGCATAACCGTTTTTCTGCTGGGTATAGCCATCACCGACAGTATTATCAATAAGAGATGGAAAAACTATATCCCGCTATGGATATTGCTTGGTATAATATCCGTATGTATTGTATATTCTCTGACAGGAGTACACTTCAACACTACACGCTATGTTCTTACAGACGCACTTATTGAGATAAAACCTTACGTGCCGTTTTTTGTCTTCCTCGGAATATCACCCAGATGGACGGACGGCGATTTGCGTCTCCTCCAAAAATGCGCATTGTTTGTGGCAGTAATCACCATTGGAATATTGATGATGGGCCCAACCAAGGCCGGCATGATTTTTGAGCACCAGTCATTCGCAGGTCTCATTGTTTATATATGTGCATTATGCTATTGGTTTAGCTGCATAACGCCTGATGGCAAAATTGTCAACCGCGATAAACTGATTCTACTTTTAATAATGTCAGGCGGACTGCTGTGTACACGTTCAAAATTCTACGGGTATTATGTGCTCGGAATTTTCTTCATGTTTTTCTACAGACCGGGGTTATTAAAACAGATAAACATAAAGCACCTGACTATGATTATCTCGCTTATCGGAGTATTCATAGCAGTGTCCTGGAAAAAATTCAGTTTCTATTTCATAACCGGTAATTCGGATACTTTCGATCCTAACGTGATGGAGAGTTTCGCCCGTCCGGTAATGTATCTGCATGGTTTTACGATATTGTTTGATTATTTCCCCTTTGGTTCGGGACTGGCTTCTTTTGCCTCTTTTCCATCTGCTGAAAATTATTCGTCGCTATATTATGAATATGGACTCAACAACATACATGGTCTGTCTCCCGACATGCCCGATTTCATCTGCGACGCATTCTACCCGACATTAGCGCAATTCGGCATAATAGGGGTAATTTTATTCATCGCCTTCTGGGTTTATACTTATAGATTTTTACGGACGATGATTCGGAAAAATCCGATGCAATACATCAATCAGTTCTCAATCGGAGCTCTGATTATCTCGGCAATGCTTATAGAGTGTGTCGGATCAACAACATTTGTCCAGCCTTCCGGACAGGTAGCCATGATGTTGCTGGGCATGATATGCTCACTGGCCAAATCTGTCCCCGATGACGCAACTATAGAAAATACATCGTCAACCATCTCAACCGACAATAAAAAAAGAATCAAAATATAATGGAAAAAGCTACTGACAACACCCTTGACATAAGACGCTACTGGCGCGAAATGCTACGCCTGCGGTGGATTTATATCATGGCATTCATCGGCATCGTCGGACTGACCTCAATATTAGTAGTAAGGTCAATGAAAAATTGCGAGTCAAGAGCCATGGTACTGATAGAGGAGAGCACATCCGACACCGGCTCCGGCGCAAGCAAAGGAGGAGGACTTATGGGTATGATGAAGATGTTCTCGGTCGGAGGCTTCGGGTCATCTTCGGTCGACAACGAGATATTCCTTATCCGTTCTCACGACATGGCCGTACGCACCGTAAAGGCTCTCGGACTTACATCGACATACATCGAGCGCGACGGACTCAAGAAACACCTGCTTTTCCCCAATTCACCGGTAAAGGCCACAATGCCCCAGTCGGTGCTTGATACTTTGGCGTTCCCATTTCTTATACGTGTGGAAATTTCACCGGACCAGCATGTCAATGCAAAAACCATGAGGGGACGCCTCTTCTGGCGTACTACATTCGACGAGGTAAAGGATGCCACTCTACCCGTGAATCTCGACACACCATACGGTCCCGTGACACTGACCGCCGGCGACATGTCGCTACTCGACGGAAAGAAAATGGATATCGACATTGTAATCTCAGGCGTGAAGACAGCAGCTCTCAAACTGGAAAAAAATACCAGCACCGACGTTGTTGACAAACTTGCCGACGTAATCGAAATCTCTATCACCGGAGGCAGCGACGCATACTGCAACACGGTGCTTGCCGAATACATAAACCAGTACAACAACCGCCGCATCGAGCGCCGTGCCGAGAATGCAATGAGCGAACTTGAATTCTACGACGCACGCATAGCCGACCTCTTCAGCGACCTGTCGGAATCGGAAGAAAAACTGGAGAAATTCAAGTCGGAAAACAACCTTATAGGGATGGACGCGCAAGCCAGTATGCTTGTCGAAAGCACCGTCGGCAAAACCGAGGCCATAACCGTAGAACGCACCAAGCAGGAATATTACCGTACGGTAAAATCCACCCTCGAAAATCCCGAGTCGGCCAATAGTCTCATACCTGTTGTAGAGAGTCTCGGCAACCCGATGATTGCAAAGTACAACGAGCTCCTCCTCGCCCGCAAAAATCTGGAGCGCTCGGCCAAAGGCGAGAATCCACAGCTCGTTGCGCTCAACGAGCAGATTGACGAACTCCGTGGCTCAATTCTTAAAAATGTCGACGGTATGCTCGCCGAAAGCCGCATGCAGCTCGAAGCAATGTCGGGCCTGATGGGCACAGCACAGTCGCGTCTCAACAAGATGCCCGCCTATGAGCGCGAATATATCAATCTCATGCGCGACCGCACGATGAAAAACGAGCTTTATATGTTCCTGCTCCAGAAGCGCGAGAATGCAGCTCTTCAGGTATCATCTACATCTACTCTCGGATTCGTAATCGATCCTCCGCATACTCCGGAAAAGGTAAGCAACACCAAGAATATTATCTTAATCCTGATTGCCCTGTTCCTGAGCTTCGCGCTCCCCACATTCCTGGCAATATTCCTTGTGCTGTGGCGCAACCGCGTGGAGGATACTACCGACCTGGCTTCGATGCATATCGAGCCAAGAGCTGTCATGGTATCACCTGACGATGCATCATCAATCACAGGACTTCGCACTAATATTCTGTCCACACCGGAGCAGACAACCATCTACGTATGCAATCTTGCCGACAGCGATGGCAACAACATTGTCGGCGAACTGACCGACAGCCTTGAGCACATCGGCCGTCAGGTAAATCTCATAAACCATCTTGAGGACAATGACGCGATACTGTCTCCACGCTTCCAGCCGCAGCTCAAGAGCGGAGCATACAATATAGTCATAATGCCCGACAGTTCTCACATCAGCGCATATGTGGATGCATTCAACGCCGACAGCGCAACAATACTCGTAATAATAAAAAGCGGCACTATGCGCCGAAAGGCTCTCAAATCCATCCTACGCGGTGTTTATGCCGACAAGGTAGTAACAGCTATCATCCGATAATCCAACGGCACACAGCGCAAAATAACGCGGCAGCTCCCTATGTATGGATGCTGCCGCGTATTTTATTATCGGACCTACACCTATGAGCATATTGAAAAATGCCCTTAGAAGCTGTTTAAGAGCTTGTTTAATAATAAATGTTACCGTCAGGGCGGTCAATCGTCGAGCACATTTTCGCTTGTGATGAGGGAGTTATGGGGTTCCATAACGACCGAAGAGCAGGCGGAAAGATGCCGGCGATTGACCG